>JAITRG010000072.1 GCA_031288515.1 Tannerellaceae bacterium
GCCTTTGGTAAACCATTGAGAAGACTCTGATGAAGCATTGCGAAGACTAAAAAAAAGCGCTATGACGCCTTCAACAGACCATTAGTATGGTTTACTAAAGGCATTATTATGGTTTGGTAAAGAGTATATAATGGTTTACTGAAGACTGTATAATGATTTTTTTGGGAATAAATCCCTCTCTTCCGGTTTCCTGAAAGGAGGCTGAACGGTCTTCTTACAGGATTTTCATTCTGTAAACCAATCGGTTGCAACAAAGCTGAAAGCTGAAAGGAGAGGTGAAAAAGTATCGTTTAGCAGGGGAGTTTCCCTGTTGAAAAAGCAGTTTCCGGGCGGTATCAGGTTTAGCTTCTTTCTTTGCACGTTTTTTTAATCTGTTAAAGTAGAAATAACTATAGTTCAAATTTTCCATATAAATACTGACCTTGTGAATTTGCAAATTCTATTATATATTCTTCTCCTTCAGATAGTGGAGCATTAATATTAATATGCATCTCAGAGTCTGTACTTTCAGATTGTTGATAAACAATATCCCCTGCCTCATTATAAATAGTTATGAGAACTAATTCCATAACAGCATTAATATTCACTTCAATAGATTCTCCTGCAATGAACGCTTCAATTGGCTTTCTCAATGTTCGTTGCTTATTATCCGGAAGTTCTCCATCCAAATCAATTTCTTTCACTGAATCGCCGAGCAGACTTGATGATAGCGCCGGAACGCTCATAGTAGTTGCCGGAATCAGTAGAAAACAGGTGCTGAACAATAATGATACGATTATTCTTTTCATAAAAGCAGATATTAAAATTTTGGACTAAATGTATTGACTCTATATTTAATAGAAAACAGGGATCATCTTTTTTTGTATAGCCGGAAAAGCTAAGTTGTATATAATCAGAAAGATGAGTAAATGACTACTCATCTTTTTGTAACTAATAGGGAGCTTCCTTCGTGCAAACGGTATGAGGGTTGGGGGATCGAATATGATTATTTGTCGGATAATTTCTGTAGTAAAAAGGAATAGAAATCTTGTTGATATGCCCCCATGCCTATTTTTTTTCGGACATTAGAACGAAGTCTGCGTACCATATCTACCGACTTTCCAGTAATAACAGATATTTCCATATCAGTAAAATCTGTTTCACAGGATAAGCAACAAATGCGAAATTCCATATCTTTCAATTGAGGATAGTTTTCACGTATCTTATTGTAAAATCCGTCTTTAAATTGATTCATCACTTGAAACAGTTTCTCCCAATCCATACTGTCTTGCTCATACACAAGCTTATTGAATTTTTTCAGAAGTCCTTGTCCACTCTTTCGTTCATCTTCTGTTAGATATGTTCCTATCAGCGCCGCCTTTCGTAAAATGTTGAAATATTGTAAAATAATGGCCTTTGAAGATTGTTTTTCTCCGGAATATTCCTTTGCCATTTTAGATAAACTTATTATTTTACATTCGGCTTCCAGCAGGAATTTCTTGTTTTGTATAGATTCCCGGTAAAAAAACAGAATCAATACGCATGCAATCAATAATATATATAACAGTATAAGTAACGCCCCTCTTTGTTTTATAATTAAAGCGTTTTTTGTGCTTTTAAATTTTTCGAAATCATATTTTTGTTGAATTTCCATCAACTTATTGTTTTTATCGCTGTCAAAGACCTTAAACGTATAGTTGTGATATTCTTTATAATGTTTCAATGCCTGTAAATAATGTCCCTCATTTTCTTCTGTCTGGGATAGTATAGAAAACGAAGTACGTACTAACTTGGGTTCATGAAGGGACATGTCCAACGCCTGATTCAAGTAATATTTGGCAGAATCTGTTTTGTTTTCGGCAAGATATACTTTTGCAATACTCATAAATATCCGGGCTTGCTCAATACTGTCGGGGAGAAATGTAAGCGCATCGTTCAGCCATTCTTTCGCTGATCGATAATCTCCCGCCTTACGATATGCTACACCCTTGCTCTGTCTTACAGACGATTGTAATTCCGTTATCCCGTACTGATCCGAAAATTTTATACATTCATTATAATACCGGAATGCGCTGTCAACCCTGTTATTCAATAAGAAACAATTCCCCATCAAACTTAACGCATGTGTCTTATTTTTATAATTTCCTGCTTTTTCATACATTTCGGCGGCTTTTCTATTCATTGCTATAGCCTCTTCATATAAAGAATGTTCACGATAAAGGATACCCAAATTACCTTGCGCTAATCCCATCAGATTGTAATCCCGGGTTTTAGTTGCCAGTTCTATGGCTGTAGAATAGGCTTTAAATGTACGGCCAATCTCTTTTTTCTGTTCATGTAATACCCGCGCACAATAAAAAGCGGCTAAGGCGGCATTTTGCGGGTCTCTTTTATCAGTATAATATTCTTTTATCGAAAAAATAACCGAATCGCCGGTAATATCCTGATAACATTTATCTTTTGCCTGAATAAGCAAAAGGTTGTATTTGTTAAACAAATCTTTGTTTAAATCTTCCGGGGACAGTATGGAATTTAGCGCTTGTAAGGCGCTGTCGGGAGAGTTTGTCATGGCTTTTTCAGCCATACCTAAGAAATAACGACCTTCTCCTGTTTCTCTATTACATGAGAAAAAGAGTAATGAGAGCAAGAGGGTCGTCAATGTTATCCAATAGCATCTCATTCAGTCGTGCGCCTCTTCTCTGGATTTAACCGCCTCTTTTTTAATCAGCCATTCCGCTATCTGGACGGCGTTCAGCGCGGCGCCTTTTTTGATTTGGTCGCTGACTGTCCAGAATGTCAGGCCGTTTGGATGGGTCAGGTCTTTGCGGATGCGGCCTACGTAGACGGGGTCTTTGCCGGCGGTGAACAGGGGCATTGGGTAATCTTTATTCGCAGGATCGTCCTGCAATACGATACCTTCCGCTTCGGCAAACGCTTTGCGGGCTTCTTCTATGCCGACGGGGCGTTCTGTTTCTACCCAGGTTGCTTCGCTATGGGCGCGTATTACGGGTACGCGTATGCACGTTGCGCTTACTTCAATATCGGAATGCATAATCTTGCGCGTTTCATTATACATCTTCATCTCCTCTTTGGTGTAACCATTGTCTGTGAAAACATCCACCTGGGGAATCAGGTTGTAAGCCAACTGATAAGCGAATTTTTCAACCGTAGGTTCTTCTCCCTTCAGGATTTGTTCGTATTGTTTGATCAGTTCGGCCATGGCGGTTGCTCCTGCGCCGCTTGCCGCCTGGTAGGTAGATACGTGCACACGTTTGATATGCGACAGTTTTTCAATGGCCTTTAATGCGACAACCATCTGGATTGTTGTGCAATTGGGATTGGCGATAATGTTGCGCGGGCGGTTTAACGCATCTTCTGCATTTACTTCGGGCGCTACCAAAGGAACATCTTCGTCCATACGGAACGCGCTTGAATTGTCTATCATCACTGTTCCGTGTTTTGTGATGGTCGGCGCAAATTCAATGGATGTGCCGGCGCCGGCTGAAACAAAAGCTACGTCGATTCCCTTAAAATCGTCGTTGTGTTTTAATTCTTTCACGGCGTGTTGTTTACCGCGGAAGGAATAAGCGCGTCCGGCGCTGCGGGATGAACCGAAAAGCGCAAGCTCATCCATCGGGAAATCTCTTTCGTCAAGTATGCGCAGGAACTCTTGTCCCACCGCTCCACTCACTCCAACAATAGCTACTTTCATTTTGAGCGCTGATTAATTTGTTTTGTTTAATAAGTAATTATATCTTTGCGCGCCATTCTGCCGGCGTGCATTTTGATTGTTGCCGAAATAGTGCGCAAAGATAGATTAATTATTACAAAACTTGTTAGCCATGAAGCAAATATTATTGTTTTTCGGACTTTTACTTCCAATTTGTTCATTTTCACAGTTTAAAGAATCTTTTTCCGGTACAGGCGTTACCTCCGACAATCCCTGGGAGGGCGATGTTGACATGTTTGCAATAAACGCTTCGGGGCAATTGGAATTTGTTTCTCCTCTGGGCGAAGCGGGAGAGGCGTCTCTGTACATCCCCACAGGCTATAATGATACGATGAGCTGGGAAATAGATGTGGCATTAGGCTTTAAAGCTACAAACGCCAACAATGCGCGTATCCAGGTATATACGGATGATGATATTAGCTATTATATCCAGATAGGGAATAACGCGGGCCAGATATCCTTATACGCGAAAGAAGGCGCTAAAACGGCTAAATTGTGTATTAAAGGAAGAGAAAGTTTATCCGTCGGAAAATTTGCATCTGTCCGTTTAACATTAGACGATGGGAAACGTTGGACATTATATACCCGTACAAGCGGCGAATCGTCTTATCAGGAAGAAGGAAGTTATACCATGAAATATATACCGGTACAGCCCAGGGCGCAAATGCGGATTCTCTGCCGGTATATTAAAAGCCGGATAAGTAATTTTTATTTTGATAATATCGAAGTGTCGGAAAATACGACAGACCCTTCGCCGGAAGAATCTCCCGAGGCGGAACTTGTAGACGTCAGACAACTTAGTTCGTATGAATTACAGTTTGTGTTCAGCTCTCCGGTTGATATTTCTGACGCTTCCTGCACCATCGACGGTTTGGGAGAAACTGTCCGTATCGCTTATGGCGAAGATCAGTCCCTTGTAAATGTAAAATTTTCCAATCGTCTGGAAATCGAAACGGACTATTATCTGGCGTGGGATAATCTTTTTGACCTGACGAACGGGGCGCTCATTGATCTGGCCCTGGAACTCTCTTTCGATGGCGAGACTGAGAATCCTGAGAATCCCGAAAAACCGGAAGAACCCGCCGAACCGGACGTCGAACCCGGCGAGCTGATTTTTAATGAATTACTACCCAATCCCTATACCGGGGGAAGCGAGTATATAGAGTTGTATAATCGTTCCCGGCGCCGCCTTTCCTTAAAAGGACTAGCTATCGCTACCCGTAAACCGGATGGTTCTTTAAATACCCATTATCCTTTATCCGGCGTGGATGCGGTTATAGAAGAAGGCGGCTACGCCTTATTATCAAAGGATGTGGGTGGCGTCAAACCGTTCTACTTCATCTCTTCCCCTGATGTATTATATGAGTTGAAACTGCCGGTACTTGCCAATACGTCGGCTACCCTTGTGTTATTTCGTGAAGCAGACGGAGCGCTGATAGATGAGGCGAGTTATTCTTCCAAATGGCATGCCGCTTCCATAAAAGACCAGAAGGGCGTTGCTTTGGAGCGAATTGACCCGGACGCCCCTACGCAGGAAATGTCTAACTGGACTTCGGCCATAGCGATTGCCGGCTACGGTACGCCGGGTTACCAAAATTCCCAACAATATAAAAAAGAGGATAATCCGGCAACGCATATTGAACCGCCTGTTTTAGCGCCTGACGGATTATACCATATCCGGTATCAGTTGAATCATCCGAACTATCATTGCAGGGCGTATGTTTATGACCTGAATGGCCGCCGGGTTGCCGGGATAGCCAATCATCAATTAATGGGCATGGAGGGAGAACTCGTATGGAACGGGAAAGACGCTGATGGGATGCATTTGCTGACGGGTCTGTACATTATATATATAGAAGTATATGGCTATGATGGCAGGCAGAGTATAAAATATAAAAAACCATTTTTGATTCAATAATCGGCGGCCTGCATCAATGGCGCACGGGACTGTCATGGGACATTGCTGGGATAGCTTTTTACCTGTTTTATTGATAAAAAGAGCGAAATTGTCACGTTTACTGATAAATAAATCCGATTTTACAGAAATATTGTATATCTTTAGGGCAAATTACCCTTGTATTGTAGTATGGATGCGAAAAACCTAAGACAACTTATTAGTGAAAGAGAGAATCCTTTTGTGGAATTTAGTAATTGTACAACTGAAATAGTAGATTCGGTGTTCCAGGCAATCTGTTCTTTCATGAATAAGGAAGGCGGAACGCTTATTATTGGCGTGCAGGATTTCGGGAAAATCATCGGCGTGGCAGGCCTGTACCTGGAAAACATGATGAATAAGATTCGGTATACGCTGGAAAATGAGTTTTCCCCGGCAGTATCATTAACCCCGACTGTAGTAGATTTGGACGGCAAGACGGTTATCTGCCTTACCATACCTCCGTGCCAGGATGTGCAACGCTACCGGGGGAAGATATATGACCGGTTCGGTACCGAAGTAAGCGACGTCAGCTATAGTTATAATTTGGTTGAGAATATTTATTTGAGAAAAAGAGAAGAATCTTCTGAAAATATCGTTTGCCCTTTCCTGCGGATGCATGATTTTGATGAGGCAGCTTTCCGGAAGATGCGCTATTATATTTCGGCGGCGAATCCGGATCATCCCTGGCTTGGCCTTACGGATGAAGAAATGCTGCATACGGCCGGTTTTTGGCGTAGAGACCCTTTAAACAATAGTAAAGAAGGTTTTGTGTTGGCAGCCGTCTTGCTTTTCGGAGAAGAGGCAACAATCCAGAATTGTTGCCCGTCTACCCATCGTACAGATGCTATCTACAGGAATATCAGCTATAAAAAATACACGCAGCCATCTTCCGATTATCCCGAAAATAAATATGACAACAGGGACATCATCTTTTCCAATCTGATTGATTCTTATCAGCGATTGATGTCCTTTGTGAAACGCAATTTGCCGGAGAGGACGCTGGAACTGGACGGTAAAATGATTGATGTACGTAAAAAGATATTTAGAGAGGTGGCGACAAATATGTTAGTTCACCGGGACTATACGCACAAATATCCGTCGCGGTTCTTAATCTTTTCCGATAAAGTCATTACGGAAAATGGTACAAGGCCTTATCAGACTGGGACAATAACATCCGATATTCCTGAATCTCATACGAAAAATCCATTGATAACAAACGTATTTCAGGCGATGGACTGGATGGGAGAGCCCGGTTCGGGAATGAGGATAATCAGAAAGTATGCCCTTCTATATGATAAATCGTATGGAATAGAAGTGCAAAATGGAGAAAAGTTCGTTTTTTCTATAACCTATGGAAAAGCAGAAGGGCTTACCGCCTTTGAAGGGATAGATAAATCCCGGAAAGAGGCGTCGCCCGAAGTTACCAAAGAAAAACCGGACATGCCGAAAGAATGGCCGGTTTATTATTCAAAATTATCGGAAGCCTGCCCCGGTATCGATATATCGTATGTAGAGAAAGCGGAAAGTATTTTGGAAGCCTGCGTAAAGCCGCAGCCCATACAGGATATGATGCAAATGGTAAAGCAATCCAACCGGACTCGTTTCAGGCAGAATATTATCAGGCCTTTGCTTGAAGAAGGACTGTTGGCCATGCGTATACCCACAAAGCCTTCAAGCCCTTTGCAGAAATATTTTACTACGGAGAAAGGGAAAGCATTACTGTAAATAATATATGAATATGAAAAAGACGATATTCCTGCTGTTCGCGCTGCTATTTACTTCTTCTTTAGCCGCTCAATCAACGAATAACGAATTAACGGATGAAGAAAACTACCTTGACGCCATGCATCGCTATATCACTTCCGCGAAGTTGCTCGGTTATGTAAGGCAATTGTCGGACTCTTCTTTACAAGGGCGTTTGGCCGGTTCTCCCGGAATGGAAAAAGCCGTTGAGATAGTAAAGGGCTATTTTGAAGAATGGAATTTAATCCCGGGAGGGACTAACGGTAGTTATTTGCAGGAATATCCGCATCCTTGTGTGGAAATAAAGGCAGGTAGCGCCATGTCTGTCCTTTTTCCTACGCCGGCGGGAAAGAAAGGCGTTGCCTGGGTTATGAAAGAATATCCCTGGGCGGATGGATGGTTTGCCGGAAATAATTCGGGAAACGGGGAGGTAACGGCCGACATTGTATATGCCGGATTCGGCGTCTCCGCGCCTGAATTGGGCTACGATGATTATAAAGGGATAAATGTAAAAGGAAAAATTGTCTTAATTGAAGGCGAGACGCCTAATCTTAGTAAGCATCCGGATACGATTGCGATGTGGTACAAGCATACCTTACACCAGTCTAAGTTGGCGAATGCCGCTTCGCATGGCGCTGCAGGGATGTTGTATAAATGGGTTCCCGGGCCGAATGCGCTATATAATCCCGATTTCATCTATTGCCATATCACAGAGCCGGTGATGGAAGATATTTTTCTGGGAACGGGAAGAACCTGTAAGGAAACCGTCAAAGGGATATACGAAACAAAGCGTCCCGCCTCGTTTGATACCGGAAAGAAAGCGTATATGAAAATGATTTCTACTTATAACCCGGATGCGACGGGGAAAAATATTTTAGGGATTATAAAAGGGAGCGATCCGAATTTAACCGATGAATATATAATGATTTCCGCTCATTTAGACCATTTGGGGATGATCCCCTGGCATATTGAGGGAGCGAATGACAACAACGCTTCTTCCGCGGCGCTGCTTGGCGTGGCAGAAGCATTGTCTAAAGCGGCTGTCAAACCGAAACGGAGTATTGTCTTTATGAGTGTGGACGGAGAGGAAGCCGGACTGACCGGTAGTACGTTTTATACGCAATACCCTGTTCTGCCGAAAGACAAAATGATTGCCATATTAAACCTTGAACAGATGGGAGCGGGAGAGGGGCTGGCCGCTGGTTATGGGTATACCGTACCGGGTTTAGCGACTTTTCTGGAAAAGGCGAACCGCTCTTATGTGCATCGTCGCTTAATTATGTATGAGGATACATACCGGACAAGGCCGCGTACGGACGGGGCTGTCTTTAAGAAAGCGGGTTATCCTTGCGCAGACCTTCGAGCCGTGGGTGGCGGTTATTATCATCATCCGAAAGATAATGTGGAATCAATTAATCCGGAAATCCTTCAATCGGCAACGGAATGGTTGTATTGGGCTACTATTCTCATTGCGAATGAAGAATCTCCGGATTTATTTTTGCGCAAGGAATGCCAGCCGTCGGGTACAGAAAATTAACAAACTCCGCCGACGTCTTATTGGCGAAGATAGAAGAGACGTATATAACCTCTTTTCCCGAAACGGAGCGGAGGAGTGTGCCTCTTTTCAGAGAATTGCTTGATAAGGAACCTAAATTCAACGTGTATGCTCTTCTGGCGAATGATAAATATATCGGTTTTATTACCGGATGGATATTTGATGCGTTTGTGTACGTTGAACATTTTGCTATTGACGAAACGGTTCGTAACGGAGGGTTTGGCGCTGTAGCGATGAAACAGTTCATAGCGCAGGCAAGGCGTCCGGTCGTTTTGGAAGTAGAATTACCCACAGACGAATTAAGCAGGCGGAGAATAGGTTTCTATGAACGGTTAGGTTTTATACCGGACAATCACGCCTATCTACAGCCGCCTTATAATAAAGGAGATTCATGGCTTCCGATGCGGTTAATGACCTGTGGCCGGATAGATTTGGGAAAAAGTTTTGACGATATCAAAGCCTGCCTGTATAAAGAGGTATATAACGTGAATGATGGCGCTAAATAAAAAGACCGCCCCATTATGAGGCGGTCTTTTTATTTGTGTATAGAATCAGGTTATTAGTTCACACGAGGTTGTGCCGAATAACTGATCTTTAGCGCATACGCTTCACGAAGCGCTTGTTTCACATCGGAGATAACCCCCATTTTTGTTCCTCTGTCGGCTTTAATAGACACAGTCATAAATGGTTGGTCTTCTTCTTTCATACTTGATTTTTCCTGTGCGATATAATCCTGTATCTCGTTGATTTCAGCAAACTGGTCGTTCAACTGAACGCGTGTTTCAGTACCCATCTTTGTCCTGAACTCCTGTGATGGTTCGCCTACGTAAAGGAATGTGACAAGCGATTTTTTCTCCAACTTCTGAAGTTCCGTACCCTGCGGGGCTCTGAAAACTACTTTAAGAGTTACCTCGCGCATTGTTGTTACCATCATGATAAAGAACAGGAACGCAAATACTAAGTCGGGTAATGAAGAAGTGTTTAATTCGGGCATCTCGCGGCCTCCGGATTTACTAAACTTTCCCATTATTTACTCTCTCCATAATTTTTAGGTTCTGCTTCCGATATCTTTTGAGGGTATATCATTTGCACAGCCTTTTGTTGATCTTCGTCCAAATCGGCGAATGCTTTGCCGAATTTCTTTCTGGAAACGTCATTTCTTAACTCATTATATGCGGCCGCCAATTCATTCTGGACATTGATATAAGCCTGATATTCCGTTCCGCGGTCGTTTTGTAAGGAGATAACATGATTCTTAGTTACCATCATTTCACCGAAATAGGGGACGTCCGTCAGCGTTTTCTCAGGTTTATGTTCATCATTATACGGATTGTCGATAAATTCCATCGCCATCTCTTTCAATTGCCTGATCTCGATGTATTCATTATTACAGAGAATTTGATTGTTCGTATTAATCAGCACAACCATAATGTTTCTCTTTTTAACATCGATATCATCCTTTTTCTGATCTTTAGGAATAGGAGGAGGCAACCTTCTCGGGAGACCTTTATCTGTATCCATGGAAGATGTCATAAGGAAGAAAAGAAGCAGCATGAAAGCGATATCCGCAGATGATGTGGCATTAATTCCGGGCGCTTTTCTTTTTCTGTTCATATTGCAGTTCTTTTTTTGCGACTTTACTTACTGATAATTCTTTTTACGCTACCGGTTATGATTGCAAGAATAACCAATCCGGTAAGGATATAGGTAGAGAATAGCCACATGTCGGTTATTTTCAACCAAAAAGGAACGTTGTAAGCCTGCGCTTCCGAGTTTAATACATTTACCGGCGTTGTGCCTCCGAATGTGTACGTAAGGAACAGCATGGCAAAAAATAATACCAGAACTGCTAATCCCATAATACCGCCTTTGGGGTTATTCTTGAAAGAAGATGCAAACTGCCAGGCGCCGAGTAAAACGCCGGCTAATGCGGTTACGCCAAACAAGATATATTGCCAGTAAAGCAATAAATCCACATATACCGGATTCCACATCTCTCCTTTATAGGGTTCATTGTCTCCGCCGAAGAAGAACAATCCTAATACCGCCAATGTAATGACGCTACAAAGGATTAGAACCCAACTTGAGATTTTTCTTATTTTAGTTACAGCCATTGTCCGAGTTATTTTTTAAATTTTACATAGTATTTAATAGCCGTATCTACTAATGTGATAGAAGCGTCTTCCATCTTGTTCAGGATGCCTTCCAGTTTGTTTAGCAGATAGTTATAAAATACCTGAAGAATCAATGCCACGATAAGCCCGAAGATCGTTGTGATCAAGGCCACTTTCATACCGCCGGCAACAACCGTCGGGCTGATATCGCCTACCTGTTCGATTTTATCGAACGCCATTACCATCCCTACTACCGTTCCCAAGAACCCTAATGACGGAGCCATCGCAATAAACAAGGTTACCCATGACAGGTTTTTTTCCAGTAAACCGCTCTGCACGCCGCCATAAGAAACAATTGATTTTTCAACGATATCAACGCCTTGGTCAAGCCTCGTCAAACCTTGATAAGCAATAGAGGCAATAGGGCCTCTTGTATCGCGGGCAATCGCTTTTGCTCCTTCTACGTCTCCTTTGTCTAACGCATCTTCGATACCTTTCAATAGCTTCGTAGGATCAATGTCCGCTAAGTTCAGATAGATGATTCTTTCCAAACAGAAGGCCAACCCAAGTACCAAAGTAATAGCAACCAAACTCATAAAGTCGGCGCTACCTTCAATAAATTTTGTTTTCAACTCCTGATGAAAACCGCCACCCTCGACAACGGCTTCCTGAGCGAATACTAAAGTAGAAGTTCCAAAGGCACATAAAATCAGAAATGCTTTTGCAAATAACTTTTTCATTGTGTGTTCAATTTTTAAGATTAATAATTCTCTTTATTGTTTTTATTCAATTATTGTTAATAATCCATGATGTTGAGGCGGAGAGAGCGGGATTCGAACCCGCGATACGCTTTAGGCGTATACACGCTTTCCAGGCGTGCCTCTTCAACCGCTCGAGCATCTCTCCCAATGAGTATCGTCCCCATACAAAACGAGCGCAAATTACGAAAAAATTCACAACTGCAAACGTTTCAGCTCACAAATCTAAAGTTTTTGCTTTATATATGCGCAATATGGATAGGATAATTTTGTATACCATTAAGTTTTTATACCGTTAGAGGGCTTTCGTTACCCCGTTAAATAGGTTTAAGGCATTTCGCCGGGCGATTAAAACGACCTCTTCAATGCTTGCATTATATATAGCGGCTATCTTTTCTGCTGTTTTCCAAATATAAGTGGGTTCGTTCCGCTTTCCCCTGAAAGGGACGGGCGACAGGTAAGGCGCATCCGTTTCTAATACGATATCGTCAATTGTCGCTTGTTGCAAAACGTCTGCCAACCCGGAATTTTTGAATGTTACGACCCCGCTGACGCCTAATTTGAAATTTTTCAATTGCTTAATCTTGTCCAGATCATTTTTTGTCCCCGAAAAACTGTGAAAAACGCCTTTGAGCTTATCCGCCCCTGTTTTGCTTATACATTCAAATACTTCGGGAAAGGCGTCACGCGTATGGATTGCAACCGGCAAACCGAGTTCGATACTCCATTGCAATTGCTTTTCAAATACTTCTTTCTGTTCGCGTAAGAATGTTTTATCCCAATAGAGGTCGATCCCGATTTCTCCGATGGCGCAATAGCTTCGTTGGGTTAACCGGTCTTCTATTTCTTTTAGTTGAGCGGGATACTCTTTGTTCACGCTTGTGGGATGCAAGCCCATCATCGGATAAGCAAAACCGGGATGGCGGGCGCATAATTGATGCATTGCGCCGATCGTTGCCGTATCTACATTGGGCAAAAGAATCGTATCAATGCCTGATGCAAGCGCTTCGTGAATTAAATTTTCCCTGTCGGCGTCAAATTCTTCCAGATATAAATGACAGTGCGTATCTATTAGCTTCATTTGTTAAGACACCCGGTGTAAAAGGATATGGCCGGCTTCTTTTAATACGCTCAACTTCTCTTCGGGAACGCTTAAACTTGCCAGGTGGTTTAACGCCTTGTCGTAATAATCCTGTATTTTTGCTTCTGTCATTTCTTTTAATCCTGATTCATTATATATGCGCCTGAACGCTTCAATCTTTTCTGCCGGGTCGAATTCCTTTTTAGCAAGCCATTGGCAAAGCTCCCTTTGTTCTCCGGGCGTCGCTTTCTTTAAGGCGTTTATAAGCAAAAAGGTTTTTTTATTACATACAATGTCTCCTCCTATGTTTTTACCGAATGTGCCGGGGTCTCCATAAACGTCCAATAAATCGTCTTTTAACTGAAAAGCCAATCCTATATTGAGGCCATATCGATAGAGATGCGCCGTATCGTTTGTCGGCGCGCCTCCTGTGATTGCTCCCATTTTCAAACCGCAGGCAAGTAATACGGCGGTTTTAAGGCGTATCATTTCAAGATATTCCGCTTCGCCGACGTCCGATCTTGATTCAAACTCCATATCATATTGCTGGCCTCCGCAAATTTCCAGGGCAGTGGTTGTAAACAGGTCGATCAGTTCTTTTAGAAATTCCGGTTTGCTGCCTGCAATTATTTTATAGGATGCTATTACCATGGCGTCTCCCGATAATATAGCCGTGTTGGCATTCCATAATTTATGAACGGTAGGATTGTTTCTTCTTTTATCCGCCTGGTCCATTAAATCGTCATGCAGTAGCGTGAAGTTGTGGAATACTTCGAGGCTTAGCGCCGGGGCAATCGCGTCATCTATCGTATCTTTGTAGATATTGCAGGCAATTAACGCAAGCGCCGGGCGGATACGTTTTCCTCCTAATGAAAGAATATATTTAATGGGAGCGTATAAACTATCCGGGGGATAATTAAAAGGAAGGCAGGATACCTCCTGTTCTATGCGTTGGAGTATTTCGTCAAATGATAGCATGGCTAATTGAAGTTAAAGCAAAAAAGGCTGCCTGTTTCAGAGCAGCCTTAAGAATAGGATGGAATGAGTTTACTGTAATCTGAACGTAACAGGTACCGTATATTTTACGCGAACCGGTTTACCTCTTTGTTTACCGGGAACCCACTTCGGCATGGTGTTTATCACACGAAGCGCTTCTTTATCCAAAGAAGGGTCTACGCCGCGAAGTATTTCGGCGTCTACTACGGAACCGTCACGATTTACGACAAATGCGCAGGTTACGCGCCCTTGAATGCCATTTTCCTGCGCAATGACAGGATATTTGATTGAACGGCTGAGAAACGATAACAATTCGCCGTCTCCTCCGGGGAACTGGGGCATCTCTTCTACCACAGTAAAGATATGTTGCGCGGATTCTTCTTCCTCTTCTACCACGGCGGGAGCTACATAGGTTTGAACCTGGGCTTCCATCTGGTTGTCTTCGGAGGATATGATTTCCTGTTGTTCAAGGACAACATTGTCTTCTACGACGTTCAATACCTCTGAAGCTACCGGCGCAGGAGGGGGGGGCGGGGGAGGAGGGGTGTCTTCCGGCCTTGTGATTTCTATTTCTTCTTCGGCAATAACGTCGGCAATGGCGTCAGACGTCGCTACTACCACGTCATAGGTTCCCCATTCGAACCCAACGAACATGACGGCAAGGCCAATCACCATCCCCATAAAGAGGCTTAACCCTTTGCCTCCTTCCAAGTCTGCTTTTTTCGATTTTTTAATTTCCATACGTTTTATTCTGATTTTATGTGTTTCTCGATACGGCAAAAATACGATTTTTTTGTATATCATTCGCAAAACAGGGAAATACTTCGGTTTTTTTTTGCTTTTTTTTCTGCGAAAGCAAATTTTGAGGGTCGGATATACCTTTTCTCCGTTTTTTCCGTTGTGTAAATGGTTACTGTTATTTTTAATAAAGCGGTATAAAGTAAATACTTTTTTTTGAATGAATGTATCTTTGAATGTTTTTTGTGAAAAATAAGATGAAGAATATATGTTATGTACTCTTCCTGCTGCTTGCCGCTCCCGTTGCAATGGCTTGGAACGGCGAAGAAGTCTTTACTTTTTTGCGGTATCCTTCTTCTGCAAGGGTTAATGCGCTGGGGGGAAATACGGTTTCCCTTATAGAAAGAGACCCGTCGCTTGCTTTTCATAATCCGGCGTTATTGGGCGCCGAGATGGATAAGATGGTTAACCTTAATTACATGAATTTTATTTCCGATATTAATGTCGGAAACGCCTTGTTTGCCAAAGCAATCGGAGAAAATGGCGCATGGGGGGCAGGCGCTAATTTTATCAGTTATGGAAATTTCAAACAAACGACGGAAGAAAATATAACGACAGGCGATTTCTCCGTAAAAGATATAGGCGTACATGCATTTTATTCGAGAAACTTGTCTGAACGATGGCGGGGCGGGCTTTCGCTGAAGTTTCTGTATGCTTCGCTGGAAAGTTATACTTCATTAGGACTGGCCGTAGACGCCGGGTTAAGCTATTACAATTCCGAAAGAGAATTCTCTTTTGGGATTGCCTTGAAAAATATCGGCGCACAATTAAAGGCGTATGATGAGAAGCGCTATAAAATGCCTTGGGATATACAACTTGGCATGAGTAAGAAAATGGCGCACGCCCCTTTCCGTTTTTCTCTCACGGGGATGTATCTTACGGATTTTTCTTTTAAAACGTTTACGAAGCATTTGATTTTAGGCCTGGATTATCTGCCGTCGGATAATTTTTGGATAGGGGTTGGCTTTAATCCTAAAACAACGATGGATATGAAGTTGCAAGGAGGCGGTAATACATTGTCCGGTTTTTCGGCCGGGGCGGGGATTTCTGTTAAAATGTTTGATGTGGGAGTTTCTGTGGCTAAATACCATCCGTCGGTCTTGTCTTTAATGGTGAGCGTATCTACTACCCTGAGCGATTTTAAACCGTAAACCGTAAATAGAACATTTGTTACATATGAAAAAAATTGTAATTGCCATAGATGGCTTTTCTTCCAGTGGGAAAAGTACGATGGCGAAGGATTTGGCAAAAGAGATTGGCTATACATATATAGATACGGGAGCCATGTATCGTGCGGTAACGCTCTACTGCATGCGGAATAAATTAATTAAAGACGGCGGAATTGATGAAAAAGCATTGCAGGAAAGCCTTTCGGATATCCGGCTAACGTTTCAATTAAACAAGGATACCGGCAGGCCGGATACTTATCTTAACGGAGTAAATGTAGAGAAAGAAATCCGGAGTATGGAAGTGGCCGGCTGGGTGAGCGCCGTTGCCGCTTTAGGGTTTGTCCGGAGGGAATTGGTTGCCAAACAGCAGGAAATGGGAAAGGCGAAAGGAATCGTTATGGATGGACGGGATATCGGGACGGTTGTTTTCCCCGGCGCAGAGCTGAAGATATTCGTTACCGCCAGCCCCGAAGTACGCGCCGAACGCCGGGTGGAAGAATTGATTGCTAAAGGCGAAAAAGCTTCTTATGAAGAGGTTCTCGAAAATGTGAAGAAACGGGACTATATCGACTCTACCCGTAAGGAAAGCCCGTTGCGGCAAGCCGGAGACGCTTTGGCGCTGGATAATTCGTATATGAGCATTCCCGATCAGAAAAAATGGCTGCTGGAGCAATACTACCGGGTAGTAAACGCATGATAAAAGTAGAAATAGATAGCGGATCGGGCTTTTGTTTTGGCGTAGTAAATGCGATTCAGAGCGCCGAACGCGAGCTTAACAGTACAAATAGTTTGTATTGCCTGGGCGATATTGTACATAACAGCTTGGAAGTAGAACGGTTGAAAGCGTTGGGATTGCATACGATCGGGCATGGAGAACTGGAACGGCTGAAAGATAAAACCGTCTTGCTGCGTGCGCATGGCGAGCCCCCCTCTACCTACGAAACAGCGCAGAAGAACCGGATTAAGATAGTAGACGCCACATGCCCTGTCGTACTGCGTTTGCAACAGAAAATCCATAAGCGCTACCAGGAATCGAAGGAAACAAATGCGCAACTGGTCATTTATGGAAAGAAAGGACATGCCGAGGTGAACGGATTGGTCGGCCAAACGGACGGGACAGCCATTGTGATTGAAAAAATGGAAGATTTGGATAAGATTGATTTCTCGCGGGCTATTATCTTATTTTCGCAAACGACCAAATCATTGGATGGCTTACGTGAAATCGAACAAATGATTCGTGAAAGAATATCTCCCGCCGTTCAGTTCAACTCCTTCGATACCGTTTGCCGTCAGGTAGCCAACCGTCTTCCGGGGATAAAAAAATTTGCCTCTGCCCATGATTGGATTTATTTTGTAGCCGGCGAAAAAAGCTCGAACGGTAAAATGCTGTTTGAAGAATGCCTGAAAGCGAATCCGGATTCGGTTTTTATATCCAATGCCCTGGAAATAACAGAGCCGTTGCCGCCTCGCGTAAAAAACGCAGGCGTCTGCGGCGCCACCTCCACCCCCAAATGGCTGATGGAAGAAGTAGCCGTCCGCATCAGGGAATTAAATAAATAATCAGCCGAAGGCGCGATACATGATCATAAAAATAATACAACTTTTCTACCGGTGATGGTAAGGCTCATGGTGAATGATTGTGCAGGCGCGATAGAGCTGCTCGGTAAAGAGTAAGCGAATCATTTGATGGGAAAAAGTCATTTTGCTTAATGAAACCTTTTCCGGAGCCGTTTGGTATACGGCTTCTCCAAAACCATACGGGCCGCCTGCGATAAAAACAAGCCGCCGTACGGAATGTGTTTTTTTCTCCAGGTAAGTAGCGAATTGTACGGAGGTAAACTCTTTGCCTTTTTCATCTAAAAGGACGCAATAGTCTCCCGGTTGGAGATTTTTCAGGATTGCCTCCCCTTCCTTATCCTTTTGTTGTGCCTCGGATAAGTTTTTTGCATTTCTGACGTCGGATAACGTTATTATTTCGAAAGGGAAATAATGCGCAATCCGGCTGCAATAATCTCCGACAGCCTCTTTCAGCCAGGGGTTGTCTGTTTTTCCTGTAACCAATAAAACGATCTTCATTTACCGGACAAATTCAAATTTAACGTTGTTATGTTGCTAAAGTAGTAATTTTTGCCCACCTTTGTTCATTAATTTACTAAAAAAATAAGAGAGATTATGAAACGATTAATCATTATTCTTACGTTGGTATTCTCGTTCTTATCCGTACGCGCTGCCGATATTACCCCTATATCCAATGCTTTCAAATCCGGAAATGCGTCTTCGCTTACGTCTTTTATGGATAGCCAGGTAGATATGGCCGTTCCCGGTTCTTCAAAGAAATGTAATGGAGCTGAAGCTGTTGCCATGCTGAATACTTTTTTCGGGACGAATAAACCGAGCGGTTTCTCCGTAGTGCATAATGCCGATAAAAAAGATACCGGTTTTTTTGTCGGCAAACTACCCACATCCAAAGGAGAGTTCCGGGTGAATGTTACGTACAAACTGGATGGCGATAAAGCGGTAATACAATCAATAAGAATAGAATAACGCATGGATCAATTAATAAGCAAACTGATAGAACTGGCCTTTGCCGAAGATATAGGCGATGGCGACCATACAACATTGTGCTGCATCCCTTCTACTGCCAGAGGAAAGAGCCGGTTGATTATAAAAGAAGACGGCGTTATAGCCGGCGTTGAAATGGCCAAACGTATTTTTCATCATTTTGACCCGGATTTGGAAGTAGACGTATTTATACAGGATGGTTCGGAAGTGAAGAAGGGCGATATTGCCTTTACCGTTGAAGGAAAAGTGCAATCCCTGCTGCAAACGGAACGTTTGGCGCTGAATGTGATGCAGCGGATGAGCGGTATCGCTACGGTTACGCGTAAATATGTTAAAGCCCTGGAAGGAACGCATACAAAGGTTTTAGATACCCGTAAGACAACGCCGGGAATGCGTTTGATGGAGAAAGAAGCTGTGAAGGCCGGAGGTGGCGCGAATCACCGTATCGGCTTGTTTGATATGATATTATTAAAAGACAACCATGTTGATTTTGCCGGCGGCATAGAGCAGGCAATTACCTGTGCCAGGCATTATTTAAAGGAAAAAGGCAAAAACCTCAAGATAGAAATAGAAGTCCGTAATTTTGACGAGTTAACCCAGGCCCTAAATACAGGCGGCATAGACCGCATCATGCTGGATAATTTCAGCGTAGAAGATACAAAAGAAGCCGTCCGGCGCATCAACGGACGCTACGAAACCGAATCTTCCGGCGGAATTACTTTTGATACATTACGCGCCTATGCGGAAACCGGAGTAGACTATATCTCCGCAGGCGCCCTCACCCATTCCGTAAAAAGCCTTGATATGAGCCTGAAAGCGGTTTGAGTAATTAATTCCACCCTTGATTGACGAAATTACACGATTATGCGTCTAATTCCGTTCTTATATGAGCTAACAGCCCTTGTAACCAATTTACAATTTGCTGTTCGTCATTGATTTGATGAATATGACTTGTGCCGGTCTGCCAATTGCCATTCATTGCAAAGTGGATTTTCTTAACATCGAATACTTTTTGTTTTTCGGTTTCTAACAGTTGAGGAAAGTCCGGTTTGCCGAAAGCATCCGCATATTTGTCGAAAGTATTTTCAATAGCTTGGTTTGAAGTTATATGCCAATGAGGTTGAGCATGTTTTTCATCTTTAAGACTTTCACGGATTCCGGCGATGGCTCAAATCTGTTTACGGCAAGAGATGTTCCTTCAATAGCGTAATGGATTGCGTTCTTTTGCGCCAGATGAAAAGCGTTGCTGATAGAGGTTTTACAACTCTTGTTTATGTCTTCGATCAATTTTGCCGGTTTCATGGATGCTATATATTGGGATAGTATGTTTTTACAACATCGCCTATAGCATGTTTTACGTAAGAATTTCCACGTTCCAATTCTTTTCCCAATTCTACGAGCCTGAAATATGGGTCTGATTCTTTGACGTCTTGCAGGTGGACATTCGGTATCGGAATGTTTTTAGTGTATTTTGCGCCTAAATCATACCAGTTACCTCCTGCTAATTGTTTGGTATAAATTGATAACAATACATCGAAAATGTTACTCGAAAATACAGACAGATAAAAGAAATAATCATCTTTGTCGAATTTCCGGACAGGGATAAACGCATTTCCTTCTTCAACGATGCAATTTCCGGTTGTGTCGATGGCAAATGAATCGGAATTGCCGAATCGACCAGAATAAAGCCTCATCCCTTTTTCAAATTGCCAGTTTCGAGGCCGCGTCAAACCCCACCATTCTTTAATTCCTTCCCTTTTGACTAATATTTCTTTATGAGGGATCAATATTTCACGGGCAAAAGATATGGCTTCCAATGCAGTTTCATTTTTAAGCATGATTCCATTTTCATTATACGGAAACCAAATGAATTCGGATGTTTTAAGCCGTCCGCATTTAATGGATTGGTTGGCTATAACCGGTCTGAAGAATTTTTGTTCGTTTTTGGGTAAAGCGGTATACTTTTCGCAGGATATTTTGAAAATATTTTTAACTCCCGAAAGCGCTCCCTGATTGATAGTAAAAATATCTTCTGTCGGGCATAATTTCTTTTCTGCGACAAAGCAGTTTAAATTTTTCTTGAACGGATCGCTTTTGAGAGAAATAATCTTCCAGTCTTCTGTATTCAATGGAAAATCAGGACTGGAATATATGCTGTAATCGTTTTTTTCAATAGCAGGTTGATTGGTCGCTTCCATTCTTCTTAAATCTAACAGAACATCCTGAGCAACCCCTTTTTCATTCTTGCTCCATATTAATTTTGCCGGAGCAATGGATTTGCCTTTCTTACCGATAAAAAAACTAACATCTGTCAACGCATTTTCAAAGATATAATTTCCAAGTTTTGCGACTAAGTTTATGCTCAACTCTTCTTTGATTTCGTGACGCATTTTTGTGTAAATCCCGGAAGTCAATAATGAATAGGGCAAAACGCAACCGATTACTCCGTTTTCATTTAAGGATTTCGCTGCTTTATAAAAGAAAGCGCCTACAATATTGGGCCTTTTCCGTTCGTACGAACTCCCTAACGTATTCAGAATAGCTTCTTTTTTATCCTTACTTTTCAGCAATTCCCACGATACAAACGGCGGATTCATAACAATCAAATCATAGTCATTGTCCCACCGTTCGGCTAAAGAATCGGTAACCTGCCTGATTTCATATGTCAACGTATCGTTGTCCCACTGAGTTTGCTGTTCGTATTTCAGTAAAAATTGTGAAGTGCAAACAGCGCTTTTCGAGGCGTCCCAACCGATAATTTTTACGTTTCCCTGATATTTTAAATGTTTTAATTGTTTCAGCGTTTCAATCAAAAATTCGGACGATCCGCAAGCCGGGTCAAAAATCTTTAAGTTGTTTTTATTTTGCAGATCAACTTGTTTCAAACAATTCTCAACAATAGAGCGGGCTAAATAGGGCGGGGTATAATGTACGCTCGAATAAGTATCGTTTTTGGTTGTCAACTTATTGGAAAATCCTCCGAACAAGTCTGATTGGCGATTGAAGTAAAGGATTTCTTTATGTGCTTCTTGAAATAACGTTCCGGATACATGGCGCAATATTAAATCCAGATTCGGATGAATGGAGTTTACTGCCTGCCGGATTCGTCCGACATAATAATCGAAATTGGACGGCGCTACAACGCTATTGTCTATTTCCCATTTTTCCGAATCTATGTTTATATAATCGTCATCTATACTTATTAAAAGCCTGAACAGTAAATTTAAAGCCTCTTCGGGGTCTTTTTCTCCGGTTAAATTACGCAACTCTCGAAAGATATCTATAATAAACGGAACGGCGTCGCTTGGCGTTTTATAAGACCTGGAAGATAAATAAGCATAAAACTTAGTTGCATTTTCTTCAACCTGCTTTAATGGATATTTTTCCGTTTTATTGTCATACCAGTTATATACCCGAACATTATTCTGGTCAAGCGCCACGAAATTTTTCGTATTGGTTGACCACGAATCTGCAAAATAAGAAGTGTTATCGTTTACTGACGAGATTGTTTGCAAACAGAAATCTTTATTTCCGCCATTAAGCATAATGAACTTACTCTCACTGAATTTAGGATTCATGAGAATAGGATACAAACCCGATTGTTGTTGCCAGAAATTTATGTCTGATACCCTTTTCATCCTGCAAAAATATGAATTATTTTTCGGACTTCTTTTCCGACTTGCATCTATTTCAAAACTGATACTGTACTCTTATGGTTAATACGTTGTCTTTTCTGTCGGTTTCATATCCTTTGACGAGGGAGCTTCTTTCGTTGTTGTTTATTTCGTAACAGGCTTGCAGGCGGATGTGTTTGCCGTAGCGGTACAGGACGCCTAAGCCAATGGCGCTTTGAGACAGGTCGGTTTGGGTTGTATGGCTCCCGGGGGCGCCTGCTTCATTTTTTGTTACTTTTGTGTTGGGGTCGTATGAATCATACTTCAATACAAGGGAGAAAGGAGACTGCCCGACGTCTTGTATGACGTAGAAAAAATAACCAAAGAAAGGGCGTTTGTACAAAGCGTTGGCAGGGATGTTTTCGGGGCGGTCGCTATAATTGGGGCTTTTGCTGCTGCCTGCTATACCGGGCTGGACGCCGAATAATCCTTCCGCCCGCAAGGTGGTTGTCCCGATTGGGCTATACAGGCTAAGTTGCCCGTCGAAGCCAATGTATTCGCGTTTCATAAAGGAACCGGTTTTTTCTTTCTCTATTCTTACAAAACGGTTGTCGTGCATCTCATAGGCTTCTGTTGTCGGATTGTATACGCTTCCATTATAATAAGAAATACCCAGCCCCCATTTTCCCCGGTTTTTAATCTCCTTTTCAGCCCCTATGCGTCCGATGAAGTCTTTTCTGTTATCCGTTTCACGATTGATACTGTTACCGGCGAAAACTCCGGCGTCTAAACGAAGGAAGTTCAACGGGCTTGCGGCATTTGCCCGCAAGCTGAGCATAACGCCCAAATCGCGTTCGTCCGGGAAAAAGTACTGTATCACGGCGGCTCGTTCAGGCGATTCGAGCGTAGATGAAGAATAAGAGATTTCATGTCCGAAAGGGCGGTTGAACAGGCCCGTCATCAACCGGCTCCGTTTGCTCCAGGGGTCTTTTATCCCTATATATAAATCGCGGAAAGCAACGCCTTTATCATTGGCTTCTATCTGTACGGCGCCTGTCCCGATACCATCATTATATTCTACTTTTACGCGCCCCCGGCGGATACCGATACGGTTAAAGCCTTTATCCGGATTTTCATTCGTGTCGCCGACTTTCAGCGAAGCGTCCGGTTGCCCATACTGGTACTGTCCCTGTATATAAGACGATATGTTTAGCGCCTGCTGGGCTTGCAGCCAGGAGAAGAAAGACGAAATGCAGAGCATAAATACAAGTTGAAAAGCTTTCATTTGAATCGTTTTGTTTGTATGATAACGCGTATGAAAATGTTACAAAGAAACGACATATTCGTTACGCGATAATTACAATCCTGTTACAATATTGTTAACGTATATGTACGCCAGCGCCTTCCCAGGGTATAACAAAAAAAGCCCCCTCCGTCGGGAGGGGGCTTTTGAGTATATTAGTTAATCTTATGCAGATACTAATTATTTAACGATTGCTTTAACAGCAGCTTCGCCGTCGATAGCTATTACTACGATACCCTTAGGTAATGCAATAGTAGCATTGTCGGAAGAAACAACCTGGTTGGCAACGGTCTGGCCTAAGATGTTGCTGATAGCGACTTTCTTACCGCCTGCGTTCAGGATAGTAACAGCGCCTGCTCCGCCGATAACCTGTACATCGGAAGATACGACAGCTTTTTCGTTACCTACAGCCTTGCCTGCTTCGCCTTCCAATACGTTGAAGATTTCAGCGCCGTTTTGTCTTGCATTCGCAAGTGTGATTTCGTCACTGATTACAGGAACGCCGTTCTGTACCTTAACCCATCTGCCTGTCATCGGGCCGATTTGAACGCCATCGTCTTGTCTTGATTCGATCATGAACTTACGAACCATCTTTGCGTCTACGCTCTGGTCGCCGGTTCCATCAGGATCGTACAGGCGGAACTGGAATACCATACTCTTACCGTTATGGGCATCAGGATTGGCAGCGCTCAAGTCAGGAGTACCAGTTCTATCCCATCTTGGAGTGTAATGCGTATTTGCTCCCAAATAATGTTTGTCGCCGCGCGGTATAGCTAACAGATAAGCAGAGTCGATACTTGTCGTAGCAGGATTGTTACGCAGCACATAGAATGTGTCGCCCATGTGTATGCCGTCTACAAAGGCTAAACGGGTCGTATATTCAGCTCCGTATCCAAGCTTACCTACATAATCTTTATTACGTGCATCCGTCTGGTAGGGGTTAAGAATAGATCCGAGAGAATCCTGAGCGTTGAACACATAGAATGCCCTGGTGAACGACGGCCTTATGCTAATCGTCGTATCGCTGGTTACATACAGAAGAGTTCTGCCGCTTGAATCCCATACGGAGTCTTTTGTGATTCTGTAGATCGTGTCGCCCGTTACAAATTCAGGACGTACGGCCAGCATATACTGAGGCATAGGAGTAGCATAGCGAACATAAGCCGTATCTACATAGAACGTATAGTTAGAGAGTTCTCCGTTTTCAGGATAGTCCGCTTTGTTATACAATCCCAGGAAGCTGATTGTAGCTTTACCTTTTGCCGTAAGCTCGTCGCGATAGTCGTTTTCGTTTGTCTTGTTCGGATCTTTACTGCCGTTACCTCTTGGCGAGTTTTCGAACAGGAATTCGGTTCCCCAGTTGTTGTGTTTTGCAAACTTCAACCAAACAGGAGCGTTAGAAGCATCTCCATAAGGTTCTTTAATCTTATATTTACCATATTCGCCGTTGTCGAATCTTCTATACAAAGGTTCGTTGTAAGGAGCGATGTAGAAGGTAGACGTTCTGAACTCGTTCAGGTCTTGTTCGTAAGCCCATGCGTTAGCGTCGTCGATGCCTAATTTTACATCTTTAACTACGTCATTATATCTTGCGCCATAAGCGCCGGTGTCAAGTAACGCATAGTAATCTCTGCCCTCTTTCGTATTGTTGGTCTTCAATAAGAAGATAGAGGTGTCAGCCGCTACTTTGGAAACGGCATATCTGCCTTCGCCGTCAGGAGTTACAACGGCGCCTGTTCTGTTCAACGCGTAACCGTCTTTCACTCTCAATACATAAGAAACTTTTTCCAGTTTAGACAGGCCGGGAACGGCAGCCGTCCAGTAACCATAGCGTTTGGGAGTTCCCTGAGCAATCAGTTCAAATTGAGTTCTTGATTGAGTCGTCGTATTCAGATAGATAGACGAATCGGCTGTATTCTTTATAAATAAATACTTTTCAGCATTTAATTCGTTCAGATAATTGAAGTCATAGGTGTTGAATTTCAACGAATCATCCGGCAGATATTTGTATCCTAAATACTTGTCTCCCTTTTCAAGATCCGGAACAGCCTGGAAGTTGGTAGCCTTAATCGACACGTCGCCATATAACGTTGATCCGGTCGTTCTTAACTGAATGGTTACAGGATCTACAAACTCATGATAATCCGCACTTATGCCTAGTTCTATGAATCCGAATTCACGGTTCGTGATAAGAATCGGAGAAGAATTCGGGAAGTCCGTACGTGTCTGTTCTACTACCCATTGGAAAGCGGGAATACGATTCGGATTCTGTGTAGCTTCGTTTAACGTCATCCAGCGTGGAGCGCTGCGTTGGCTACGAAGAAGAGTATCCGTATTGATAAGAACTACTAAATATTGGCCTGCATCATTTTTGATAGTATACAGGTTGCTGGGAACAGAAGTTAAATTTACGGGAACTGATGAACAGCTCTTTAAACCTAATTCGATGCGGGTAGAAACTTCTTTTGTACCGATTGTAAGAAGGCTTCTTTCGCCGGCAATCAAGTCTTGCAGTTTCACATGAAGCGAATCGCTGCCAGGGAACGTACCTGCAGTTACATTCCATTCGGTTTTATGAGGATACTCATACCAATAGCCGTCGTATTTTTCTGTCGGGAAAATGGCTTGATGTACATCAATTGCCAAACTATCGTTCAATACGTGATATCTCGCCTGGAAATAATATTGATTTGCGATAGCTGTTTTTTGAGGTGAACCAGTAGAAGGTCCATCGCCGAACGCAAATTTCAAGAATTTCGTGCCGTATTCGCCTGTATAGGCGGTGTCCACGCGTAAATACTTCTTGCTGAGATCTGCTGTGTTTTGAAAAAAGAGCAACCAGTTACCGGGAGCAGGAGCAGTAGTAGCATCTTCCGCCTTAATAGCCGTTTGGAATTCGCTCTTATCGGTTGGAGCCGGAACAAAATTCAATGTTACCCATCCATTCCGTTCGGTATTAAGGATGGTATTGAATTGGTCTGCGGTAAGATTTACCTCATCCGGCCTGTATAAAGAGAAAAGAACAACATCTTTGCCATAGCCGCTGCCAACTCCTGTTACTTCAGGATCTGTTGCACTGTATGAGCGAACTCCGATTTGGCCGGTTGTCCCCTTAACAAATGTCAACACACTGTCTGTATTGTAATAAAGTTTCAATGGTTTTTCTGCTTCAAGCGCATTCTTGTAAGTGCGTGAAAATTCAAAACGGGTTAAAGCTCCAAACCGGATGTCAATAGAATCCGAACCAAGAAGACGTTCATCGTCTTTTGATACGCCTAATTTCAGGCCGGCTCCTTTGTTTTCAAATACAAAGGTGGGATTCAATCCCTGATCTTCCTGATCGCTTACGTTAACGCACCACAAAGCATTTCCAAATGCATACTCCCCGTCTCCATACTCCGTGGTTGTTTTCAAAACTAATGATCCGTCGTTCTGAACCACCAGAAAATACTCAACACCAGTACCATTAACTTTTCCCACCAAATGATAGAGATACTTCTGGGCTTGAGTCGATAATCCATCCGTAACTGTGTCGGTTGGAATATAGCCTTGAGCCTTAGCAGTCCCTAACGATGCTGCCAGCATAAAAGCGCCGGCAATCAAAGTAAAAAACTTTTTGTTCATAAATTTAAAAATTTAATATTAATACTAAAAGTAAAAATTGAGATATCTTTTTTATACATCATTCTGTTTGTTTGTTGCTGTCGTCTTTACTTCAGGCACACGGGCTTTCCTTCTGTGCGTGTGTGGATAAAATAAAAGAACCTTATTTTCGCTCAACAAAGGTATATATTAGTTTCATATACGCAATTATTTTAAATGTTTTTTTAGCCGCTCTATCGCCTTTCTTATCAATCAAATATCAATTCTTGTACGAAACCTCTCTTTTTGATGACAAACCCGTTTGACTGCGATGGAAAGGATAAAATATAGGTTCGTTTGATTTATACAGCCGGATGGCGAGACGCAGTGCAAGCTACTCTTTTCATGAATCGTAAAGGTGTGATATACAGATTACTTTATATAGTTATATAGTATTAATATTAAATTTTTAAATTATGAACAAAAAGTTTTTTACTTTGATTACCGGCGCTTTTATGCTGGTAGCGTCGTTGGGGACTGCTAATGCGTTGAGTAAGGGGACTCCGGCTACCAAGATGGACGCCAACGCTCAAAAAGGCATGTATCATTTGATGGCAGTTCGTCAGGGAGCGGCAACCGACACATTGGCGGTATATGTCGACGCGAATGGAATCCTGCGGATAGAAAAGTATGCAGCTTATGCTACTACCAGCGTAGCTAATGCGCTTTGGTGTATTTCCGTGAAGGGAGAAGAAGAAGGGGCTAATCCCCGGTTTGACTTTGTTAACAGGGCGATAGGCGGAGAATTGGCCGTAGACCTCGAAGACTATACGGCTAACGGAATAATCGATATCGCCCAGGGCGCTAATAAAGGCTGGAAATTCTCTTCTACTTATGCAACGTCGCTTCAGACAGGTCGTCCTCTGATTACTTATTCCGAAGCGGATACAGTGCTGGTGCTTACGTATGACGGTATCAGCGGTTCTGTAGGCGTAGAGAAAAGGGCGGCTACCGCGACGGGAGACTATAGCGGCGCTGACGTGTTGCTGTTTACGGTTGTGAAGCCGGCAGCGCAATATCTGTCTGCCTCCGATTATAATACAAGATTCCGGACAGAACCGGGCAACACGTCGATTAAACTTGTGTTCGATCCGGATCGGAATAGCCCCCGGGTATTAAATCCATGGACCGATTTTGCGTTAACGGCCGAACGTTTCGACGCAAATACGCCTGTAAATGCATTAAACTTCAGGAGGGAAGACGGTAAATACTTACGTGTGGATACGGCTTGGTCAAATACTACCGACCTGAAATTCCTTGCCTTTGGCTGGGGAGATATTACGGAAACGACGATTGAACAACCGGTGGCAGGACACGACAGTATTCGTAATCAGTATAACTTCACGGTTGAATATGATTTCGCTACCGATCAATTAGACATTCGTGCGCTGGAAGCTTATGTGAAAAACCCGAAGGCGGCTGCATCCGCCAGATGGGCTGCATCCGCCCACGTGGTAACCGACAAGGATTCGCTACGCGTTAAACTTCAAGACCTTGATGACAGGCGTCTTGTTACCATCGGAGAAGCGCCGGTTAATACAAAGATTTTATTTAAATTAGGCAGTTGCACAGCTTCTTCTCCTAATTTTACTTCATTAGGCAATGATTTGTATTTAATCAGCCGGACAACTGCCGCAGGGCTTCAGTATCTGGTTGTTCCCGTTTATACGTTCTACGATAACAGAGACACCGTTCCCCAGTGGATTAGCTTGCAGGATAACGTCGACCCCAAACGAATACCGGCTTACCAATGGGTAGTGGAAAAAACGCGGACAAACAATACGGGTACATCTCCTGTCAAAATTACGAACCGCGAATTTCCTAGAGTAGCTTCCAGGGCGTCCGTTCAATTATATACCGATAAGAGTACGTCCGTTACGTTAACGGGATGCCGCTGGAGCGGAGGAACTTTTGACGCATTGACCGTTTCTTTAAGCGCGGCTAATTTTGGCGCCCCGCTGGATAACTCGATTAAAAAGGATGAGACATTAGGCTATTTCTATATCGACTCATTGACGGCGCAAACCTATACGTATGAATTTAATTATCTGCATAAATATAAAGATGACGACTACCTGAGCGTTAAATCGGCGGGCGACTCTTCATTGATTGTCAGCGAA
>JAITRG010000099.1 GCA_031288515.1 Tannerellaceae bacterium
TTTATAGGGTATATTTAATACTTTTTAAGCTAATCCCAAAATGTCAAAGGACATATTTTATCAAAATCCCATCAAGACCCATCAAGAGGTCGAATGATTTCCCTTAACTAAACGACATTGAATTTTAATCTGTTAAAGTAGAATCAAGTTATAACAGGAAACAGACAGTATGCACATTTCTTTATCGAGCAGTTACAAACCGTTCGACAGGGAGAGGATGCCTTCATTTCTATACAGACCGGAAAACGGCGAAAGAATTTTTAATCGCTGAACCGCTGTTTATTGAAACGTATTTACCGAGTTTAAAGAATTCTTCTTACCTTTGGCGGTCAAATTACAGATTTGGAAAAACGTATTAAACAATGAATATATCTTACAACTGGCTAAAGAAATATCTTGATTTCGATTTACAACCTGAAGAAGTATCGGCAGCATTGACCTCTATCGGTTTGGAAACCGGCGGAGTAGAAGAAGTGCAAACGATTAAGGGAGGACTGGAAGGATTAGTCGTCGGAGAAGTACTCACCTGCAAGCCCCATCCTGATTCCGACCATTTGCATATCACAACCGTTAATGCAGGCGGCGGAGAGCCTTTGCCTATTGTATGCGGCGCTCCCAATGTTGCTGCCGGGCAGAAGGTGATAGTCGCCCTCATCGGTACTAAATTATACAGTGGAGAGGAAACGTTTACTATCAGGAAATCGAAAATACGCGGCGTGGAATCGCAGGGGATGATTTGCGCCGAGGATGAGATTGGTTTGGGAACCAGCCACGCAGGCATCATTGTTCTCCCTTCGGATGCAGTTGCAGGGACATTGGCTAAAGAGTATTTTAATATAAAGAGCGATTATGTATTTGAAGTAGACATAACGCCCAACCGGGTGGATGCAACTTCGCATTTCGGCGTGGCGCGCGACTTGGCTGCTTACCTGAAACAAAATGGTAAACCTGCCGGATTGAACCGCCCTCCGGTAGATGATTTTAAGATAGACAACCCGTCGCCGGCTATTACCGTTACGATAGAGAATACCGAAGCATGCCCCCGTTATTCGGGAGTAACGATAAAAGGAGTAACGATAAAAGAAAGCCCGGAATGGCTGCAAAACAGCTTAAAAGCGATAGGCCTGCGCCCGATTAATAATGTAGTGGATATTACCAATTATATATTGCATGGGATGGGACAGCCGCTTCATGCTTTTGATGCGGATAAAATAACGGGAGGAAAGGTAATCGTCAAAACATTGCCGGAAGGAACTGCGTTTGTTACGCTCGATGAGGTAAAACGGACGCTTACCGCCAACGATCTGATGATATGCAACGCCAATGAAGAAGGCATGTGTATCGGAGGCGTATTCGGCGGCCTGAATTCCGGCGTTACGGAACAAACAGGGAATATATTCCTTGAGTCGGCAAACTTTAATCCGACCTGGATACGTAAAACGGCGCGTCGTTTCGGCCTGAATACGGATTCTTCTTTCCGTTTCGAACGAGGGCTCGACCCGAATAATACATTGTATGTATTGAAGCTGGCCGCCCTCATGGTTAAAGAGATTGCAGGCGGAGAAATCGCAGGCGAAATACAGGATGTATATCCCGTACCGGCAAATCCGTATACCGTTGAAGTTACTTACGACAAAATTAATAAATTGACAGGTAAAGAAATACCTGAGGAAACTATTAGAAGTATCCTTTCCAGCCTGGAAATTACAATCGTTTCGGAAACAAATACAGGCATAACCTGCCATGTTCCGTTATACCGTATAGACGTAAAACGGGATGTAGACCTTATTGAAGACATTCTGCGTATCTATGGATATAATAATGTAGAAACCGGCGAAGACGTAAAGTCGAGCCTGAGTTATCAAACGCCGACAGACCGCAGCTATAAATTGCAGAATCTTATTGCGGAGCAATTATGCGGCGCCGGTTTTCATGAGATCATGAATAATTCGTTAACGCGTTCGGATTATTATGCGGCCTTATCTACTTACTCCGAAACCCATTGCGTACTGTTGGAAAACCCCGTCAGTTCGGGTTTGAACGGCATGCGGCAAACATTACTTTTCGGAGGGCTGGAAAGTATTGAATATAATAAAAAACATAAAAACGGAAATATCCGTTTCTTCGAGTTTGGAAATTGTTATGATTATGCCATAGATCAGAAGAAAGAAGAAGATTCGCTTGTCGGATATAGCGAAGATTACAGATTGGGCGTATGGGTAAGCGGCAACCGGGTAGAAAACAACTGGGCGCATCCGGACGAAAAGTCGTCTTTCTATGAACTGAAAGCGTATGTGGAAAACATATTGACCCGTCTGGGCATTACCATGCATGCGGTTATTTTCGGTCATCTTTCCGATGATATCTATGCGGCCGGATTAAGCATTACTACTAAGGCAGGCCGCCGCCTGGGAACACTGGGTATTGTAAACAGACAACGTTGCAAGGCCTTCGATATTGATTCGGAAGTATATTTTGCCGAATTATCCTGGACATTGTTGATGAAAGAAGCGAAAAAGAATAAGGTAACTTTCCGTGAAATATCCAGATTCCCTGCAGTAAAACGCGATTTGGCCTTGTTGCTGGATAAGCATATACCATTTGAAGAAATTGAAAAGACAGCAAATGAGAGCGAGAAAAAGCTTTTGAAGAAAATAAGCCTGTTTGATGTGTATGAAGGAAAGAACCTGCCCTTGGGGAAAAAATCGTACGCCGTTAGTTTCTATCTGCAAGACGAAGACAAAACATTGACGGACAAACAAATTGACAGTATTATGAAGAAGCTGCAAATCAATCTGGAACAAAAGATTGGAGCGCAATTAAGATAAGGAATCAGTAATAGATACTATAAATTGTTAAATAAATATGGGAAGAGCATTTGAATACCGCAAAGCAAAGAAATTTAAACGTTGGGGAAATATGGCCCGCGTATTTACCAAATTAGGTAAAGAAATAACGATTGCAGCAAAAGCAGGCGGTTCGGATCCGGACAGCAACCCTCGTTTGCGCGTATTGATGCAACAGGCCAAAAAGGAAAATATGCCGAAAGAGAATGTGGAACGAGCCGTTAAGAAAGCCACATCCAAAGATTATACCGATTATAAAGAAATGAATTACGAAGGGTATGCTCCTTTTGGTATTGCTGTTTTTGTAGAAACGGCTACCGATAATACCACCCGTACCGTAGCCAATGTGCGCAGTTATTTTAATAAACATGGCGGTTCATTAGGAACATCCGGTAGCCTTGAATTCCTTTTCGATCATAAATGCGTATTTCATATCGTGAAAAAAGACGCCATTTCGTTAGAAGATTTAGAACTGGAATTAATTGACTATGGAGTGGATGAAGTAGAGGAAGATGAAGACGAAATTATCCTTTACGGAGAATTTGCCCAAAATGCCGCCATTCAGAAATGGCTGGAAGAAAACGGATATGAAATAAACAGCGCGGAGTTCTTACGAATTCCTAACGATGTAAAAGAATTAACCGCTGAACAAAGAGAGTCTGTGTATAAATTAATTGAGAAACTGGAAGAAGACGAAGACGTTCAGAATGTTTTCCATAACATGAAAGAAGATACGGAAGAATAGCCATAGGGAGAATAAAGAATAATAGGTGATTGTCATAAAGAAAGACATTGTAGACCGTATTAATGAAGGAGATGCCAAAGCTTTTGAACAATTGTATGCTGTCTTCTATGTTTATCTGCGAGCCGTTGCAACAAAGTATATTTATAACGCCGAAGTGGCCGAAGAGATTGTGAATGACGTTTTTCTCAGCGTCTGGAACAATCGCCAATCATTGGCTTACCCTGTCAATTCTTACTTGATAAAGGCTGTACAAAACCGTTGCTTAAATCACTTGCGGCAGAAACGTTACCAGGAGGTATCGCTAACGGAAGTGCAGGAACAATTGCTTTCATATCATGAGCAAATGATTGAACAAGACTCCCACCCGCTTGCCCAACTCGAACATAAGGAATTTGAACAGCAAATACGCAAGGCCATAAATACGTTGCCCGAAAAGTGCCGGAATATCTTCATCCAGCGCTTATACTACAATAAGTCGTATGAAGAGATTGCCAAAATCAACCAAATCAGTTTAAGTACGGTCCGCGTACAAATAAAAATAGGTATATCAAAGCTTAAAGACCAATTAAGCGGCCTGCTATCTGTTCTCTTTTCCCTTTTCTTTTAAAAAAATCATATTTTGTTTAAACGGAATTAATAAAAGGTGTGTATCTTATTACATCCGGCAATGATATGGCCGGTAAAAAAGAAATGGAACATAACGGAATAGAAACAATACTCCTTGCTTATTTCTCAGGAGAAATAACGGAACAGGAAAGAAAAGAGTTGCTGCAATGGCTGGAGGCTGATGAAGCGAACAAAAAGACAATGGCGGAAATGGCAGACTGGTGGGCGATATCTCATGTGCCTCTTTTTGTGTCGGACAGAGAGGCCGGCTTTAAAAAGTATTTTGGCAATTTGACAGAAACCGGCCAAACGCAGGCAAAACATAAGAGATTCCGTTTTTCTTTTGCGGCAAAAATAGCCGCTGTCGCTTTGCTTTTCTTACTGGTTGGCACAACGTCCTATTATGCAGGAAAAAATACACAAACAAAGAGCCGGGAGATAGCTTCTTACGAAACGGTTGTCCCTTTCGGTTCAAAAACGAAGGTAATACTTCCCGATAAATCCATTGTCTGGATAAACGCCGGTTCAACATTAACGTATAGCGACAATGTGGCCGGAAGCCGGCGGGAAGTTTTTTTGGAAGGGGAAGCTTATTTTGAAGTAGCGCATGATTCGTTGAAGCCTTTCATTGTTAAAACCGGAAACGTAGACGTTAAAGTATTGGGAACAAGCTTTGATGTAAGGGCATATAATGATGAAAAGACAATTGATGTCGTTTTGCTTACCGGAAAAGTAGATGTTTATTTAAACAACACGACTGATGGATATTATAATGCAGATGCTGAACTAACGCCCAATCAAATGCTGAGTTATAACAGAGAAACAAGCGATATGCGCATTGCCGTGGTACATAGTCCGGATTACAGCGCATGGAAAGACGGACAAATTAAATTCTCGGAACAATTATTCACCCGGATAGCAAGGGATTTGGAACGTAAATATAATATAGAAATAGAAATAAACAGCAATTACCTTAAAAAAGAAATCTTTACCGGAAGTTTCTCCGAAAAACATACAGTAACCGATATACTCGAAGAAATAGATGTAGATAAAAAATACAAGTGGACACAAACAGGAACAAAATTCATTATTAAAGACAAATAAAAAACAGCATGTAACAGAGAACAATAATTATTAATTAAATCTAATTTTCATGAACTTAAACTATCTAAGAAAAACAGCCTCAGCGCTGGTTGCGACCTTATGGATGGCAGGAACGCCATTCAGTTCAGGTATGGTTTTTGCTTCCGAATTGCAAACACATTATTTGTCTGTGCAATTAGAGAATGCAACATTAAGGGAACTTTTCGATATTATAGAAGAGAAGTTCAACTACTCCTTCCTTATCCGGAATAACGATATCGATTTGTCTGAACGTGTTTCGTTTGACATTTCAAACAAATCGGTAGAAGAGATTCTGACAAACGCCCTGAAAAAACAAAATGCTGAATTTACGGTAAATGATAATCGTATTATTGTTTACAAATCAGCCGGACAGGCAAAACCGGAAATAAAATCATCAGAAATTACTCAACAGGTTTCTACCGTTAAAGGAGTAGTTGTTGATGCCGTAACAAATGAGCCGATTATCGGAGCGAATGTTATAGTAAAAGGAACAACTACCGGTACAAGCACTGATTTAAACGGTAATTTCTCTTTTGATGCTCCTGCAGGCTCAATGCTTGTCGTATCTTATATCGGATATAACAGCATAGAGGCGAGAGCCGCAGCTACCGGCATGACAATCCAGCTGAGAGAAGATACTCAAAGCCTGGGCGAAGTAGTGGTGGTTGGTTATGGCGTCCAGAAAAGAGAAAGCCTTACGGGGGCAATGCAGGTGGTAAGCAGCGAAAAACTGCTGGATAATACAACGGCAACCGTTGAGAATATGCTTTCGGGTAAAGCGCCCGGCGTTTATGTAAGTCCGGGAGAAGGCCAGCCGGGACAAGCCGGGAAAATTGTTATCCGCGGTAAATCTACCGTAAATGGAAGTACAGACCCGTTATGGGTAATTGACGGAGTGATTGTAGGCAGTTCTTCCGGTTCGCTAAATCCGGCCGATATTGAATCGATGTCTATATTAAAAGACGCTGCATCAACGGCTATTTATGGTTCGCAGGGCGCGAATGGCGTAATATTGGTTACAACTAAGAAAGGCCGTACGGGTAAAGCAACAGTAAATACTACCGTTAAATTAGGAGTCAGCCAGTTCAGCAAGGGTAATCTGGAATTTATGGACGGAGCTGAATTATATGATTATTTTAAATCATTCCCGAATCAGGAAATCATCAACTTCCCCCGTTGGAATGAAGATTTACGAAATGCAAATTACGACTGGTTTAAGAAAGGTACCCAATCGGGATTTACGCAAGATTATAATGTTTCGGTAAATGGCGGTTCCGAAAAGATGAAAACCTATCTGTCATTGGGATATTATAATGAAGATGGCGCCGTTAAAGAGTTTAATTATGAACGGTATAGCTTCCGTTTTAATATTAATTACGACGTGTTCGACTGGTTAAAGATTAAACCTCAGATAAGTGGCGCCCGTTCGGACGTAATGGACCAGCAAGCCTCTGTAAGTAGCTTATATGCTAATCTGCCATGGGATAGCCCCTATGATGAAGAAGGAAATCTGGTAGGTAACAAGCCAAATCCTACCTGGGTTAATACATCGGGCAATAACTATTTGTACGACCAGCAATGGAACTTCAAGAAGACAATCGGTTATGAATTTATGGGCAATTTTGATTTTGATATTAAACTTACGGACTGGTTGACTTTCTCATCCGTCAATAACTACAGGTATATAAATTCCAGCCGTAAAGAATATCTCGACCCTCGTTCTTCCGATGGTAAAGGTGTAACAGGTAGTTTAAGAGACAGGATTACGCAAAGCTATCGTATTTACAGTAACCAGATACTTCGTTTTAATAAAACGCTTGATGTTCATTCTGTCAATGCATTAGCTGCTTATGAGTGGAACACCTATACCGGTACGACAAATGAGAGCGTTAAGAGTGGTTTTGCTCCCGGATTTACAGTAGCAGATGCGGCGGCGGTGCCTCGCAGTATTGCAGGGAGTCAGAATGAGTGGGCAGTACAATCCATGTTGTTTAATGTGAATTACGCTTACGACAACAGGTATTTGGCACAGTTCTCATTCAGACGGGATGGCGCTTCCAATTTTGGAGCAAATGCCAAATATGGTAACTTCTTTTCTATAAGTGGCGGTTGGAATATTCACAGGGAAGAGTTCTTTACGGTAGAATCTGTAGACCAGTTAAAGTTACGTGCCAGTTACGGTTCTGTAGGGAAACGCCCGGATAGCCTTTATCCTCATTTGGCTTTGTATAGTACAAATAAATATAATGAACAGCCGGGCGGCGTTTTGTATCAGATAGAGAATAAAGACTTAACCTGGGAAAAGACCTATACCACAGGAGTGGGACTGGATGCTATGTTTTTCCAACGTGTGAATGTCTCGCTTGATTTTTATCATAAAAATACATCCAATCTGTTGTACCAGGTACGCCTTCCGTCTGTCACGGGTGTAGACCAGGCATGGAGAAACGTAGGTTCCGTTAAAAATAAAGGTTTTGAAGCAACGGTTAGCGTAGATATCCTGAAAGATTTCAAAGATTGGGATTGGAGCGTTGAGGCTAATATCGGTTTAAACCGGAATAAGGTAGACAAATTATATGGCGAAGATCCCCAAAAACCAATGATTATCGATACCGGTTCGGGTGTTGTGGATAATGGCAATAAAATATTACAACCCGGCCTGGATGCTGATTCCTGGTATATGACCGAATGGGCAGGAGTTGATCCCGCAACAGGAAAAGCTCAATGGTATACGACCAATGAGAATGGCGAACGCGTAAAAACATTCAGTTACAGTGAAGCTTCCCAGCATAAAGTGGTAGCAGGTAAATATTCGCCTGATTTCTTTGGCGGTTTTTCTACCAGTGCGAGATATAAAGCATTCGATCTGTCTACTATGTTCTCTTACAATGTAGGGGGTGAGATTTATAATTACAACCGCATTGAATATGATTCGGACGGTACTTATACAGACAGAAACCAAATGAAGCTTCAGGATGGCTGGACCCGTTGGGAAAAACCTAACGACATTGCTACGCATCCCCAGCCCATGTATGGTAATAATACAGCTTCCAATGAAGGTTCTTCCCGCCATTTGGAAAGCGCCACTTATTTAAAGATGAAGAATCTGACGATTGGTTATAATATTGCTTTACCTGATTGGCATATCTCCAATCTGAGAATCTATTTCTCCGGTGAAAACCTCTTTACAATAACCGGTTTCTCCGGAGCAGACCCCGAATTACCGGCAACAGTTTATGACAGACGTACCGGCTCCTCTCGCATCAGCGGGGTTGCTACAAGTATCTATCCTCAAACGCGTAAGTTTATGTTTGGATTAAGTGTTACACTTTAATAGTATGAAATAATGAAAAAATTAGCAATATTCGCACTAATAGCAACCTTGTTTGCTGCTTGTGATATAGATAGAGACCCATATAGTTATTATACCAAAAACCAGGTTACGGGAGATTTGGATATCATGTTGAATGGATGTTATGCCAGTTTAAAACGCTGGTCGGACAACATGCACTATGTTGGAGAGTTTGGCGGAGACAATGTGATGAAGCAAGCCCGGTCTACCGACTCCTGGTTCCAGTTCATCTCTTATATGCATATGCCTACCAATAGCCGTATGAAAAACTTCTGGGTAGATAGTTATAAAGTGATTTCCCAGTCAAGCGATTTAATCAAGTCGTTCAATGAAGGACAATCGGCTGAGACAGATCAAAAGATAGGAGAAGCCTATTATCTGAGAGGGATGGCCTATTTCTATTTATGCCGCACTTTCGGACGTCCCTATTATCAAAGCCCTGAAACCAATTTAGGTATTCCCATTGTCAATGGGCTTCCTGAAGATATGGATAATTTGAAGCTGTCGGACAGGGCAACAGTAAAAGAAACATATAATCAGATAATAGCCGACCTTGAAAAAGCCGGTTCATTGATGAAATCAGAGAGAAGACAGGCTTTTGCAACGAAAGGGGCAGCGTATGCTTTGCTTTCCAGAGCGTATTTATATATGAGTGGAACTTATGATAATCCGAATACGGAATATGCCGACCTGTCTATTTATTATGCCGACCAGGTAATCAATTCCGGAACCTACGAATTATTGAACAGGGCCAATTTCTCTAAATTGAACGAAATGGCTCCGGATGCTAATTCACAGACAGAAACAATTTTTGCCGTAAAGCGGGTAAGTTCGGAGTTTTCCACAGATGATTATTTCAGTTGTATCGGCGGTATGTATTCTACGATAGATGGCGTTGGTTGGGGAGAAGTATATGCCAGCGCAGATATCATGGATATTTTGTATGAAGCAAAAGGTTTTAACGATACACGTTGGTCGTTCATCCGCCCGAATTATCTATCGGACAATGACGCATTCCGTTTCGTGGCAAAAGTGTTTAATGATGCAGGGCAACATACAGGATATACCTACTATCAAGGGTTGGTTTCGGAAAAAAACGGCGCATTATCCGTAACCATCCGGGATGAAGAATACCCTCTCACGCTGTTAGATGAAGAAAACAAGAGTTATACCATTACTTTTAACGGAGAAGAGTATCATGGATATCGCGGAAAAGAAATGGTTTTGAGCAACGGCTATCCCCAATTCTTTATCGTCAAATGTTCGTTACAGGATGGAGAAACGCAGCTACATTCGCCCATCGTATCACGTTTGGCCGAAATGTATTTGAATAAGGCCGAAGCATACGTGAAGAAAGGCGATTACGCCAATGCACTGGCCAATGTGAATATAATTCGCGGACGTGCGATAACCGGCGGAGAATATAAAAATGTAACGTTAGACAAAGGAACCATTTCCAAATTAGTAGACAAAGAAAGACGTTTGGAATTTGCCTGGGAAGCGCATCGTACACCGGATATTTATCGCTTGGGCCAGACGCTGACCAGAAAGTATCCGGGTATCCATAATCAAATGCTGGAAGTAAAAGCAACCGATGATCGTGTGATACAATTTATTCCGGCAGATGAAATCAACGCTTATCCGGGAACATTAACACAGAATCCATAATAAGCAATCAATAAAATCAGCCGGCAATCGGAACTTGCCGGCTGATTTTTGTGTATCATTGTTTAGATGCTAAGATAATTATGTTTATTTTTGTTGGTGAATAATAAATTAGTTAAAGACATAAGACATGGAAAACACGCGTCGTTCTTTTATTAAGAAAATGACCGCTGCCGGTATAGGAACTGCCGGTATTGCATTAGCCGGTAATGCCGCTGCTGCAACAAACAACGCAGCCTCCGAACCTCAAAAGAAGAAAACAGGCGGCATAGATGACGATAAGCTCAGATTTGGTTTTATCGGCACAGGTTCCAGATGCCAGGAACATATTAATAATGTATTAGCGATTCCCGGCAATAAAATCGTAGCTATATGCGATATCCAAAAAGGCCCGTTGGATAGTACATTAAAGCATATTGCCAAATTTAATGTGCCGGAACCGAAAGTATATACCGGAAGCGAACGCGCATTCGAACAGATGCTGAACAGCGAAGCGTTCGATTGTGTAATTATTGCAAGCCCGTGGGAATGGCATGTGCCAATGTCGGTTGCCGCTATGAAGGCAGGCGTTCCTTATGTAGGCGTAGAAGTATCTGCGGCTAATACGCTTGAGGAATGTTGGGATTTGGTTAATGTATCCGAAGCTACGGGAAGCCATCTTAATATTATGGAAAACGTATGTTACCGCCGGGACGTTATGGCTGCTTTGAATATGGTTCGCCAAGGATTGTTTGGTGAATTACTGCATGGAACTTGCGGATACCAGCATGATCTGCGCGATATAAAGTTCAATGACGGCGAACATTACGGCTATCAGAAAGGCGGCGATTTACGTATGGGCCCAACCGCTTATTCCGAAGCCCAATGGCGTACGCAACATTCTGTCGCCCGTAATGGAGATATTTATCCGACACATGGTATCGGGCCGGTTGCCAATTGTTTGGATATTAACCACGGAAACCGTTTCTTATCATTAACGGCTATGGCTACACAGTCTCGCGGCTTACATAAATTCGTTGTTGATAATGGAGGAGCGAATCATCCGTATGCTAAGGTTCATTTTAATTTAGGCGATATCGTTACCTCTATGATTAAATGTGCAAACGGGCAAACGGTCATCGTTACGCACGATACAAACTCGCCCCGTCCGTATTCGCTCGGTTTTCGTATTCAGGGAACAGAAGGCCTATGGATGAACGACGGCGAACATGTATATGTAGAAGGGCAATCCAAGCCCCACCGTTGGGATGAATCGGAAGAATGGTTCAGGAAATACGACCATAAACTTTGGAGCACATTAGACGCCAAAGCCAGAGAAGCGGGCCACGGCGGTATGGACTACATCATGATGTATGATTTGATTGATGCGATCCATAATAAGAAACCGGCTCCCATGGATTGTTACGACGCCGCTGCCTGGAGCGCTATTTCAGGACTGTCCGAGATGTCTGTCGCCCGTGGCGGAGCAGTTGTTGATTTTCCCGATTTCACTCGCGGACAATGGATACGCCGCAAACCGGGTTTTGCTATTTGATATAAGCGGTTATATAAAAAAGAAGAAATAAAAAACCGGATGTTTGATAGCATCCGGTTTTTTATTTCTTCTTTTTGGTACGCAGGATGAGACTTGAACTCACACACCGTAACCGGCACTACCCCCTCAAAGTAGCGTGTCTACCATTCCACCACCTGCGCCTGTTTATTTTGTAAGAGATGTGCCCGGAACAGGACTCGAACCTGCACGTCCGTAAAGACACTCGCACCTGAAACGAGCGCGTCTACCAATTCCGCCACCCGGGCTATTCAAATCGGGGTCAAAAATATATCTTTTTTTTGAAACTGCCAAATCTTATAAAAGATTAAATCAATAATTCTACAACCTGTGATCCCGACACTTGACGGACTTTTCCGATTGCATGTGTTACTTATGCAATATTTGTTCCCGTCATGTATTTTGGGAACGAAACGTATTTAAAGCATGGGTCGTGAATGGTCGCTCATTGTCAGGGCAACCGCGCCAAAATAATCTCTGTTGTCTTTGCCTGCTTCTACTTTAACCCATTACACAGGCTTGTCTGGCGCTATCTTTCATCTTTCAGCCGGTTTATAAGCGCTTGCGTATGAACGACTATGGCTGAAAGAAGACCGTTCAGTACCTTCTTTCAGAAAAAAAATACAGGGCCGGCAAAAAGGGAAAAATCATTGCGCCCTCTTTTTCAAACCATTACGATGACTTTGGAACGCCATTGCGACGCCTTTGGTAAACCATTGGGAAGACTCTGATGAAGCATTGCGAAGAGTTAAAAAAACGCTATGACGCCTTCAACAGACCATTATAATGGTTTGACTGAGAGTATATAATGGTTTACTAAAGGCATTATAATGGTTTACTCAACACACTATAATGCTTTTTTTTGGAATAAATCTCTCTCCTCCGGCTCCGGCTGTAAGGAAACTGAAAGGTCTTCTTGCGTCTCCTTTCAGAATTT
>JAITRG010000210.1 GCA_031288515.1 Tannerellaceae bacterium
TAATTCTACTTTAACGCATTAATACTTTCTCATCAAAAGCATAAAGCCCCATCCCCCTCTTCAGGCCCATGCCATTAACCCCATTACACAGGCTTGTCTGGCGCTATCTTTCAGCTTCCAGCCGCTTTATAAGCGCTTGCGTATGAACGGCTATGGCTGAAAGAAGACCGTTCAGCCTTCTTTCAGAAAAAAAATACGGGACCGAAAAAAGGGGGGAAATCATTGCATCCTCTTTTCCAAACCATTACGATGACTTTAGAACGTCCTTGCGACGCCTTTGGTAAACCATTGAGAAGACTCTGATGAAGCATTGAGAAGACTGAAAAAAAGCGCTGTGACGCCTCCAACAGACCATTATTATGGTTTGGTAAAGAGTATATTATGGTTTATTAAAGGCACTATAATGGTTTACTGAAGACTGTATAATGATTTTTTTATGGAATAAATCCCTCTCTTCCGGTTTCCTGAAAGGAGGCCGAACGGTCTTTCTTCAGGATTTTCATCCTGTAAACCAATCCTTTGCAACAAAGCTGAAAGCTGAAAGGAAAGGTGAAAAAGTATCGTTTAGCAGGGAGCTTTCCTGTTGAAAAAGCAGTTCCCGGCCGGTATCAGGTTTAGCTTCTTTCTTCGCGCGTTTTTCAATCTGTTAAAGTAGAATTAGCCATAGCGGACCAAAGAACAACAAGTAATAGAGAGCAATGGAACTTATATCTCCGCAATGTTGTATATTTACTGCAATTACATATAAAAGATAAAAACAACCTGATATTCCATTTGAATTTTTTCGAAAGCAGTAAATTGGCTCAGGAATTGAAGAACGTGTTTGCTTGTAAAATTGTTGCTGCTTCCCATTTTTCCGACTGAGGTTTTACAATATATGACAATTTACCTCGATTGCGAAGCATATTAAATAAGGATCATTCCGATAGCTTGGGTGATAAAGTGATAAAATCGGTTGAAGAGGAAAAATCATATTATTCAAAGGTTGATCATATTATTTGTTTATCCAGCTATAGGCAAAAGATAATGCACTGTTATTATGGATTCGATACATCTAAAATATCAGTCATTCCAAATGGCTTATTTGATATGGCGGATAGCGCATAAGCATTATTTTACCTTTGTTTCAAGCTAATCAGCCTGCTCAAAGCGGAGCGAACCAGAGAAGTTAACTCGTTACTTATCCGTTACCTGTTCTGAATTACAACCAAACCAAATGATTGATTCAGAAAAGAATAAATTAAAAACATGGGTTTGTTTCCAAATCGTTGTCTGCCAGAGAAGCGAGCGGATGTCTCCATGTCGACACAGAGGGATCTGCATTTCATTCTTTCCGTTTGTTTATGCTTGCTTTTGCGGATACTATCCAACTACTAAAGGCGTCATACTGTTTTAACTCTTTTGACTCAGGTTGGTTACTAAAATATTATAAATATTGTAATACATTAGGCGGAAAGCCAAAAATGTTTCTACTTTTGTCGTCTGTAAGTAATCAACTTATGTATTTTAATGAAAAATAGAATTGTACTATATACTACCGGATGTATTTTGTTGTTGTTGACGTCGTGCTTAGGTTCGGATGATAATACTTCTACAACTACCCTCCGGGATGCTCAAATCGCCACTTTCAGCCTGACGAACGACTCTGTTCCCGGCCTGAATAATGTAAAATTTACGATAGACCAGTTAAACGGACTTATTTTCAACATGGATTCCATGCCATACGGTACAGAGGTCGGGCAGGTTCTTTGTAATATAACATTCGTTTCCTATGCCATCAATGCTGCCATAACTCCGGAGGCTCAGCCCGACACAACCTTTTCGTGGGTTGAAAAAGACTCCGTTAATTTCTCAAAGCCCATAAAGATTGTGGTTACGGCCGTTGACGGAATTACCCAAAAAACGTATACGGCCCAATTAAACATACACCAGGTAAATCCGGATTCCCTGTCATGGGAACGTTATGCCGACAACCTGACGCATGGGACGTTCCGGGAACAAAAAGTGATTACATATTCATATAATAATGAAGATGTATATTTTATGTACGTCGGAACTTCCGGCGATTACAAGCTATACTGTTCGTCTGTGACAGACGCCAGACGCTGGGAAGAATTACCCTTGTCGGGTTTAAGCGGGAATGACAAACTTATTTCACAGCTTACCGTTTTCGGATCGTCTGCATACATACCGTCGGAATCCGGCGTCCTTTATTCTTCGCCGGATGGCGTTAATTGGGAATCGGCAGGCAATACGCATTCCGTCCGGTATCTGTTGGGGGCGTTAAGCGAAGGGCGTAATCAATCGCCTGTCCTTGCGGCTATTGTAGAAGATGACAGCCTGCTGTCTTTTGCCTGTATGAACGAAAACGGAGAATGGACGATGGGCGAAAGCGTACACGCCAAATTCCCCCTGACAAACTTTGCCTCTTATTCATATATTAATATGTATCATGCGTATATAATACTTGTAGGAGGAAGAAACCGGGAAAACCAATTGACAAATACCACATGGGGGACGATGAATGGTAAAGATTGGGCATTACTCACGAATGAGGGAACCGGTTATTTTGAAGAAAGAGAAGGCTTGATGCTTACTAAATATGATGATAAATTCTTCCTGACGGGCGGAATGAATGCGGCGGGAAAAGCGTCTAAAGAGATATATACTTCGATAAATCAGGGCGTCACTTGGACGCTGCAAGACTCATTGACGGTATTTCCCGATGCGTATGATGCAAGAGGTTTTGCCTCTGTTCAGGTAGACAAAGATAACTATATGCTTATTTTCGGCGGAAAAACAAGCAATGATACATACCAGTTAAATGAAATTTGGCGAGGACGCATAAACCGGTTAGGTTTTTAATACAAAGAAGTTCTTTTGCTAAGTATAATTTTATGAGACTTTTAGCGTTAGAAAAAGAAGATGCGGTTAAGAACAGTAAGGTATGGCTTCAACTTTTTTTCAACGGACAGTCTTGATTTGTATGCTTGCCGGATATTATTCTGTCCTGCAGGCGCAAGAGTATAAATTTGAAATCGGAGGCATGGCCGGCGGTGCATTTTATATGGGCGATGTGAACAAAAGCGCTCTCTTTAAAGGCGTAAACCCTGCTTTCGGAGGCGTATTCCGGTATAATGCCAATTTCAGATGGGCTGTAAAAGCGAATTTGATGTGGGGGCGCGTATCGGGGAGTACAGATGGGTTCGACAATGTATTTCCGGGTAATGCCCAAGCTTCTTTCGACAGGAATCTGTTTGAATTGGGAGCCCAGATGGAGTTTAACTTCTTTGCCTATAGCGACAAGTTCTCGTATATGAATACGAAACGCTTTAGTCCTTACATTTTAGCAGGATTGGGCGTTACGGTGGCTCCCGGGAGCGGACAAGTCTTTACAGGCCCGAACGTTCCTTTAGGCGTAGGCGTTAAATATAAATTGGGGAACCGGATTAATGCAGGATGCGAGTTTTCGTTTCGTAAATTGTTTGGCGATAATTTCGATGTAACAAACGATGGCAACTCCATACTGGATGATCCATACCGTATAGAAGGCAGCCTGTTGAAGAACAAAGATTGGTATTCGTTTTTTTTGTTGTCTGTAACATGGGATTTTGGCCCGAGAAAGAGGCCTTGTAACAATATAAACAGTATATTTGGATTTTAGAGAATGAACAACGCATGTCGTTAAAAGAAAAAATAGATATAAATTATTTGCCGCAGCATATTGCTATCATCATGGACGGTAATGGCAGATGGGCTAAATCTAAAGGAAAAGGCCGTAGCGCCGGACACCAGGAAGGCGTTGTCTCTGTTCGTAAAATAGTAGAAGCCGCCACAGCCATTGGGTTAAAATATGTCACTGTTTATACGTTCTCCAATGAGAATTGGAATCGCCCCCGGGAGGAAGTCGCAGCGCTGATGGAACTATTAGTTGCCGCCATTCACCGGGAGACGCCCGACCTGATGAAGAATAATGTTTGTCTTAAAGCCATAGGCAATCTGAACCGCTTGCCGGAAAAAGCCTGTGCCACATTAATGGAGTGCATTGAAGAGACGTCCGTTAATACCGGAACAACCCTTGTGCTGGCTCTTAGTTATTCTTCCAAGTGGGAACTTACGGAAGCGGTTCGGCAAATAGCTGTCGAAGCTGTAGAGAATAAAATAAATCCCAACGATATAACTGAGGCTACCGTCTCAGCCCACCTTACGACCAAAGGTATTCCCGATCCTGATTTGTTGATCCGGACAGGGGGAGAAAAGAGAATCAGTAATTTCCTGTTATGGCAAATGTCGTATACGGAGTTTTATTTTACTGATACGTATTGGCCGGATTTCAGAGAAGAAGAGTTATATGGAGCTATCCTGTATTACCAGCAACGCGAACGCAGGTTTGGTAAGACAAGCGAACAATTAAATCTATAAAACAATAGCTGTTAAATATGTGTAAGAGAATAGCGCTGTTTTTTATTTTCCTTGGCTTCTCCTTGGGGATGTACGCTCAGGAAATTACGGACACTACCCATGTTGATCCTCCGGTTGAAACGCCGGTTATTTCGTATACAATGTCTCCGAAAAAATATAAAATCGCTGATATTAAGGTAACAGGGATTAAAAATTATGAAGATTTTGTATTGATCAACTTCTCCGGTTTATCGGTAGGAGACGTCGTTACCATACCGACAGGCGATGAAATAACAGGAGCCGTAAAACGTTTCTGGCGGCATGGATTATTTTCGGATGTTAAAATATTAGCAACAAAAATAGAAGGCGACAGTATATGGCTGGAGTATCAACTGAAACAACGTCCCCGCATTTCGCAGGTAAATTATAACGGAATAAAAAAAGGAGAACGGGAAGAGTTGGAAACAAGATTAGGACTCCGCAAAGGCTACCAGATTACGCCCAACCTGATGGACAGGGCAAAAATTGTTATCCGGAAATACTTTGATGGCAAAGGGTTTAAAAATGTAGCTATCGATATTGTACAGAAAGATGATCTGGCCAGTGAAGGAGAGGTTATACTGGATATTAATATAGATAAGAATGAAAAAACAAAGATAAACGCCATCTCCTTTACAGGCAACAGCGCGCTAAGCGATATCCAGTTGAAAAAAGCGATGAAGAAAACAAACGAAAAGTTTTCTCTGCCCAAACGCTTCCGTACAAGTATCTTGGAAATGTTCAGTACCAAGAAGTTTACCTCGGAAGAATATGAGAATGACAAGAAAAATATCATTGATAAATATAACGAACATGGTTACAGGGACGCTGTATTATTGTCGGATACCATCTATAATTTCAATCAAAAGGCGGTTAATATTGAAATATCCCTGGATGAAGGGCAACAGTATTTCCTGAAAGATATCCGCTTTGTAGGCAATACGCAATACCCTACCGACTATCTGGAAGCTATCTTAAATATGAAGCCGGGCGAAATCTATAATCAAAAGAAATTGAACGAACGCCTGACGACAGCCGACGACGCCGTATCAAACGTTTATTTCAACAACGGATATTTATTCTTTGGAGCCGACCTGGTAGAGGTGGAGGTAGAGAACGACTCCATTTCGTTGGAAATCCGTATTCAGGAAGGGCCGCAGGCAACGATAAACCGGATTATTATCAATGGGAACGACCGGTTGTATGAAGATATTGTCCGTAGGGAATTATACACCAAACCGGGTATGCTGTTCAGCCGCGAAGAACTGATCCGTTCCGTTCGCGAATTGGCGCAAATGGGGCATTTCGACCCTGAAAACATGAATCCGCAGCCACTCCCCGATCCCGAAAACGGTACGGTAGACATACAATACAACCTGGTATCAAAAGCAAACGACCAGGTAGAGTTTTCAGCCGGGTGGGGACAAACCGGCGTAATCGGCAAGTTAAGCCTCCGGTTTACGAACTTCTCCATGAAGAACTTTTTAAATCCGAAAAGTTACAAAGGTATTATACCGCAGGGAGAAGGACAAACCCTGACATTGAGCGGACAGACAAACGGGCGTTATTACCAGGGCTATAGTATCTCCTTCCTGGATCCATGGTTTGGCGGGAAAAGGCCTAATACCTTATCCGTAAGCGCCTATTTCTCCAAACAAACCGGCGTCAACACCAACTATTTGAGCAACAGTATGTACTCCAATCCCTATTATGGTTATGGAGGATACGGATATGGCTCGGGATATGGATACGGATATGGCTCGGGATACAACTCGGGATACTATAACGACAGTTATGAGTTAGCGTACGATCCCGACAAATCAATGATGATGGTAGGCGTTTCGGCAGGATATGGAAAGCGTTTGAGCTGGCCCGACGACTATTTCCAGTTTATGGCAACCTTGAATTATCAGATGTATATTCAGAAGAATTGGGGTTATTTTTCCGCCTATTATACAAACGGTAAAAGCCATAATATCAACCTGGAATTGTTGTTGCAGCGTAGTTCTATCGACAACCCGTTATATACCCGCAGAGGTTCCCAGTTCGCTTTCTCGGTAAGCGCCACTCCTCCTTATTCCTTGTGGGACGGTAATGACTATGCGGCCATGAGCCCGTATGATGAAAAGATATATAAATTAGTTGAATACCATAAATGGAAATTCAAGGCTAAGATATTCTCTCCATTAGCGCCGCTGACCGTAAAACGGACGCCTGTATTGATGTCGCGCGTTGAGTATGGATTTTTGGGGCATTACAACAAATACAAAAAGTCCCCCTTTGAAACCTTCTATATGGGAGGCGACGGTATGAGCGGATACTCCAGCTCCTATGGAATGGAAACAATCGGATTGAGAGGATATGAAAATGGCAGTATTGTCGGTAATGACGGGCGAGGCTATGGTTATGCTTACTCCCGCCTGAGTATGGAATTTCGTTATCCGTTCTTGCTGGAACCGTCTTCTACCATTTATGGACTGGCGTTTGCCGAAGCCGGTAATGCCTGGATCGACCTGAAGGACTTCAACCCGTTCGCATTGAAACGTTCAGCTGGCGTAGGGGTACGCATCTTCCTGCCGATGATCGGTTTGATGGGTATTGACTGGGCTTATGGATTCGACAAACCGGATGGCACCCGTCAAAGAGGCGGAAGCAATTTCCACTTTATTATAGGACAGGAATTTTAATTAACTTAATTTAGGCGCTTCATTCTAAACCCAATGTTATATTTGTAGTCATAAAGAAAACACAAAAAGAATGAATATGAAAAAAATTATTGCCTTGTGCAGCTTTTTGTTTATCTGCTCTTTTGCCGGAGTAGCCCAAAAGTTTGCATTAATTGATATGGAATATATCTTAAAGAATATTCCGGCCTACGAAATGACGAACGAACAACTTAGTCAGATTTCCAGAAAATGGCAGAACGAGGTGGAAGCGATCCAGCAGGAAGCGCAAAATATGTATAAAACATATCAAAGCGACCTGGTATTCTTGTCGGCTGAAATGAAGTCGAAACGTGAAGAAGAAATTGTAAAAAAGGAACAGGAAGCACAAGACCTGAAACGCAAATATTTCGGCGCCGACGGGGAATTGTACAAGAAACGGGAAAGCCTGATGAAGCCTATCCAGGACGAAATATATAACGCGGCGAAAGAGCTTTCGGAAGATAAAGGATACCAGCTAATTGTGGATCGTGCATCCGCCGTGAGTATTATTTTTGCATCTCCTAAGATTGACGTCAGCAATGAAATTCTCCTAAAATTAGGATATTCAAAATAAATGCTTACATTTGTGCGCTTTAGCATAAAAAGCAGCGTATTTGATTAATAATTAATAATAGTATAAGAAAATGAAGAAACTTATTGTTTTACTGTTCATGATTCTTCCGTTGAGCGTTGTTGCTCAGGAAATAAAAATTGCTTATGTGACTGTTCAGGAAATATTCGCGTCAATGCCTGAATTATCTACTATTGAAAAACAACTGACGGATTTGAATGAGAAATATACTCAGGAGTTAAAAGCTATGCAGGATGAATATCAGAAAAAATATTCGGATTATATGGCACAACAGGATTCATTAACGGAAAATATCAAATTGAGAAGAATGCAGGAAATAGAAGGCATCCGTACCCGGATGGAAAACTTCGTTCCTATCGCGCAACAAGATATGCAGAAAAAACAGGAAGAGCTGTATAAACCTGTTCAGGAAAGAATACAAAATGCAATTAAAGCCGTAGGCGAAGAAAAGGGATATACCTATATAATCGACCCGCAGGTATTTCTTTTTACCGGAGATAATGCAATCAATGCCACTCAGTTTGTAAGAACCAAATTGGGTATTTAATAACGTCCGCAGTATGGTAAAGGATGCTTTTCATTGGAAGGCATCCTTTGCCGTTTTATAACGAAAGCCGAATTCATTATGTTTTCACAAATGCCAGGCCCTGTCGGAATATTTGATTCCGGTTATGGCGGGTTGACAATCTTTGATAAGATACAAAAGGCGCTTCCCGGATATGATTATATCTACTTGGGGGATAATGCCCGCACACCGTATGGAACCCGCTCGTTTGAAGTTGTCTACCGGTTTACCCGTCAGGCTGTTAGTAAATTGTTCGAACAAGGTTGCCAGTTGGTGATACTGGCCTGCAATACGGCTTCGGCAAAAGCGCTGCGAACCATACAGCAAAAAGATTTACCGCTATGGGATGCTTCGAGAAGGGTATTAGGCGTTATCCGCCCCACGGTAGAAGCGATAGACCGTATCAGCCGGAGTAAACATGTAGGCATACTGGCCACTTCCGGGACAATCTCGTCAGACTCATATACCATCGAAATCGAAAAGCTGTATCCGCATATCAGGGTAACGGGCGAGGCTTGCCCAATGTGGGTTCCTTTGGTAGAAAACAATGAGTTTCGTTCGCCGGGAGCCGACTATTTTGTCAAAAAACATATCGATCATATCCTTTCCATAGATGTGGATATTGACACGCTGGTACTGGCTTGCACGCATTATCCTTTATTGCAGGATAAGATTAACGAGTTTCTTCCCGAAGGAATAACCTTGTTTTCGCAGGGGGAAAGAGTGGCCGGGAGCCTTACGGATTATCTCAGGCGCCATCCCGAAATGGATAAGCGGCTGACAAAAGGAGGGACAAGCCATTTTCTGACAACAGAATCTGCCGGGAAGTTTTCCGAGGCTGCTTCCATCTTCCTTCGCTATCCCATAGAAGTAGAACAAATAGTCATTGATTAAGGCGTGAAACGACCGGTTTTATTTCTGTTTATTTTCTTACTTGCCTGCACGAACGGCGAGGCGGAAGATTTAGGCCGTTATTTTGCATCCAAAGGATTGGTAGACGTTTCCCGCATGGATACGTCTATCCATGTTTTACTCAAATACGCTACGACCGATAATCTGTTTAATGAAGCGGTTTATACAGGAATAAAAGGAATATGGCTGCATCCGGATGCCGCTTCTAAATTGATAAAGGCGCAAAAGTTCTTAAAAGAAAAATACCCGGGCTATTCGCTGATCGTTTATGACGCCGCCCGCCCGATGTCTGTACAAAAGAAGATGTGGAACCTGGTCAGGGGAACCCGCAAAACAAATTATGTAAGCAATCCCGCCAAAGGTGGAGGCCTGCATAATTACGGCATGGCCGTAGACGCAACAATCGTCAACCGGTACGGAAAACCGCTCCCCATGGGAAGCCCTTTCGACCACTTTGGCGAAGAAGCCCATATAAACAACGAAGAAGCCTTACTGCAATCAGGCAAAATATCCCGGGAAGAATACAACAACCGCCGGCTACTACGCCAAATAATGCGCCAAGCCGGCTTCCGGACAATCTTATACGAATGGTGGCATTTCAACGCCTGCCCGAGGGAAGAAGCGAAAAAGAGCTATACGCTCATTGAATAGAAGTTCAGGAAGTAGCGTAAACGCATTGCCATAGCATTTCTTTAGCGAAACGATTATAAAAAGGTTTGACAGTTATCAATAAAGGGTGTAGTCTTTATTTGATGTATTTTATTTATACTTTAACAGATTAAAAAAAGTGCGAAGAAAGAAGCTAACCCTGATACCGGCCCGGGAACCGCTTTTTCAACAGGAAAACTCCCCTGCTAAACGATACTTTTTCGCCTTTCCTTTCAGCTTTCAGCTTTGTTGTAAGGGATTGGTTTACAGGATGAAAATCCTGAAAAAAGACCATTCAGCCTCCTTTCAGGAAACCGGAAGAGAGGGATTTATTCCATAAAAAAATCATTATACAGTCTTCAGTAAACCATTATAATGCCTTTAATAAACTATAATATACTCTTTACCAAACCATAATAATGGTCTGTTGAAGGCGTCATAGTGCTTTTTTTTAGTCTTCGCAATGCTTCATCAGAGTCTTCTCAATGGTTTACCAAAGACATCGCAAGGACGTTCTAAAGGCATCATAATAGTTTGGAAAAGAGGGTGCAATGATTTTTTCCTTTTTTACCGGCCCCGTAATTTTTTTTCTGAAAGGAGGCTGAACGGTCTTCTTTCAGCCATAGCCGTTCATACGCAAGCGCTTATAAACCGGCTGGAAGCTGAAAGATAGCGCCAGACAAGCCTGTGTAATGGGGTTAATGGCATGGGCCTGAAGAGAGGGATGGGGCTTTATGCTTTTGATGAGAACGTATTAACCTGAGTTCGATATAACCAATTCAAAAGTTTTGAG
>JAITRG010000255.1 GCA_031288515.1 Tannerellaceae bacterium
GAGCCTTTTTTTCAGGGTCGCGAGCCTTCTTTTCAGGGTCGCGAGCCTTCTTTTCAGGGTCGCGAGCCTTCTTTTCAGGGTCGCGACCATGAAAAAAAGGCTCCGTTTTCTCATCCACCCCCAATCAACAAAGAAAAAAACAGTCGGAAAACAGTCGGAAATGAAAATAAAACTGTAATTTCAGAGCGTTTGCGTTACAAAACATCACAACAAGACACAGCGTATAACATTAAAACCTGTTATCATGTTACATTTCAAAGAAAAAGCTTTTTTATTCATCCTTCTGTCCGCCGCAGGAATAAGCGGATGCAGGAATGATCCGGCAGAGGAAGAAAAGCCGGACTATAAGGTTTATTTCAACAAGCTCGACCGGCAGCAGGTTTCCAGAACGATAGAGGGCGCCTGGAAAATCTTTTCGGAAAGCAAAGAGGGGGGGAGAATTTAACGAAACAGACGGCTGGTACGTGCAATACAATTCTTTCCCGGAGGTTATTGAGTGCAGAGATTTCATTGACACGATGAAAACGGTAAAAGCAGAGAAAAACGGCGTCGGATACGAATGGGTGACCGAAAATGATACGCAGACCAGTACCGTCTGGATGGCGTACCGCGACCAGGATACCTTATGTTTTACCTCTCCCGAATATCCGCCCCGCTTTTCATGGAAAGCCAGGAAGACAGAGAAAGGCGATTGGGAGTTTGCGCTGAAAATTGAACAGGCAAGGCAGAACACCCTGTTTGCCCTTTACCTGTCGGATGCGAAATGCCTGCCCGAAGAAGCCGTGAGCGGCTCAATAGCAGATGATATTGCCGGGCTGTGGAAACTGATGAAAGATATCCGCAAAGGAACCGATTATTCATGCGATACGGTTATCAAAGAAAGAACGGGCTACAGGCGCCGACGGGCTACAGGCGCTGACGGGCTACAGGCGCTTAACGGGCTACAGGCGCCGACGGGCTACAGATGCAGGTGAAGCCCTATGGATACAGGATGCACCTCTGGCCCTTTTCCCGCTTCGAACAATCCCATGGGCGAGTATTTGACATAAACTCCCAGCCAGTCGCAACCGGCCTGAAACAGGAAGTCCATCGTAACCGGACGGATATTCATCCCGCCATCCATCTTGTCTTTCCGCTTCTTCCCCGCTTCGTCCCTGTAAACCACCCGCGAAGACGAGGCGGTTTTTACCACGCCCGCTACGCCTGCCGTAACAAAGAAGTCATGACGGCTGTGCCTGCCCTGCCATTCCAGCAGCAGGGGAATGGCGAGGCTGGTTATATTCAGTTTGCTGGCGCTGTAATGAATCCCTTCCGGGGCGTTGTGCAGAGAGGTAATGCCGTCTGTTTCCTTAAAATACCTGTTTCCGTCCAGGCGGTAACGGCTCCAGCGCATGCCCGCGCCCGTCACTGCCGCCCAGTGGCCCCTTTTTGAAAGAGGAATGCTCGTTTCCAGTACGTTGAAGTTGTATTCCAGCGACTGTTCGCTGCGCAGCGACACGCCGTCTATGTCATTAAGGCGAAGGCCTTCGTCGGCAAAGCCGGCAAAGCCCATGCCAAATCCGTCCCAGTGTCCGTCGAAATGCTTATTCCAGGAAGGAAGCGGGATGTTTATCGAGCGCTGGCGCCTTTCGTAGCTTTTACCGTCTCTGTAATGGCCTTCAAATACCATTTCATCGTCCGTTTTCCTGCCGTCGCCTGTTATCTCGTACACTCTTACTTTCATACGATCGTCGTTTTGCCTTATTTCAATACGTTTTTCGCCGGCTATAATCGTCGTATCGGGTTGTGCCGGTTCGACAGCCGTCCCTAATCCGGGGAGGAAACCCAAAGCCGTAATCAGCAATAATACTTTTTTCATCGTTTTTTATTAATTAGTTCGTTATAAATCTTTTTTAGTAAAGAGAATCGTAATCAAATCGTCGCTGTCCAGTTCGCCTTCAATGTATACAAGCGTTATTACCCCTTTCCGGCTTACTTTAAAGAGGATGAAGCGGTTTAAATCCTCCTTGTTCCCCGGCAATTGATAATAGGCCGATATCAGTCCGCCATCGTCTGTCACTTCCTTTATCTTACGCGCCCCCCGCTGGTCTTCGTCCAGGCAGAGGCGGATGAATTGCAGCGCCGCGCGGTCGTCTTTTATCGTGATACTTTTATAATGCGTCATACTGAACGTTTCTACCATCTCGTTAGAGAGTTCTACCATCGTAACATTCTTCTTTTTCCCGTAACGCCGGAACACTTCCTGTATCTTCAAATCTTTCTGCGCCTCTATCGCCGCGGCCTGTTCCGGAAGCCAGCAATAAACGGCCAGCAGCAGCGCTAATACGTATTTTACATGTTTCATTTTTCAATCCGTTTAATCGTCGTCGCTAAATATAGCGTTCAGTTCATTCAACTGGTCTTCTATCGTGGCAGGGGTAGCTACTTCCTGCAAGGCGTCGAAGGCAAGTTCCTTTACCTTTTGAATATCCGTATAGCAACGGCCGTTTACCACCACATAATTCCCGGAACAGAGGAGGCAAGGCCCGGGCGGGAAAAAGAACTGCGTTATCCCAAGCGCCAGCGCCAGACAGGCCGCCGCCGTCCCGCAGAGAACAACCCGCCTCCGCCACCCGATGGCCGGCTTGCTCTTTTCCCGCTTCTCCCGCTTCTCCCGCATCTCCCATATTTCCCGCTCCTCTCGCTCCTTCCGCATTTCCCGCTCCTTCCGTATTTCTTCGTCAAAGCAGGCAAACATCGGTTTGTAGACGGCCAACCGCTGCGGCGCCTTGCCTGAAGCAAAGAATGCCCGGAGCTGCCGCTCTTCCTCTTTCGAGGTTTCTCCTTCAAAATATTTATCCAACAACTCGTCTATATTCATATGCCTGATTGATTTAATGCAATAAATTGTTCCCTTATTTTTTTTCTCGCCCTCGAAAGGTTCGTCCTTACGGCTTCTATCCGGCTTCCCGTTATTTCGGCTATCTCCGCCAGTTCGTACCCTTCTATATCCTTCATCCGTATAATGGTTTGCTGTAATGAGGGCAACCGTTCAATCAGCCTGCGTATGCAAGCCACGGCGTCTTGCTGTTCCAGCAGTTCCGCCGGGCTTTTCTCCCCCGAATCCTGCATCCATAAGCCCGCCGCCTCCGCCACAGGCTTTCGCGCCTTCAACTTATCCAGTACAAGATTCTTCGTCATCATCACAGCCAGCGCCTCCACGCTATTGTACCCGTCCAGTTTATCCCTTATCTGCCAGAGCTTCAGGAATACCTCCTGCACCACGTCTTCGGCGTCCGCCTTTCCGTTCAGCATCCTCAGAGAGATATTCATCAATTTCCCCCTGAGCGGAAGCGCCGTTATTTTAAACCTGTCGAGTTCCATCTTCTGTAAGTAAGACGACAAAGAAAGGAAAACATAACATCTATATTTGTATTCCTGAAAAAAATAATATCATAAAGGGACATATGAAGATAAGAGGCGGCGTATGACCGAAATAACAGAAGCGGGCTACTTCTTTTACGCAGAGGAGAAGCGGAAGGAAAGCTAACCGGCTACTGCTGCGCCCGCCGCCGGAATGACCGCAACGCCGTACGGCCACCGTAGAAGAAAGCATCTGCCTGGATACGGCGGGAGCGGCTATTTAAACCGGAATTTCTCCCACGTATATACTTTGGGCGTATCTTTCAGGAAAGGGGTTACTTTGGCCCTTTCTTCCGCGCCGAGGTATAAAGGCGTTGTATAGACGGCTTCCAGCGTTTGATTGTCCGGGCTCAGCCGGTAGCGGATCAAATCCATGTCCAGATGCGAGAGGGCGTCTTTACAGGCGTCGCTATCCCTGTCTGCCTCTTCTTTTATAAACCAGTCTGCCGAAACGGGAGAAATCAAATCCGCCACGGCTAACGGTTTCCACCCGGTAGTATAGAAATCGATACGGCTGTCGGGAGCCGGAGCGCTTACCGTTGTCACCATACAAATGATATAGGTGTCGTTTACTAAGGGAAGCAGTTTCATTTCTACGACGCTGCGCTCTGTTGTCTGCAGCGACAGGTAGTCGCCTGTCAGCTTCGTCAACTGGGAATACCCACCCATTGTGTTTTTCAGGCGGGCTTCTTTCCCCGACCCGTACAAATCGGCCAAATCTTTTCTCCATGCCGATTCCAACTGGGGGATATACCGGTCGGGCATAGCGATAAATACCGCCTTCATATCCTGCGCCTTTATCCCCAGCGCACAAACGCAAAGAATTAATATATAAACATATCGTCTCATTTCGAATCCCTTT
>JAITRG010000288.1 GCA_031288515.1 Tannerellaceae bacterium
CGCTTTGCCAGGATTCGCTCAGTCATTGATACCACTATCAAAAATGGACAGGATGTTTTTACTGCTTTGAAATGTCTTGCTGACATCCAATGTGGGAATACGACCTGAGTAGTTACAATTTTTTTTCTGAAAGGAGGCTGAAAGGTCTTCTTTCAGCCATAGCCGTTCATACGCAAGCGCTTATAAACCGGCTGGAAGCTGAAAGATAGCGCCAAACAAGCCTGTGTAGAGGGGGGTAATGCCATGGGCCTGAAGAGGGGGATGGGGCTTTATGCTTTTGATGAGAAAGTATTAATGTGTTAAAGTAGAAGTAATAGTTACGGGGATTAACCGTATTTACCGTCATTAAGCGACAAACGGCTTTTTGGCGGTCGTACATTTGTGCCGTCAACGATTATAAACTTTGAAAACTAAAAGTATGGCATTAAAATTCAAGAAAGTAGCGCGGAAGGTGATTGGCGGCGGCGCAAAGGGAACGGCTAAGTATTACGCTGTGGCCAAAAGCGCGGGAGTATCGGGAGCGGATAAAATCTGCAAGCTGATTTCGGCCCGCTCTACCGTATCGCCTGCCGACGTGAAGGCGGTGTCCGATTCGCTCGCCTGGGCGATGGATATGGAGTTTTCGTCGGGCAACGTGGCGCAACCGGGCGAACCGGGAAACTTCCGCCTGTCTGTCAGTTCGGAAGGAATGTCCACGAAAGACGAAGCGAACGCGAGCAGGATTAAAAAGGCGCGGATCATCTTCTCGACTTCTCGACGGGAGCCGTCCTGCGCGATATGCGGCAAAACGTCTCGTTCGAAGCACCGGACGTGGAAGCGGAAGAAAAAGAGTGCAACCGTAACCATGTGGAGTGATAGCCATGCGAATGATTAATCTGATAACAAACCCGGTTCTTTCTGTCCAGCTTCCTCGACCACACCTCATGAAGATACCGCATGCGAAGCTGTAAAACCTGATTTAACGCTTCCCTTGTGAAATTTATCCGATACATGGCTCTACCCGATTAAGAAACTCGTCTAACGTTTCACCCTGACGCATTTCATACGTGCGACCGTTGCGAACATCATCCAATCCCTTTTGAATGGACGTCAGTTCTGCCGGAGCGGGGATATCTTCATCATTGGCAACGCTAATGCAAATCGGCCGGCCGTTCCGGCGAGTGATGAGAACGGCAAGAGGGAAAACGAACGTTTTACCCCATTTCCGACTCCTTATTTAATGCGTTGAAGTAAAATCAGGGCAAACATACATCGCTGCGGGGAAATTAATAGTATCTTCACCCTTTGAAAAGAAAATGACGGATTATACAATATAATATATGAAGAAATTACTTTCCCTGCCGCCTAATCCGGCGGGTTTTTTTCACGAATTGAAAGGTGTGGCGGAAGATGAATGGTTTTGCACTTCCGATCCCAAAGGCGAGCGGATTGGGTCGGGGGGCGGAACGGTGTGGCTCCTCGAATCCTGCTACCGCAAAGAGAATAGCGCTGCGGAAGAGAAACGCACCTTCGCCGGTTGGCTGGCAAAGGAGAAACGCCTTTTGCTTCATGCCGGCGGACAAAGCCGCCGTCTGCCCGCCTATGCCCCGACGGGGAAAATACTTACCCCCATCCCGGTATTCAGGTGGGCCAGGGGGCAGCGGCTCTCTCAAGACCTTTTATCGCTGCAACTCCCTTTGTATACGAAAATAATAGACAAGGCGCCAGCTTCACTCCATACCCTCGTAGCCAGCGGCGATGTATATATCCGTTCTACCAGGCCCCTCCAAACTATTCCCGAAGCGGATGTGGTATGTTACGGCTTGTGGGCAGACCCGGCTCTGGCTTCGCGCCATGGCGTTTTCCTTTCAAACAGGAACAGGCCGGGGCGGCTTGATTTTATGCTGCAAAAGCCATCCTTCGGCGAGCTGGCGGCGCTTGCCCGGACGCATCTTTTCCTGATGGATATCGGAATCTGGCTGCTAAGCGACAAGGCTGTCGGATTATTGGTGCAACATTCTTATTCCGCCGACGGCAAATCGCTCAGGATGTACGACCTTTATTCCGAATTTGGTTTATCCCTGGGCGAAAATCCCCGGATAGCAGACGAAGAGCTGGGCAAACTCACCGTCGCCATCCTCCCTTTGCAGGGGGGAGAGTTCTATCATTACGGCACAGGGCGGGAGCTGATATCGTCTACCCTGGCCGTTCAGAATCTTGTCTGCGACCAGCGCGTTATTATGCAGCGCAAAGTGAAACCCCACCCGGCCATGTTTGTCCAGAACGCCGGGATACAAATCCCTCTCGCCTCTGCCAATTCGGAACTGTGGGTGGAAAACAGTTTTATCGGGAAAAACTGGCGCATCGCCCACAGCCATATCCTGACAGGTATTCCCGAAAATGACTGGGCGCTCTCCCTGTCTCCCGGCATTTGTATAGACGTCATACCCGTGGGCAGCAGTCATTGGGCGATACGCCCTTACGGCATAGACGACGCCTTCAGGGGAATGACGGACGATGCGGCAACTTCCTTTATGGGCAAGCCGGTTACCGCCTGGTTTGCCCAAAGAGGGCTACCCCCCGCCCTCCGGCAGGATATACAAGACTATCCCTTATTCCCCGTTGTGGACGATTTGAAGGTAGTAGGCGAATTGCTGCGCTGGATGATAGATTCTCCCGGAGATACGTTTGCAAAAGAAGTCTGGCGGAAAACGCCTAAAATGTCGGCAACAGAAATAACAGACAAGGCCAATCTCCTCCGCCTGGAGGCGCAACGCCGAAGTTTCCGCGCGAAAAACTGGCCGCTCCTGGCTGCAAACCACGAACAAAGCATCTTTTACCAGCTCGACCTGGCCGACGCCGCCGCCGAATACGCTTCCTGCCGCCTCGCCTTACCCCCGCCTCTTCCCGGCAGCGCCTCGCCCATGAAGCGTATACACAATCATATGTTCCGCGCCCGGACGATGCAATTATCAGGGGAAGACTATCTGCCGGAACAGGAAAAAGCCTTCGCCCTCCTGCGTGACAAACTGGTGGAAACCATGGAAAACAAACGGCAATCTCCCCGTCTTGACGTCTTCTCCGACCAGATTGTCTGGGGGCGCAGCCCGGTACGTATCGATCTGGCCGGCGGGTGGACAGACACTCCCCCCTATTGCCTTTATTCGGGCGGAAGCGTGGTAAATGTTGCCATCGAATTAAACGGACAACCCCCTTTGCAAACGTACGTGAAGCCGTCCGGCAAATACAAAATCATCCTCCGTTCCATCGATCTGGGAGCAAGGGAAGAGATTGCCACCTGGGATGAACTGCGAAGTTTCGATAAAGTGCGTTCCCCTTTTTCCATACCGAAGGCCGCGCTATCTCTTGCCGGCTTTCTGCCCGGCTTTGCAACGGAGGCATTCCCCTCGCTGGAAGAACAGCTCAAAGCTTTCGGCAGCGGTATCGAACTGACGCTTCTCTCTGCCATACCCGCCGGGTCGGGCCTCGGGACGAGTTCTATCCTGGCCGCCACTGTTTTAGGAGCGCTGTCCGATTTTTGCGGCCTCGCCTGGGATAAGAACGAGATTGGCAACCGTACGCTTATCCTCGAACAGCTCCTTACCGCCGGCGGTGGCTGGCAAGACCAGTATGGAGGCCTGTTGCATGGCCTTAAACTGCTGCAAACGGAAGAAGGCTTTTCCCAAAACCCGCTTGTCCGCTGGCTACCCGACTATCTCTTTACCGATACGGCTTACCGCCCCTGCCATCTTTTATACTATACAGGACTCACCCGTACGGCGAAAGATATCCTGGCCGAAATTGTACGCGGCATGTTCCTCAACGAAAGCCATCGTTTATCCCTGTTAGACAATATGAAAGTTCATGCGCTCGATATGTACGAAGCCATCCAGTGCGGAAACTTCGACGCCTACGGCCACCTTGTAAGCAAAACCTGGGAGCAAAACAAAGCCATCGACTCAGGAACCAACCCGCCCGCCGTAGAAGAAATAATATCCCTCGTCAAAGACTACGCCCTGGGCTATAAACTCCCCGGCGCAGGCGGAGGCGGCTACCTCTACATCATAGCCAAAGACCCGGAAGCAGCCGGGCATATCCAGCGAATCCTTTCCACGACGCCCCGCCGTCCGAACGCTCGCTTCGTAGATATGTCGCTCTCCCGTACAGGGCTGCAGATAAGCCGTTCGTAAATGTCTATGGGGAATCCATGTCGAAACGCTCCCCCTTACGGATGCGCTTATTTCCGTCTCCCGTTATTTAAAGATAAACCGGAATAAGTCATTGCCGTTGGCGTAGATTAACAAACCGAACAGAAGCAGCATGCCCGCTATCTGTGCGTATTCGAGGAATTTATCGCTTGGTTTCCTGCGGGTGATAACTTCGTAGAGCAGGAACATTACATGCCCTCCGTCTAACGCCGGGATGGGGAGGATATTCATAAAAGCGAGGATGATAGAAAGAAAAGCGGTGGTCATCCAGAAAGAACGCCAATCCCACTGGGCGGGGAATAAACTGCCGATCGCTCCGAAACCGCCCAAGCTGGAAGCACCTTCTTTGGTGAATACGTATTTCATGTCGCCAACGTATCCTTTTAAGGTATTAATGCCTAAATGGACGCCGGCCGGGAAAGATGTAAAGAATCCATAGTTTGTCGTCACGGTCGCGTAAATCCGGTTGGGAGAAACGGGATAGATTCCGAGTTTTCCGAGCGAATCAAGCGTTACTTGCGCCGTTTGTTCTATGCCGTTTCTGTAAAAGCCAACGGCTACATCCCGATTCTTTTTTTCGTTGAGTTGTACGCTTACGTCGTAGAAGGTGGGGGTTGGTTTGCCGTCGACAGACACAATGCTGTCTTTGGGCTGTAATCCGGCCAATGCGGCGGGAGCCTTATCGCCTGTAAGCCTGTCAATAATCATGGGGAAACGTGTGGAGGCAAAGCCCTGTTTGTCGCGTAATACACGTTGCATCGTGTCATCCGGTATGTAGATAACGGTTTCTATTCCATCACGAAGAACGGTTACGTTCGTTGCATTTGCCACTGCGCGGAGCGCGTCTGCTCCGAAACGTTCCAGCTTAACCCCGTCGACCTTTAAAAGGATATCGCCGTCCTGAAATCCGATATTATGGAAGGTCTCGCTGTAGTCCATCCCCATTTTCATGTTTTCGAGCGGAATATATTCGTCTCCCCAGGCAAAAAGTACCATTGAGTAGATAAACAACGCCAGCAGGAAGTTGAACAAAACGCCGCCGACCATAATCAGCAAACGTTTTCCGGCTGATTTGGAACGAAACTCATAAGGTTGCGGGGGTTGCGCCAATTGTTCCTTGTCCATGCTTTCGTCTATCATCCCGGATATTTTACAGTAGCCGCCCAATGGAAGCCAGCCGATACCATACTCGGTTTCGCCGCTCTTGGGTTTGTAGCGGAATAAAGCAAACCAAGGGTCGAAGAATAAATAAAACTTCTCTACCTTTACCTTAAATATACGGGCAAAAAGAAAATGCCCGAACTCGTGAACAACTACTAATACAGACAAACTCAGTATGAGCTGCAATGCTCTTATCAGAAATGTTTCCATTAATTTTTACTTCTGTTTTTAATTGGTTTTTATATAAATCCGGAGGCGATGCGCCGGGCTTCGGCATCCGTTCTTACATAATCCTCGCAGGAAGGATTGGCAATAAAGGATGCTTTCCGCATTGTATTTTCTATTATATCGCTCATCTGCAAAAATCCGGTTTCTTCGCGAAGGAAAGACGCTACCGCTATTTCATTGGCGGCATTTACGATGCAAGGCATATTCCCTCCTTTCCTGACGGCTTCGAAAGCGAACGACAGGTTGCGGAAGCGTTTGCTGTCCGGCTCTTCAAACGTCAATGTGTTGTACAGGTTGAAATCAAGCCGGGGCGCTTTGCTCTTTAAACGTTCCGGATATGAAAAGGCATAACTGATAGGCAGTTTCATATCCGGGATACCTAACTGCGCCATGATAGCGCCATCTTCAAACTGTACCATCGAATGGATAACGGATTGCGGATGAACTACTATCTGTATCTGTTCCGGCGCCAGGCCGAACAGCCATTTCGCTTCAATCATCTCAAAGCCTTTATTCATCATGCTGGCCGAGTCGACAGTCACTTTGGCTCCCATCGTCCAATTGGGATGTTTTAACGCCTGCGCTTTGGTTACGGTTGCCAGTTCCTCTGCTGATTTGGTTCGGAACGGGCCGCCCGAAGCCGTCAATATTATTTTTTCTACGGGGTTTCCCCACTCTCCCGCCAGGCATTGGAAAATGGCGGAATGTTCGGAGTCGACCGGTAATAGAGGCGTTTTATGCTGAGCGGCAAGCGATGTAATGAGTTCCCCGGCTACCACCAATGTCTCCTTGTTGGCCAACGCAATGGCTTTTCCCGCTTTAATGGCGGCTATGGCAGGCTTTAAACCGGCATAACCCACCATGGCTGTTAAGACCATATCAACCGGCCCGGCCTCCGCCACTTGGGCAATAGCGTCTGTGCCGGCCCATACCTTTACAGGCAAACCGGCTAACGCTTCTTTTAACCGGGGATATTTATCTTCGTTGGCGATAACAACCATTTCCGGCAGGAACCGGCGAGCCTGTTCGATTAATAAATCCGCCTGGTTATTGGCTGTTAAAGCATATACTTCGAACCGATCGGGATGTTCGTTTACCACCTCCAGCGCTTGTGTCCCGATTGAACCGGTTGAACCTAATAGGGCTAATTTTCGCTTCATAAATCAGAACACGATGTAATCTTCGGGATTAACGGGGCTTCCCTTATGCCATAATTCAAAATGCAGGTGCGGGCCGGTAGAAAGGCTGCCGGTATTACCTACTAAAGCGATGGCTTCCCCTGCCGTTACCTGGTCGCCCATCTTTTTTAGCAACAATTCGTTGTGCTTATAGATAGAAATGAATCCATTTTTATGTTGAAGCTGTATAACGTTTCCAAACTGCGGGTCGAAACCGGTGAAGATAATCGTCCCGTCCAGCGTAGCTAATACGCTTTCTTTCGGCGCCGCTACCACATCTACCCCATAATGGCGGATATCCGCTTCATAGCGGGCAGATACAATCCCATTAACCGGTTTGTAGAAAAAGACGGCGTCTGTGGGGGTATGATTCGGATTTAATGTGGTAAGGTTGTATTTCTCTTCTTCTTCGAAAGTGCGCACAAAATCTACTTCTTTCCGGGAACGGGGAATCTCATAGTTCGCATGGGCATGGGCGAGCGAATCAATTTCGCGAATAGAGTCTAAAGGCATTGTGCCGGTTAATAACCCGGCTACATTCTCCAGGTAAAGCGAATGGATATCCAATATTCTTTCCAGGGAATCGGCGCGGAGAGCCGTCTGCATAATTTCCTTCCGTACTTCCACATCCAAGTATCCGGGCAGGTAATTGCGTATGGGAGTCGTAATAATGATGAGCGAAGTGACGGTGATAAGGATCAGCGCAAATACGGCGAAAACATAAACGGCGGTGAGCCGCGACATACGAAACGACCAAACTTCCTCTAATGTCCCTTCATTAAAGAAAGAAAGTTTGTATTTAAACCGCATCCGGTACCAGAATGACTTGAATCCTTTTTTATTCCGCTTCGCTGCCATATATTGTATATAAAACGCAAAAGTAGTAAAAACCGTATCCCGGGAAAACGAGTTTACGCTTATTAACGTTTCTGTAAATCTAATAAACCATCCGGCAATTCAACCGTCAACTGCCTGCCGCCATGATCTGCCGACAGAATCAATTCTCCGGTAGCCGGTATCAGCAACTCATTCTCTTTATGGTTAATTACGAATAATATGTTGAGGGTGCTTTCGTCTATATTAATTATTTCGCCTAATAAACCGTGTGCCGTATCCACAACCTTGTATCCGATGAAATGGCTCCAGGCGAAACTATCGTCATCATGATTCCGCACAACTCCCGGCGGACAAAAGACTTCCCGGTTTGTATACTCGCGGGCCGCCTCGTCCGAATCAACATTCTCCAGCTTAACAAAGAGGGTAGTATCGGACTTATAACGGTATTCTTCAAGATAGAAAGGAACCAGAATACCATCTGTCTCACATATAATATAAGGTTCGTCCCATTCGTCGAATGAAACGTCGGCGGACAGTATAAGATTGATATCTCCTTTTATGCCGTGAAGTTTGGCAAAATGGCCGACAGGTACGATGTCTTCTTTTTTTATCATGTAAATGAAGTAATTCAGAGGCGCGTTATGCGCGCTCCCATATTATTCAGCCGGATATCTATATTCTGATAACCCCGGCTTATCTGTTCAATGTTATGGATACGGCTGGTTCCCTCGGCACTCATGGCAGCGATAAGTAAAGCTATGCCGGCCCGGATGTCGGGGGACGTCATCGTTGCCCCGCGAAGTTTAAAGCGGTTTCCCAATCCGATCACCGTAGCGCGGTGGGGGTCGCATAGAATAATCTGAGCGCCCATATCAATGAGTTTATCCACAAAGAACAGGCGGCTCTCAAACATCTTTTGATGAATCAATACACTTCCTGCGGCTTGTGTGGCAACTACCAGAAGCACGCTCAACAAGTCGGGCGTAAGACCCGGCCAGGGAGCGTCGGCAATCGTCATAATGGAGCCGTCGATAAATGTTTCTATCTCATAACCCGTATGGGTGGGAATATGAATGTCGTCTCCCCGTTTCTCTACCGTGATACCTAATCGCCTGAACGATTCAGGGATGATGCCCAACTGTCCGTACCCGGTATTTTTAATCGTAATATCCGACGCCGTCATAGCTGCCATTCCGATAAAACTTCCTACCTCAATCATATCCGGAAGAATCGTATGCGTTGTGCCGCCAAGCGAATCAACCCCTTCAATGGTAAGCAGGTTGGAGCCGACGCCCGATATCCGGGCTCCCATACGGATCAGCATCGCCGATAATTGTTGTAAATAGGGTTCGCAAGCGGCGTTGTAAATAGTTGTTTTTCCTTCGGCCAGGACGGAAGCCATCAGGATATTGGCTGTTCCGGTAACCGACGCTTCATCCAGTAGCATATAAGCGCCTTTCAAGCGGCCGGCTTCTATCTCGTAAATATACCGTTCGGAATCATACCGGAAAGAAGCTCCCAGTTTCTGTATTCCCGCAAAATGGGTATCTAATCGCCGCCTTCCAATCTTGTCGCCGCCCGGTTTGGGAATCAATGCTTTACCGAAGCGCGCTGCCAAAGGCCCTACAATCATGACCGAACCCCGGAGTGATGCGCTCTTACGTAGAAACTCATCGGTATACAGATAGTCGATAGCTACTTCGTCTGCCTGGAAAACATACGTATCAGACGATAACCGTTCTACTTTCACCCGTAAATCGCGTAAAAGCTGAATGAGGTTATTGACGTCTAATATATCGGGAATATTATGAACAGTAACTTTTTCGGGCGTAAGCAATACGGCGCAAATCACTTCCAACGCTTCATTCTTTGCCCCCTGGGGAACAATCTCGCCGGATAATCTGTAACCGCCTTCTATAACGAACGAACTCATCTGTTTTTCCGGGAATGATTTTTCTTTCCGTTATTGCTATTGCTGTTGTTATTGCTTTTTGTCAGAATATCCCGGCTTTCGGTAAGTTTATATTCTTCTTCGTTCAATACGATTTTACCTTGCGATAATTCGTCGAGGTCTTTAAATATCTTCCGGTCGTCTACAGACTCTTTGTTCCAGGTAAGGAAAGCCCTTTTCATCTGGTTGGCCAATAGTTTTATCAATTGGTCTTTTTCGCCCCCTGCTCCCAGTTCGTTCGCTTTTTTTATCATCAGCTCCAATGTCCTGCCATAGTGTTTGTAGCGAATACGTGCGTTATTATAGGGAATACGGGGAGGCTTGCTGTATAAATCTTCTTTTTTAATCACTTCATAAGGATAATCGATATCCAGTTTAAAGTCGGCCATAATAGCCAGATGATCCCACAGGATATGCTTAAAATCATTAACGTCGCGCAGATGAGGAAACATATTTCCCATTATATTAATGATTGTGCTGGCGCAACGCTGGCGTTCCTCCCTGTCGGAAATCGTAATGCAATAATCAACCATGTTTTGGATGTTGCGGCCATACTCCGGCAAGGCCAGCCTCTTCAGTTCGGTATTATAATTCATTTATTGGATTGTTTGAATGCGCAAAGGTACACAATTTATTGTAATGTTCTATTATAATTGAATTAAAGAATCGGCTCCCAACCCGGTTCATAGGTTCGTTTCCATAGGGCCTGGGCTTCCGGGCTGTTGAGGATATGTCCGCTGGAAGGGTCGATTGTCAGGCGTTGGCCGGTACGCCAGGCGATATTGCCTAATTGTACCCATGTTGTACTCTTGTGCAATTCGGCTATATCTGCGTTCGGCAGTTTATTGTCTCTGATTGCATCCAGGAAGTTCTGTATGTGAGGCATATCGAGATTAGCGCTTGGGCTTGACGTATCCCGCCCGTCAATAATCTCTTTTGAATCTACTTCCTTGATTAATTTGTTGTTCAGGTCGTATACCCTGAAGCCATTGTGCCCGGTATGCATGGCGCCTGTCTCGCCGTAGAAGATAACGCCCCTGTCGGCGCCTTCCGAATCCCGCGAATTACAACTCCGTCCTTCCCAGGTTACTAAGTAATCGTCGGCAAACTGGAGATTGATAATTTGCGTATCCGGCGTTTCCCAGTCGTCTTTGAATACAAAGCGGGCGCCTTCCGAACTTACATTGGTAGGAAAGTCTACGCCCAATCCCCAACGTATCACGTCAATTTCATGCGTCCCGTTGTTTAACGCTTCGCCGGTTCCCCAATGCCAGAACCAATGCCAATTGTAATGCACCAGGTTGTCGCGGAAAGCGCGCCTCGGAGCCGGGCCTTGCCACAAATCGAAATCGAGACTGGAAGGAACGGGAACCTGCCTGCCGAAACCAATCGACTGGCGTTTGTTGGTGTACCATCCTCTGGCAAAATAAACCCTGCCGATAATCCCGGCATGCAACTCCCGGATACCTTGCATCAGGAATTTCCACGAACGGCGTTGCGCCCCGACCTGTACAACCCGGTTGTATTTGCGCGCTGCCGCAATGCTTAACTCGCCTTCCCCCGGACTATGGCTACATGGTTTTTCCACATAAACATGTTTCCCTGCCCGGCAAGCCATGATGGTGGCCGGCGCATGCCAATGGTCGGGAGCGGTGATCAATATAGCGTCAATATCTTTGTTTTCCAGTATCCTGCGAATATCCTTTTCTGCTTTAGGATTGCCTCCCGCCTGTTTCACGGCATTCATTCCCTTTCCCAACGCATTGTCTTCCACGTCGCATACATAGATCATCTCCACGTCTTTGATACGCTGAAAATTACCCGCCATGCCGGCGCCTCTTCCGTTTGTCCCCATTACGGCCATAGCAAACCGTTCGTTAGCCCCGACAATGTTAGCATAACTTTTGGCGCTGAATGTTAATCCGCCCAGTGTCATCCCCAGCCCGGTAGCGCCAACCTGTTTAATAAAACTTCTTCTTGATGTGTTTTCCATATCGCTACTACTATTTAAATGTTTCGGAAAGATACGATTATCTCCGTAATCCGGCAAAAGAAAATGTTCCCGTTTTTTACGCGTCTTCAAAACCTGTCCTCCGGCGGCCGGAAGACAGCGATTTTTATATCATTTAACAATTGTGCCATCGTCAAGCTTGTGCTCGCCCGGGCCTTCTTTATCTCTTGTAAGCCCAATCAGATGGTAATAGTTTTCGAGTTGCTTATTCATTATT
>JAITRG010000292.1 GCA_031288515.1 Tannerellaceae bacterium
TGCAAGTTAGAAAGAAATCCGCAATTCGCACATACAAACAATAAAAAATCCATTACCCAAAATACGCAGATTTACACAGAAGTCTACTATAAATTTATAAGCGGGACGAAAGAAAAAAAATCGTTACGATCTCTTTAACAAACCATTACGATGGCTTTACTAAACCATTGTGATGGCTTTACTAAACTATTGTGATGGTAAAGTAGAAGCAGGCAAAGACAACATAGATTATTTTGGCGCGGTTGCCCTGATTCATCACATACGCCAGCGATTCAGCGATTAAAAACAGCTTCGGTAAACGAAATCATTAAAAACATTGCAGAACCAGCACATCCGTGAATCCGTCTTCTGTCAAGGTCCAATCGGATAAGACGCCTGATACTGTAAAGCCGCAACGAAGAAAAAGAGCTTTGCTTGCTTCGTTCGTTACGGCTACATAGGCGTAGAGCTGGTGTATTTTCAGAAAGGAAAAGGCATAATCCATTAATAGTTTGATAGCTTCGGTAGCTATGCCGTTTTTTTGGAATTTGGTATCGAGGAGTATACTTACGCCGGCTTTTCTGTTATGCAAATCAAAATCGTAGAGATCAACTATTCCGCCGGCGTTGCCTGTTTCCCGCAATTCAATCATCAGGCGTAGTTGTTTCTGGTCGTAAATCGTAAGATGTGATTGGGAGATGTATTCTTTTAACGCATAACGGGAATAGGGGGATGTCGTATTTCCCGAGCTCCATACAGACGAATCGTTCTCCCATTTATAAAGAACGTCCAAGTCTTCAGGTTCCAATGCCCTGAGTATGATTCGATCGTTTTTTAGTAACGCCATACTTATTTTCCGGGAGAAACCAATTGTCCGCTCTCTTTATTATAGATGTGATAGATTGTTTTCTTGTTTACCATTGTGTCCATAAAAAGCAACATTTGCTCGAAACGCATATCGGGATAACAGAAGGCGATATCCGTAAACGACTTCATTTGGTTGCGTCTGCAAATAGCGTCCATCACGCGTTCGGTATCCAAATCCCATAAGTTAACATATTCCAGTTCGGGCATACGCCTGATACATGCCGCTTTTGCCAGTTCAAAATTAGTTTCGCGGCACAAAACCAACACGCGGCGGTTTTTTATCTTTTTCGCTTTCTTTATCTTTTTCCCCGACCTTTTCGACATCGCTCCCAAAGCTTTTAAAGCGATGGCCAATTGGATAAGGAAAGACATCAACCAGCCCGAACGGGGGTAATATTTCTTATAAAATATGCGCATCGCCCCATAGAAATTCTTGACGAATGATATATCGTCACGTTTCGTACTCTCCCCCTTGTAATGCAAAATACGCTCCGGAATATAATAATTCGTATATCCGCCCAATACCAGACGATACGATAAATCAATATCCTCGCCATACATAAAAAAGGCTTCATCCGGCAGTCCGATTTTATCCAAAGCCTCATGCCGGATCATCATAAAAGCGCCCGCCAGCACATCCACCTTATGTTGTTTGTTGGGATTAAGCCAAGGCAAACTATAACGTGCAAAGGCCTTAGAACCGGGAAAAATCTTGGACAGACCGAATATTTTACAAAAAGACACCCAGGGAGAAGGAAAACTTCGTTTGCTTTCCGGCAGAAAAACGCCATGCCCATCCATCATTTTTACGCCAATCCCTCCTGCATTTGTATGTTCATCCAGAAAGAAACAAAGAGTGCGTATGCTTTCTTCCCCTATAACCGTATCCGGGTTCAATAATAGCACATACTCCCCCCTGCACAATCTGATAGCTTGGTTATTAGCTATGGCAAAACCGGGATTATCCTCATTTTCAATAAATGTAACATCAGGGAATTTCGGGCGAAGATAGGCTATTGAATCATCCGACGAATGATTGTCTACGACAAATATTTCCGCGTCTATACCGGTAATAGCGGCCCGGACGGAAAGAAGGCATTGCTCAAGAAAAAATTTTACATTATAATTTACAATAACGACAGAAACCTTTATATCTTCATACATATATTTAACGATTAACGGTGAATGATTACCCTCCCTTCATAGAATCGCTGAAATTTGTTCTGTTCACAATCGAACGGCCTAATGTTATCTCATCGGCATATTCGATCTCATCACCAATAGATACTCCCCTGGCAATGATGGAAACCTGTATATGATACGGGGCTAATTTGCGGTAAATAAAGAAATTGGTAGTATCCCCTTCCATCGTAGTACTTAGGGCAAGAATTACTTCCTTCACCACTTCGCTTGCCACGCGCTCGACCAACGATTCTATTTCCAGATCGTTTGGCCCTATTCCATCCATAGGCGAAATAATACCGCCCAGTACATGATATACGCCGCGGAACTGTCCGGTATTTTCTATAGCCACCACCTCTTTTATATTTTCAACCACACAAACAAGGGAACGGTCGCGCCGGGGGTCGCTGCAAATAGCGCACATCTCATCATCACAGATATTATGGCATACCGTACAATATCTTACTTCTTTTCGCAGAGCGACTAATGCCGATGCAAAACCTTCGGCAAATGAAACATCCCTGCGAAGCATATAAAGAGCCAGCCGGAGCGCCGTTTTTCTCCCTATTCCCGGAAGAGAAGCCAACTCATTCACTGCATTTTCCAGGAGAACTGACGGGTATCTTTGATTCATTGATTCTTTTTCTGAAGTCGCAAATATACGAAGAATGAAGTATTGTTCTAACAGATTGTAATGAAAAAAATTAAGGGGTGTCATCACGACATCCCCTAACCAACTTTGTTAACCTTAAATCTAATACTATTATGAAAAAACCACGGTGCAAAAATATAGGTTTTATAATTACTGACAATAGTAAAAATGCTAAATAGTGTTGTACGACATGTAAAAAAAGCTAATAAATCCGGAAATTTTACTATGAGCCTCTTTTATATGTACATATACTTACAAGAATAATTGTAACTATAGACAAGGGAAGTGCAAATAATATCGGATCTATGGCGAACCAGGGATATACCTCTATCAATACATCTTTTCCCAAAATAGCGTTGCAGAGGCCTATGGGCGCAGCTTCCGCTTTATGGAGAAAAGCCATGGCGAACAAACTGGTCAACGCGCCGACAAACAGACTACTCAACGCGCCTTGTCGGGTAACCCGTTTCCAGTACAGCGTACAAAAATAGGCCGGTAAGAATGTTGCCGCACATACGCCCATGAATAAGGCGGTTCCTCTTGCAATAATACTGTCGCTTAATGTATAACAAATGATGTAACTGACGATAATGGAGCATAATACGCCAAAACGTACCCCGGTGGTAGAGTGAGGATCTTTCTTACGCCCTAACTTGGGAAAGACGTCCGATCCGAACGCTCCCCCCATTGTATGGAATTGGGCGCTCAGGGTAGACATACTTGCCGAGAGGATACATAACATAAAAACCGCTCCAAACCAGTCTGGCATTGCTTTATCAATGAATAATGGAATTATTTTGTCTATATCATTTATCATTTCGGAGGCTACAACCCCCTCTGTTTTTAAGAAGAACAGATTGGATAACGGGCCAATATGATAGATGGAGCCTACCGTTATGAAAATAAACAGGCAACCTATCATTATCCCTCTGTTTAACTGCTTTGTACTGTTTACGGTCATAAACCGCACCACTAATTGCGGCTGGGCTAAACACCCGATCCCTACGCCCAAAATCAGTGAAGTTACAAGCGTATACCATTGAGGCGAACCTGCCGCCGGCATAGCTGTCCACCCTTGATGCCCCAGCGCTTTATATCGTTCGGGTACGAGGTGCGCTATGTTTGTCAGTTCCTGATTGGCTTCCGTAAATCCCATTCCTATAAAATGATAAAACCAGAACAGCATGAACAGCATACATAGAAACATAATAATCGCTTGTAAAGCATCCGTATACATCACGCCTTTCAACCCCCCGGTTATTACATAAGCCGCCACAATCAGCGTAAATACCAACAGCGCCAAGTCTAAATCGACGCGGAATATCTGGGCAATAAATACGGCGCCGCCTTTCATTACAACGGCAGCATATAAAGGCATCCCGATAAATATAACAACAGCTATAAATATTTGTATGGTACGCGAGTTGTAATGTAATCCTAATAACTGGGCGAATGTGTGTGCACCGTGCTCTGCTCCCAGTTTCCGTGTTTTTCTCCCGAAAAAGATAAAGGCAATGATTACGCCCATTAACATGTTTAACATACAGAGCCATTGTAGCCCCATACCGAAAATAGCCGAAATGCCTCCGAATCCTACAATGGCAGATGCGGAAATAAATGTAGCTCCATAAGATAGCCCCATTATGATGGAATTCGTTCTACTTCCCCCAAGCAGGTAATCGCTGGCGTTTTTTGTTTGTTTATAACCAATGTATCCCAGCCAGGCAAGGGCGAACATATACAGGAGAACGATAATTCCTAATGATAACGTACTCATTCTTTATTCTTTTTAGTAGTTTCTTCACTATCGTCATCTTTATTCCATCGCGTAATGCCGAACCAAACGGCAAAAATCACACATCCGAAAGATAACAGGTAACTTATCCAAATCCCAGGGTCTGCTATTCCAAACATATTATTAAATTTTTATGAGGTCGCTTTCACAAATATACTCTAATCCCTGGCGGCGAATTACTTCACGTGCCGCTTCACGGTTGTTTGTTCGCAGTATAAGAATTGCTTTCCCATTTATGGAGAAACAATACATATATTCTATGCTAAGCCCGGCTTTTGTAAAATGAGATAACGTTTCTGCAAAATTGCCGGCAGACGAACCCGTTACGATGGCCAACACATCCGTCAGGTTTACGCTCACATTGTTTTTTTTGAGTATTGTGTACGCTTTTTGCGGGTCGCTTACGATCATACGCATAATACCGAATTCAGATGTATCGGCTATGGTGGCGGCGACAATACGGATATTTCCGTCGGCCAGTAACTTTAAAATCTCGCTTAGTTTTCCATATTTGTTTTCGAGGAAAATAGAAATCTGATAGACAGTCATTTTACATTATTATATTAGTTTTCTCAAATCTTTTACTCTTACGGCTTTTCCTTCCTGAACCGGCAAGGAACCTTTGGCAACCAGTTTGATTTTCGGCGTAAGTAACAGTTCGTCTCTCAATTGCCTTGCGATTTCTTTTGTGAGCCGTTGAAGCACGCCATAGTCATCTGTAAAGAGGTTGCTGAGTTCTACCTCGATAAGCATTTCATCGCTATTACCCACCGTTTCTAACGTAATCAGGTAATTGCTACCTAATTCATTGAATTGCATCAGGATCATTTCAATCTGAATCGGGAACAGATTAACGCCTTTCAAAATAATCATATCGTCGCTGCGTCCCTGGAAACGGGCAATGCGTTTATGAGTACGTCCACATGCACATTCGCCCGGGATAATACGCGTTAAGTCGCGCGTACGGTAACGAAGTAAAGGCATCGCTTCACGGTTAATGGTAGTCAACACCAATTCTCCCACTTCTCCTTCCGGCGTAGGGAATAGCGTTTCGGGGTCGATAATTTCTACTATTACATAGTCTTCCCAGATATGCATACCATTTTGTTCGGTACATTCGAAAGCTACGCCAGGCCCGTTCATCTCCGACATGCCAAAACAGTTGTACGCTTTAACGCCTAATAATTGTTCGATACGCCTTCGCTGCTCTTCCGAATGGGGTTCGGCGCCGATGCACAAGGTATGCAATAGCGTATCTTTGCGTGGATCAAGACCTATTTCGTACATCACCTCTGCCAGGCGGGTAGCATAACTTGGGATAATATGCAGGCAGGTAGTTCCAAAATCACGGATAAACTTAATCTGGCGTTTCGTATTGCCGGCGGCCGCCGGAACGGTAAGCGCCCCCAGCCTTTCTGCGCCATACTGAAATCCCAGTCCTCCGGTAAACATCCCGTAACCGGATGTATTTTGAAAGATATCCGTATCCCGCAATCCCGCCATATACATACAGCGCGCCACCTGATTAGCCCATTCATCAAGGTCTCTCTTGGAATGAAGCACTACGGTAGGATTTCCGGTCGTACCACTTGAAGAGTGGAGCCTTACACATTCTTTAAGCGGTATGGCCGCCATTCCATAGGGATAGTTATTACGAAGGTCGTTCTTGGTAGTAAAAGGGATTTTTTGCAAGTCATCCAGCGAGCGGATACTATCTGCAGTTATATTATTTTCCGAAAATACTTTTTTGTAAAAAGGAGAGTTAGCCGCTAATTGTATGGTTTTTCTCAATTTCTCAACCTGCAACTGCGTTAGTTTTTCCAGTTCCAAGGTTTCAATATCCTGTTGCCAATATGTCATCATTTTTAGAATTGCTGTAAATAGATTTCATCAAATTAGGGTGTAAAGGTATCATTTATTTGGTATTCCAGGTATATTTTATAACAAAATTTTAATCGCTGAATCGCTGAATTTTTATTCATCTGTGTGATAACTCCATTTTTATCATATATATTTGTAAGCTATCTCTGCCAAATTACTCCCTATTTATTAATTACATTACTTCCCTCTATCTCTATGTTTCCTTCTTCTCCTTACTCCTTAACAAAAGCATCCTTTACTAAAAGATATCCTATCGCTCCACAAAAGGCTAAAAATACAAAGCCGACTAAAATAAGCGCTCTCCTGGGAGATGATTTTTTTAGAGGAACTGTTGCCGGTTCAATAACCGTGTAAACCGGAGTTTGTTCCTGTATGCGAAGTCTGTTTTGTTCTAACTGTTGAGCCAATGTGTTATACACGCCAAAAGCTAACGACATCTCATTTTGAAGACGAATCTGTTCCGTACGGTAAGTAGCAGAAATGATATTTTTATTGGCGTCTTCAAATTTGGCGTAGGCTTCCTGCGCTTTATAATAGGTTACTTTTGCATCGGTATAGGCTTTTTCGGTAAAGTCGTAGTCCTGTTTCGCCTTTTGGGTACGATAATTGGTAATATAATCCTGTAGTTTATCAATTATTACCTTCGCTATTTGCGCTGAAATAACCGGGTCCTGCATTTCAACGGAAACCGAAATCACAAATGTTTTTTTATCGACAGAAACCGAAATCCTGTTTTGCAGGCTTTCAATTATTCTTCTTTGCCCCTCCGTTAATCTAATGATTTCAGATTCACTGCCACTTTGTTCGTTCTCTTCAGTAAAAAGCCCTCTCGTCCAAGCTAATAATTTAAAAGGAGCTTTGACTATATAATTCCACCAGGCGCTTTTCTGATGGTCAAACATATACTCATAAAAAGTTGTCGTTAATTCCTTTTTTGAATCTGTCACCTGTAGCGGGAATAATTCTAATAAGAAAGGAATGCTGTTTACTACATCCGGATACAAATCCGGCGAGATAGCATCAGCCGTTGGAGCAGATCCTAAATTCACTCCCGCCATGGCAGCCAATCCACTTAAATTACTCATCCGTTTGGATGCATCGGCTATTTCAGGAGCCAGTTTTACCGTTGTCGTATATTCTTTCGGCAAACTGAATGCTACTATTAACGCCGCTAAAACGGCTATACCGCATATTCTCAGGATAAACTTTCGTTCGCTCCAGAACTTTTTAGCTAATTCTATCAAATCTATTTCCTGCTCCTGTTCAGGAGTATGTATCGATTGATTTGTCGTCATAACAGCTTATTTTGTCATTGTATTAATAATAGAAGTTACCATGGCTGCTAAAGAGGTGGTTGAAGTTGCCATACTCAACCGTTCCGCCAGTGTCGTCCGGTTTTCCCAGTTACGTTTGGCAGGCGTCACAATTTCACAACCTGGTTCCACTTTCGGGTATTTTTTGAAGAAAATAAGGATGCGTTTGGTAGTCGCCACTTTTCCATTCATATAAATCACTATCGGATATTTGCGGGCAATATCATTATACCCTCCGGCATTCGACAAACCATCCTTTACGCTCATTCCTTTGGTATAGGTTACGCTATTGGGATAATTTACCGACCCGCTGATTTTCACGGTACTCTGATATTGTGGTATATATAATTTATCTCCGTCCTGCAACACCATATCATACTCGCTTCCCGGATGTTTCAAGGCCATATCCAAATCGATTCCCACGGCATAATCTTTCAGGTTCGACATCTTGACAATTACAGAATCGCCTCCCTGGTTATTTCCCATATCCAATAACGATCGAATCCGTTGCAGGTCATCTTCCGATAGTTTCCTTCTCAAATTTGCTCCTTTAATATAGGCGTCCGGCGTAATTCCCCCGGCTTTTGCTACGATACTGCTTAACCGTTCATTCTTTTCGGCTAAGACATAATGCCCGGAGAAAGTAATCTCGCCATCTATCACCACTACCTGTTGTTCCTGATAACCGGGAGACCGGCGAATATAGACTTCATCATACGGCTCCAACGTAAAAATCGTTTCTCCATGCTTCAGGGTTAAATTATCATTCAAACTGAAAGAGAACGTTTCCGCTATCCGGTTTGTATTTTCCTGCATATACGGGTTTTTCAACCTGCGTGCTACCTCTACATTCACAGCCGCTGCCGACTCGCGCAATCCTCCGGCTAACAGAATGGCATCTTCAATCGTCATATTATATTTATAGGGAATAACCGCACCCGATTTATTTACCGCACCAGACACCTTGATGGTATACGGTTCCCGCAAATCAAATAAAGAGGGAATATGCAGTTGATCTTCTTTTTGCAATTCAATATCATCCGCCGCTCCATTCAGTATGCTAACAATATCAACCGCTATCATGGTTGTTGTAAAATCCGTATTCAATCGGGTTAGTTGAGCCCTACCGGTAAACTCATCCCCTTTTAATCCGGCAGCCTGTTTTACCAGTTGCTTTATCGTATGTACTTCGGCCGTTAATTCATATTCGCCCGGACGCCAGACTGCTCCTGTTATCGTCAACCGGTTTTCATAAAAAGGAACAACGGCGTCCACCAAAAGAGAATCCCCATCCTGCATTGGGAAAGACGCAAACTTCTCCCGGTTAATCGTAGCAATCTGATAAAATTGATCTGATTTACGCTTTACCCGTACATCTTTCGTATACGCATCGCCGGTAAATCCGCCTGCCATATCCAGCACCTGTTGCAATGTTTCTCCTTTCCGAAATTCGAAAATACGATTCCGTTTCACTTTGCCTTGTACCACCACTAACTGTTCGTACGGCCCCACCATCACCATATCGTTCTCTTCCAGACGAATATTTGTATTAGATTGCCCATTCAGTAAATAGTCGTAGACGTCCAATTCAGCCACTTTTTTACTGTTACGATAGAGTTTGATACTACGCAAGGTTCCTATATCATTTACGCCACCGGCCACATACAACGCATTAAATAAGGTAGCAAACGAAGGCAAGGTATAAGTTCCCGGAGCTATAACTTCTCCCACAATATTTACTTTAATACTCCGTATCTGGCTCAGGCTGACAGATACATGCGTATTAGGCTCCCCTTCCGATAACGTAGTCATGATTCGCCCTAACTCCTGGCGCAACCTGTCTTCTGCTCTATCGACCGTCAGTCCACTGACAGCTACCGGCCCTAAATTGGGGATTAGCACGGTACCTTCCGGTGAAATCTTTAGTTTCAAATTCAGTTCCGAATCTCCCCATACATTAATAAACACCTCATCCCCTGCAGAGAGAATATAATTCCGCGGAGTCGGTATATTCATATCCGGAGCAAATGAAAGATTTTTATTAGAGAATATCTCACGCCCAAAAACGATATTCTTCACATCCATTCCTAAAGAACGGGCTGTAACCGGCTGTTCACTCAACAATAGTTCTTCTTCCAATGCCTCCGAGCGATCACTTATCGCAGCATTGGACGCTATCGTTGTTTGTCTTTCATTGGACTGTTGTCGCAATTGTTTGTTTATTTCCTGCTGTATCTGTGCATCCGTCATTCCTGACGCTTTGGCCTTATTAATCAATTCTTGCGATACTTGTGCCTGAACAGACAGATTAATTAAAAACGGTAGTACGAATAACAAACGAATCAATGTCTTCATATTAACTTTAGTGTATTATTGATTAATTACATTGTAACTACTCAGGTCGTATTCCCACATTGGATGTCAGCAAGACATTTCAAAGCAGTAAAAACATCCTGTCCATTTTTGATAGTGGTATCAATGACTGAGCGAATCCTGGCAAAGCG
>JAITRG010000016.1 GCA_031288515.1 Tannerellaceae bacterium
CGTACTGCACCACCGACCGGACGGAGTGAAATATATGCAGGAGAAAGGAGCTGATCTATTATTAGCCGGGCATACCCACGCGGGACAGGTGTTCCCTTTTACATTCATTGCAAAGCTAATGTTTGGATATAACAGGGGACTTTACAAATACGATACAATGGATATTCATGTATCGGAAGGCACGGGAACGATTTTCGCACCTATTCGTTTTGGTACGAGAAGCGAAATAACATTAATAAGATTGATATCCATTAATAATATTAATTGATCTTTGGTTATGGTCTGAAAGAAAAATAATATGTAGTGTTATGATGATATTTACTTCTCACTTAAAAAAAAGTCGATTTTGAAATTGAACAAATTGAATGCTCGGAAATCAGTATGATTAACAAGTCTTTGACGGCTTCACACATGCTTACCGAAGTATTCCATCAGTTGAAAGCATTTATTCTATCATACACTTTTAAGGACGAGGAAGAGGAAATATTCTTTTTCAAAGAAGCAAAACCCAAATTATGTTCACGCTTGATATATTATCGAAAGGTTTATAACATTGAAATGAACCGACCTGCGGGTACAGATAAGCAACGAGAGTACCTAAGCGAGCTGTTGGATAATATAAACAAATATAATTCCAAGCGGCTTGATTTTATACGTTATTACCGTTCATGTTCCTCACATTTAGATTCTCTTTATTTTGTGCGAGGCAAGCCTAATATGGAACAATACCTTGAAACATTCGACTACGAGTTTGACCCTAATTTTACTACAAACTGCGATTTCAAGGTAGCAAAGTTATTAGCGAATGATATGCTTTCTGCTTATTTAATGCACGAAATGGAACTGCTGAATGACAACGGTATGAATGGCTCTTTCGGTTTTCCGGCTACTAAAATAACATGGAAAGGAACGAAAGCAGAATTTCAGGAACAGGTTTTATCATGGGATAATGCAGCTACATTTGGCGATGTACCATTCACACAACTTCACAGCTATATGCAGAATGTGTTTAATATTCAGGTAGATAGCAATCTTTCGCGGATTTTAGACGATTTGAAGATCAGAAACAACCCCCACCCTTTATTGATAAGCTAAAAAACGCTTTGCTACGGCGTATGGGTAGGAAATAAAAAATACCGGGGTCGGTATTTACTCAACAACACCCGATTTTGATGCTGATTCAGCTCAAAATCGGGTGTTTTCATTTATAATTCCTCTATATCGTAAAAATACCGGCCTTTTCCTGTTTTTCTTCTTCCCTTTTCACAAGAAAATACCCTCTGTAAACCCTTTTAGATAGCCATTTTACTAAAAATTTACAAAAAAAGTCATACCGACCTCGTTATCACCGATGCGAATATGCCCGACCTTTGCATTAGTAACATACAGAAATACAGAGGTTATGGATAACGATGATATACGAAAATGGATGCAAGAATGGTTCGAACGTTTCATGAATCGCTTCGACCGATTGGACGAAAATTTAGGAAATATGTCAGGTAGATATAACTTTTTGGACGGTGAACGCCTTTTGGATAATCAGGACTTGTGCCAATTACTTCACGTAACCAAACGTACCCTGCAACGCTACCGGGCAACGGGTGAATTGAAATTCTACACCATTCATCAAAAGCCCTATTATAAAGAGAGCGATGTAGATGCGTTCATCAACGCAAGATTCTCCAAAGGAGAAAATGAAGAACCGGAGCAACCGGACGGTGAAGAGCCGGAAACAGAACCGGACGAATAACCATGTTTTTTGATTGAAGCGCTTTACAGTTGTGCCCCGTATTGTCGAGAGATAATGCGGGGTGCGTTTTTTTATTGGTGTAAGCATGAAAAAAGGCGGGAATTTCCCGCCTTCGGTTTTTGAAAGAAGTTTTCCGTTAGCTGCAACGGAAAACGTAACCGGAACTGAACCAGTAATCGCCGATAAAAAGGTCGCGTGCAAATTTTTCATAGTCGAAATACGTTTTAGCAAACTCCGGCAAGTCGTAACATTGTTCGACAACTTCATAAGCGTAATCTTCTTCGTCTTTATAAGTGCCTTGATAATCGTCGCGGAACGAATCAATCAATACGCTAATATCGTCCGTATCAATATCGCGGCTGCCGTTATCAAGCCAAAGGTAAAAGGCTTCCTGTTCATCGTCGCCCAACTCCGAAACGGCTTCAATCACTTCAAAGAGGTTATCCGAAATCCAGCTTTCACCGATAAGCCCGTCGGGGATATTCTCGTAGTCTTGAAACATATATTCAGCATCTTCTTCGTCGCTGTGTAATTCGCGGCAAGCGTTGTAAAATTCTTCTTTTTCGGAATAATCCGAAAGGTCTAACCACTTTCCGAAGATAGAACCGTTATTGTACTTGGCATAAGTGCCTACATAAACCCGTGCTTCTGATAAAATTACATTTCCCATGACTTCAAATTTTATGACCATACGGTCGTTGTTTTATGGGCGATTTCCGGTGTAGGCTTTAGGGCTGTCAAGTTTTTGTTGGGAAATACGCTCGCCCGGAACGGGAAAGAGGAAGATTTTTCAGCAAACGCAGCCTGAACTTTACTGCCCGTTAAGAAGCCGTAAACACCTTTGCCCGCTAAATACACGCATCCGGTCGGAAAATATTAAACAAGTCCTGGGATTTAATAAGAAGTGCGGATATGGTACTTATGTCTGTAAACGGTGTGTTGGGAAGTGATATAAACCCTGCTCAATCCGACAAAAAATAATTCCGCTTGCCACATATAAGCGATTGGATGCTGATTCTTTCAGGACAAAGGGAATATCGACGTTATATTGAAAGATGGAATAACCGCATAAGTGATAGACGGGAGTTGGGCGGAATAAGTAGCCTTTTGGTTTGACCGGCAGACAGCCATAAAATAGAAAGGAACGATTACCGGATAGATGAGCGCGTCGATATTATAATCAAGCTATAAACGAAGAATAAGCTATAAAGCGAATAGTGGTACAGCCAGATAATAAACCAATTCGATTAAATAACGCAGCGACTAATAGCGACTACTATGTTCCGGTTAAGTATCAATGTAGATGCAGAACAACCGAAAGGAAAGCAGATTATCATAAATAAAATAGGCGTCCGATGTCTGACACCGGACGCCCCCACTAAAAAAATCCGCAGAAGTTAAAGTAAACATCCCTATTTACAATGACTATGCTCTTTGGACTTTCTTAGCGGCAAAATTAATCATTTACTTTGATTTACCTCTTTTCCCGCCCTTGCCTTTCTTCGGGGCGAACTCAAAAACAGTCTTATAATCAGCGTCGAAAGCGACAGCCGCATCGAATGTGCTGCCCGTCTTACTGCTCACGAAGCCCTTAATAATTCCGGTCTTACCATTCATCAGAAGCGTAGTAACCTGCGAATCCGATAACTCCTTTTTCGCAATAGAGCGGAAAACCGTCAGTCCGCAATTCTCATTATTGCACTTGGCGACTTTCGGGTAGAAAACCACGTTGCCATTTCCACACTTCGGACACGGGCAATTCTGGCGGTCGTCCTTACGTTCAAAAGGCATCTCCAGTAACTCGGTGGTAATTTGCGAAGCATACACCTCTATCGAACGGTGGAATGTCGCTGCATCCATTTCGCCTGTGCCGATTTTTGAGAGAGCCAACTCCCAGCTTCCGGTCATGGCCACGTCAGCGATTTTCTTATCGCGGACAGCCAAATAGACAGTCAGTCCCTTGTTTGTCGGGACAAGCGATTTATTTTCCCGCCGGATATACTCGCGGGCAAAAAGCGTTTCAATAATCGCAGCGCGTGTTGCCGGCGTACCGATGCCGCCCTCTTTCATCGCTTCGCGTTCTTCTTCGTTTTCGCACTCCTTACCTGCCGATTCCATAGAAGCAAGCAATGTCGCCTCTGTGTGTAGCGGCTTCGGCTTGGTCTGCTTCTCCTGTATTTCCAAATCACGGAGGGTAAGCGTATCGCCCTCCGTCAAATCGGGCAGCACGGTTAATTCTTCGCCGTCCGTTTCTTCCTGATTGGCTCCAAAAACCTCACGCCAACCAGGATGTAA
>JAITRG010000040.1 GCA_031288515.1 Tannerellaceae bacterium
AATAATGAATAAGCAACTCGAAAACTATTACCATCTGATTGGGCTTACAAGAGATAAAGAAGGCCCGGGCGAGCACAAGCTTGACGATGGCACAATTGTTAAATGATATAAAAATCGCTTAATAAATTACGCTAATGAACAAACTGTTTTTTAAAAGTACGATCATTATTTTCCTTGCAACTTGTTTATTACCGCTTGTTAATGCGGTTGAAAATGATGATTTGTTATTATGGTACAATACCAAACCATCTGTCATGTCTTGGACAGAACCACTGCCGATTGGCAATGGATTTATTGGAGGCTTGGCGTATGGTAAAGTGCAAGACGAACGTATCGCTCTGAATGAATCAAGTTTTTGGTCAGGAAGTCCTCACGACTATAATGACCCGGATGCCGGTAAATACTTCAAATCAATTAAAGATTTGGTATTTACCAATAAATTCAAGGAAGCCGAAAAAATGGTTAATGAGCATTTCTTTGGCATACCATCCAGTCAACAAGCTTATCAACCGCTTGGAAATCTGAAATTGTTCTTCTATGGCATTGATGAGGAAGAGACAAAAATATATCGTCGTGAATTAAACATGGAAACCGGTATCACTTCCGTCACTTTTGTTTATGATGGCGTGACATACAGTCGAGAAGCATTCGTCTCATATCCTGATCGTGTAATGGTTGTGCAAATATCTGCCGATAAACCGGGTAAGATATCTTTGGATATATCATTAGACAGCTATTTTGCTGATAAAGTAATGACAGAATCGGATAAATTAGTGATGGATGGCTATTGGGATAATAAAATACCAAAATATTGGCTGATAGGAAATTCCGAAGGGAGAGGATTATCTTTTCAGACGGTTGTACAGGCAAAAAATAACGGAGGAATATTATCTGCATCTAAAAACGCACTCACTATACGGAACGCCAACTCGGCTACTCTTGTACTGACAATAGCTACAAGTTTTGTAAACTATAAAGACATTAGCGCAAATCCGGCAGAACGTAACCAAAAAACTCTTTCGGATATTGGGAATAAAGACTATACTTCCTTGCGTCAGCGTCATGTAACCGACTTCAGCAATCTTATGGGGAGAGTTAAACTTAACATTGGTGATAAGACGAAAGGGGAAAAACCTATAAATCAGCGCATATTGGCTGTGAACAATGGAGAGGAAGATACTAATCTGGAAATGTTGTGCTTCCAGTTCGGCCGTTATTTATTGGTCTCCAGTAGCCGTCCTGGCGGGCAGCCGGCCAATCTGCAAGGCATTTGGAATGAAAGACTGGCGCCTCCCTGGGGTGGTAAATACACCATTAATATCAATACTCAAATGAACTATTGGCCTGCTGAGATTACAAACCTCAGCGAATGTCATCAACCATTAATAGAAATGGTGAAAGACATAGCCGAAAATGGTGCAAAAACAGCACAACTATATTATGGAGCAAAAGGTTGGGTTGCGCATCATAACATTGATCTCTGGCGAGGAACAGCTCCTGTGGATGCTGCCCAGTTTGGAACCTGGCCTGTTGGCGGCGCTTGGTTGTGTCAGCATTTATGGGAACATTATGCATTCAGTGGGGGGGATAAAGAGATATTGAGGGAAATCTATCCTATTCTGAAAGGGTCGGCTGAGTTTTTATCAAGTATTTTGGTTGAATATCCCAAATATGGCTACTTGGTAACTCCGCTCTCCATGTCGCCCGAACATGGTTACTATTCGGATGACAGCAATGTTTTGAACTATCTTTCTCCTGGTACAACCATGGATGTAGGTATTATGAAAGAACTTTTTCCTCACGTGATTGAAGCTGGTAAAATTTTAGGCGTTGATGCTCCTTTACGCAAAAATCTTGAATCTATTCTGTCCAAATTATCACCCTATAAGGTGAATCAATTAGGTTATGTGCAAGAGTGGATTGAAGATTGGAAATCCCAACGCGGCGGACATGATGTCTCTCCTTATTTCCCATTCTATCCGGGGAGTAGTATTCTCCTTCGTGATGAAAACGATGTCGAATTGATCAATGCCTACAAGTATTGGCTGGAAGCTCGCGGCCTTCGTGGCGGTGGATTTCCAGGTTCATGGAATATCTGTATGTGGGCGCGTTTAGAGCGGGGAGACAAAACCGGCGCACTTATAAAAGCTGCTTTAGCAGCTAATACAGCTAATTTCCTTAGGCAGGGAACAGGCGCTCAAGTGGATGGTTCGTTCGGCTTTACTGCCGGAGTGGCAGAATCATTGCTTCAAAGCCATGCAGGAGAGCTAAGCTTGCTTCCGGCATTACCATCCGGATGGTCAGCTACCGGCGAAGTTTCCGGTCTGAATGCACGCGGCGGATATACGGTGAATATGAAATGGGAAAAAGGTAGACTCATCTATGCGGAAATCAGTAATCCTATGGGTGGCGTATGTAACGTCCGTTATAACGGCAAAGTGATTAAAGTGACTGTTCCTAAAGGAGCGCCTGCCATAATAAAAGGATAATAATTATATATTTATAAAAATTAAGAATTATGACTTATACTAAACAAATTTACATTCTGATAGCAGCGTCGTTGCTCTATTTGCCGGGTTGCAGTAATTCCTCTCAGCCAAAAGACATATCTCTGTTTCCCTGGCAAACGGAACTTGCTCTTAAAGATGCTGCAAAAACGACAGTAATAGAGAGACCGTTAAATCCGAATAACCCTCTGCCGAGCGTAGCCATAGCAATTAATAATCTAAAAATGCGTACGACCCTTTGGGGCCCTACTAACCGAGTTACAATCAGCCTGACAAAAAACAATGTTTGGGATCGTCGCATTAAATGGTATACGCCTCCTACTATTGAAGAGATAACAGAGGGGGCTTTTGCTCCTGTTAATAAAGATTTTGTAGGGATTGAACCGGAACGAACCTTACGCCCCACAAATCTGGGTTGGCTGAGCAAAGATGGCGGACCGATAGACCCGTACAGGAAACCTTTCCTTTATGCTTTCCCATGCATGAAACCGGTTGGGCAGATTATTGTAGGGATTGACCCGTTGGCAGAAGCCGGCGAACCGGTGATAACGCAAAATTGCGGAACCGGCGTCACAAGTCTGCAAATAGAGAAAGCCGGCGCTAAAGCCAATCTGGAATACGTACTGCTGATGGATAAAGATGTATATGCCATTAAAGGAACTCTTTCTGGAATAAATAAACAGATATGGCTTAGGCTTTACAGGCATAAAGATACATCGCATCAAATGTATATGAATGAAGAAGGAACGCGTTATACCGTACCGTTTGCCGAGGACGACAAAGACGTTAACTTTCCGATGGATCCTCCGACGAGCGGAACGGATGGTAACTATTTCTGGATCCAGCAAAAAATGCCCGCGGAAAAGACATTTCCCAATGGATTTGAGTATGTGTTGATGGGTGTTGTAACTACCGCCGGAGGAGTTACTCTTTCGTCTGAAGAAGGCAAAAAAGGTCTTGGAACTGCTGCCGTCAATATGGCTATACGTGGCGATTATCTTGGTAAACCGAGAGCTGCTCTTTCTGACGCTCCGGGAGCTGCGGCAACAGCTTTGTTTTCGCCCGGCAGCAATGGAACGTTTGAGGCATTTGTCACCATTGTTACTACTATGGACGGAGATGATTTGCTTGGTTTGGCAAAGAAGAAACTGAATGAAATGAAGCCCGGAGGTTTCGACGGAGCTGTAGCATATAATACCGAATGGTGGAATCGCTTTTACGACCTGCGCGAAGATGGACGTATTTTTACGGAAACGCTTCCCGGCGTTTGTACAGAAGATATCAAGTCGGTATATCAAAGCTATGCCGACAGTCATGGTGGAGGAACCAAAACAGATATGCGTTTGTATGAATCAAGCGCTTCATATGTATTTCCCGAACAGGATATGCAAGGTTGGCATAGCGGCCCGTGTTATAATGAGATTTTCTCGACAAACACTTTTGTACGCAACAGAGCTGACAATCAGGATATGTGGAAGCAAATCATAGAACATTGGACTCCGGGCGGCAAAGAAGCAGCACAAAGTATCTTTCATTTACCGGGCACATTTATCTCCCATGGTTATCTTCCTCCCATCAAACCCGACAAGTATCTACATACGACTATTTGCCTGGAATTATGCTTGGGAACATTGGCGCAGATTATTCGCCCCGCATGGGATGAATGGGATTATGGCGGCGATATTAACTTCCTTCGTAGTGAATGCTATCCCATGATGAAGGAATTGGCTCTCTTCTACGCTGCTTATGCTAAAAAAGGAGATGATGGTTACTACCATGTTATTCCTTCTGTACAGGAAGAATCATGGGGTATCTATCCCGAATTTTCACGCAATAAAGATGTCATAAGCTCTTTATGTATGTTCAGATGGACGCTAACCAGAACTGCCGATGCAGCCGAATTGTTAGGCGTAGATGCCGATCTTGCCGAACAATGGCGCCAAGTGGCTGCCGGAATACTTCCTTATCCCACATGGAACAGACCGGAAGGAACGGTTTTTGCCGAAATGCCGGGTTTAGAACCTTTCCGTTTGAAAGACGATCATTTTGCTGATGCCGCCGCTTATCCGACGCTATTGGCTGATGAAATCAACCTCGATTCGCCGAAAGAGCTTAAAGACATGATGATTCGTTCGGTTACAACAATGCCGTCGGGAAGTACGGCACAGACGTTGATGCTTCTTGGAGTAGAGCCTGATAAGACCCAGCCGAGGTATGAACGGGTAGCTAACGATCCGGAAACATTACTGAACAGCCGCAGTGGAAGAATTCATCTGTTTCCAGCTGTTGCAAAAGATAAACCGGTTGCTTTCCGCAATTTTCAGGCAAGAAATGGTTTTCTGGTTTCAGCATCAAAGACAGCGCAAGACATTGTTTATATTGAAGTTCAATCGCGTAGAGATGTTGATTGTCAATTCATGAATCCCTGGCCCGGGCAGGCAGTTGTTGTTCGCGATGCAGCAAACAATAAAAAGATATCGGTGAAGGTTGATAAATCAAACGGAGAATGTCTTATATTCTCCACAAAAACAGGGCGCAAATATTTAATTGAACGTAATGGATAAACTATTTATTTCGGTCTGCGGGTTACTAATGTTCCTGTCGGCCTATTCTGCACAAAATATTCAATATGCTTTTCAAAATCCCGACCTCCCCATTGACGAAAGGGTAGACGATTTGGTCGGGCAATTAACGCTGGACGAAAAGATTCTTCAAATGATTAATAACGCGCCGGCAATCGAACGGCTGGGGATTCCTGC
>JAITRG010000074.1 GCA_031288515.1 Tannerellaceae bacterium
ATATCGACTCATTGACGGCGCAAACCTATACGTATGAATTTAATTATCTGCATAAATATAAAGATGACGACTACCTGAGCGTTAAATCGGCGGGCGACTCTTCATTGATTGTCAGCGAAGGTAAATCAATGTTCAAACTGGATTTGATTAATATTTATGGAGGTAATAGTATCTACTATGAAGTAGGCGTTGAAAAATACGGGTATAACACGGATAAAGTAGACGGCCTGGCACAACTGAAAAGGGTTCGCTACGCCATAAAAATTCCTGTCGGATCAGGACTGATTGGCTCGGCTACGGACAGCAGGTATATTGTAGTAGATAAAGAAGACAGATATGCAGTATCTCCTTACGGCGCTTGGGGCGCTTTCTATCTGAAAACGAATAATACGAAGAATAATACGGATTATTACTCTATGTTGGATATGAATAGCGGTAGTACGCGATTTGTTAAAGTCGGTATCGATGATAACAGTCTGTGGGCTTATAAACAGTCTCCGGATGAAACAAGAACTTCCGCATTTGCTATCACTAAATACTCCGAACCGTTATACAGAAGATTTGACGGCGCAGACTATGGCAAGAAACCGGTTGCCGAACCTTATGGCGACGAAACCGACTCGCCTGTATGGTTGAAGTTTACCAAGTATAACAACCTGGGTAATGAATTCTTGTTTGAAAATTCTCCGAAAGGCGTTGGCAACAACTACCAGGGCGTTGACGAAACCCGTCCGGCAACAACGGAAAACGACTATCGTCAGGATATCAAAGATAAATCTATCAGCTTCTTAGGTTTATACAATATAAATCAATTTGAAGAAAGAGGGAAAGATTTTTCATATTCATTTTATGTAGATACGGCTTATGTACGTGGCGAAACGCCTATGCCGCAATATATGCTGGCCGTTCGCCCGGAATTTGTAGAAAGCGATACGATATTTAAGCTAACTAAAGATTCGTTATGGGATTCAAGAGGACAGAGTTGGGTTGAAAAAAGCAAAATCGACACAATCGAGAGGCCTTCCTTTACGAGAGCTTTCTGGGTATTTAACGCCCAGGATTCTATTGGAGTGGGAGGCGTTAATTATGCTCCGCACAATGCCGACTATCAGGGGAAATTTGCTTATGGAGCCGAAAAAACCACACGTTTGGCATTTGTTGACGGTATTCACTATGGAGATACATTCTACGTAGTGCGCGGACAGGTAGAGACTTCTGATATTGATTCTGCATTCTTCTGGACTATTCCGGCCCAGGATAAACATTATCTGGGAGCAAATACGCATTACGACCCAAGATGGTATCAGGATAGCTGGACCTATGAATGGAATAACAGCCAACGGCAGTATGTGCGGAAAGCGAATGTTCCGGCGTATAATTTAGACAGAAATGGCAAGAGCATGGTATTCCAGTTCCGCCTGGTAGATCCCGCTAACGACAGACGTTTCCTGATTGAGTCGCAGCGTGAAAAGCATTATTATGAAAATGGATCGACTTCTGCACAACCGGAAATTGCTCCTCTGAGTGGTAAATGGGTGAAGTATCAAAATGGCGTGCTTGTAATTAGCGATTACATCAACGTTATTGAAGCCCGGCAAAACGGCGCTGAAATCTTCGACGTAACAAAAGGCGAAGAAAAGGGAGCTGTGGCTAACGAAAAGAAACCGGCCGTATCTTCTTCCGTACAGGTTATTGGCGGGACAGGCGCCGTTACTATCCTGAATGCAGGCGGTAAGAAAGTGGCTATCAGCAATATCTTAGGACAGACGGTTGCCAGCCAGTCCGTTTCTTCCGATAATGCTACCATTGCATTGCCTAAGGGTATTGTAGTCGTAGCCGTCGATGGCGAAGCTGCCGTTAAGGCTATCGTTAAATAAATGATACTCGACGAGTAACATTTAACCTGATTATAATAATAGATAACCCTCTCCGGATAAAAACCGGAGGGGGTTTTTGTTTGAACGGAGACTGCGTACATTTACGGCGATTATACAAATTAAACTATTGATATGATGATTTATGCTTATATCCGGGTTAGTTCGGATAAACAAACGGTGGAGAATCAGCGATATGAGATTGAGCGATACTGCAAGTCTCATGCGGTTGTGATTAACAAATGGATAGAAGAAACCATATCCGGCAGTAAAGAAATTGAGGAAAGAAAACTTGGAAAATTGCTGAAAAAACTAAGGAAAGGCGATACGCTGATCTGTTCCGAACTGTCAAGGTTGGGAAGGAATTTATTAATGATTATGTCTGTTTTGAACCATTGTATGCAGAACGACATACAAGTGTGTACCATAAAAGACAATTACCGGCTGGGGAATGACATTAACTCCAAAGTGCTGGCATTTGCCTTTGGCCTGTCTGCCGAAATAGAACGGAAATTGATTTCCCAGCGAACAAAAGACGCCCTGGCGCGAAAAAAAGCCGAAGGAATCGTATTAGGCCGCCCCAAAGGCAGCAAATCATCCAGAAAGAAACTGACAGGAAAAGAAGCTAAGATAAAGCTCCTGCTAAAGGAAAACGCCTCCTATTCGGCCATAGCCCGCATACTGAACGTAAGCCGGCTGACGGTAACAAACTTCATAAAAGAAAAAAACTGGCGAACGTAGCCGCAAAGACTGTAACGCCTTCGGCAAACCGTTACGACGCCTTGACAAAAGCGCTATGATCTCTTTGGCAAACCATTACGACGCCTTGACAAAAGCGCTATGATCTCTTCGGCAAACCGTTATGACGTCTTGACCAAAGCGCTATGATCTCTTCGGCAAACCGTTATGATGGTTTGTCGAAGACATTATAATGACTTTTTTTTGCTGAAACATACCCGCAGGCCTTTATTCAACGCCGTTCGGTTCGGTTAAGGAAACGTTGTTTCCGCAGGACAACCTGCCTGCATAACTCCTTTTATCGCCCCCTTCTTTCAGCTTCCAGCCTGTTTGTAAATGCTTGTCTCACAGCGCGAAATCCTGAAAGGAGAAGTTTCGGCCCGCTTTCAGCCGGGAAATAACCGTTAACGATACGCCCAAGAGCTTCCAATTCCGTTTCGGCGAGCAATCTCATAAAACATGCCCACAGCCCCTGTCCGAACGATGGCCGGCTTATCGTCGCCTTCAGTCGCACGTCCAGTCACCTCCGGTCACGTCCGGTCACACCTTCAGTCACGCTTATTGTAGCGAGTATAAACGCTTTATGTAAGATGTGATTGAAAAGCTAAAAAAAATAAAGTTTTTTGTAGAAATTTCTTAGCCGTTTTTCCTTTGCCGTCCACTCGGAATCGAACCGGTCTGTCCGGCTGATTAAATTGATTAGTTTCCAATCAAAAAGTGAAGGACAACACATGTTTGTTTTTGTTTTCATGAAAAATACCTAACTTTGCAATGAATATCAATAGAATTTATCATCATGGGAGAAATCGCAGGAATCAAATACGCAAAAGACGCTGCCGGGCGCAGGCGTTACATACGTGTGGATTTGGATATGCACGGAGACAACCAACTGCTTGAGGACTTTTTAGACTTATTGGAGATTGAAGCGCGTAAGGGGGAGCCGACTTTTCCGTTATCCGATGTTATTGGTGAATTAGAAATAAAACATGGAACAAAATTCTTGTAATGTTATTGTTTCACAAAGGGCAAAGAAAGATTTATTAAAAATAAATCATATGATTCAATGAAAAAAGAAATAGGTAAATGGTTTTTGGATGTAGCTAAATACGTTGCAACGGCGGTACTTATATCGTCGTTCCTGGGTGGATTAACTCCAAAATGAATTATGTACGTATCCGGTTGCGCCGTTGTCATTTCCTTGTTAATCGTTGGTTTCCGGTTAATTAATAAAAGTGATAAATAAAAAAGAAAGGAACGTTTTTATGGCTGGTTTTTTATTCTGGTGTGGTTTTTTGATGGCTATTGCATGGGGTGTATTTATATTTGCACATACCAGGGCCGGTAAGAGGTTTTTTGACGGAAAGGATTAGCATTGCAAACATTACACGGGGGTACACACCGCCTTTATACCTATTTATAGTCGGGGGTATAACAACGGTATTGATGATTGCCGCCGGTCTTGTTTTAATATCGTGGAAAGAAAGAAATGATAACTAAATTATAGCATTATGGAACTGATTTATTTTTTTGCAGTATTAGGCGTTATATCGCTTGGAATACTTATCTACTCGCTGGTTTGTATCCATAAGGAAAAACGAGCCAATTAATAAAATCATGGATTAACATGCTTTATGTCAAAAGAACGATCCCGCCTCAACTTTAAAGAAAAGCCCCGGACATCCTGTTGCGTTATATTTCCGGCAAACTCTGTTAGCCTGTCAACTTGTTTTTATATTCCATACTTCAACTAATTTTAATCCGTTAACTCATCCGGTTTATCCTTCAAGAATCCTTAAACAGTTTTCCAAAGCGTTCTTAACGGCGTTTGCCACAATCCGGTTAAAGGCTTCTCTGTCGCCGCTGGTATGGCTTTGCTCCAATGCCGTATAACAGGCCTGTTTAGCCTCGTTATTTGCTTTCAGGGACGTTATTACGTAACCTTTGGAAAGCAGATGCAAATTCATCAAAAGCCGTGATGTACGACCGTTGCCGCCGATAGTAACCCCCTCGTTTACTACTAATGCCGTTTCCTGCAGGGTAAGCGTATTCCCCTCAATTTTGTTGCTCTCATAGGTATATTCTATTTCAAACGCCGCTTTAATTTTTTGCAATGCCTCAACATTGAGCGGACGTATTGCCTGCAAACGGGCTTTTAATATATCGGACTGTTTCAATGTGTCGTTTAAATCTGTATCCATACTGTTTTTATTTTTAATCCGGTTTACCCGTTAATGTCAGGTATCAAATCTATTGCGCCCTGTTTTTAAACTGGCTGATAAAACCATACTCGCCGTTTTGCAGCTCAATTTGCCGTTTCGCCTTAATAGCCTGGGCGGTTGCCGGCGTCTGGCGGTTTTGCTCCCGTTCTTATGTATATTTTTACCTGTTTTCTGTTACTGGTTTGTTGCTCGCCGATATTTGAGCAACAAAGCGGTAACAAAAATACAATAAAAACGGTATAAACAAAAGAAAAGATCAGTAACGTCAACCAAGTATCTATAATCTTCATAAATCCCTGTAAATAATCGGTTTTAATGTCTTTTCACTGGTGGTTTTTATCCGTTGTTTTCAGTGTCAAAACCGGGCTTCACTTGCCAATGCAATATTTAAGCTGAAATCATATACGTTATTTTCCATACCCATGCGGATAATTATTACTTTTGGGTATAATATTAACGTATGAATGTATGGATAAAAAACTACTCTTTCTTTCTGCTTTTGGCGGCTTTTCGTTTTCCGTTATGGGCGCCGGTTATACAAACTTTATAGTGATTAACCTGGATGATGCGGGTTATGGGGATTTCTCTTATAACGGAGCGTATGGGTATACCACGCCGAATATCGACCGGATGGCTGCCGGGGGGATGCGTTTTACTCATTTTCTTGCGGCGCAGCCGGTAAGCGGAGCTTCGCGTGCCGGTTTGCTTACGGGATGTTATCCGAACCGTATCGGGTTCGCCGGGGCGCCGGGGCCCGGTTCGGATTATGGTATTCATCCGGATGAGATGACGATGGGCGAATTGTTGAAACAAAAAGGGTATAATACGGCTATATTCGGGAAATGGCATTTGGGCGACGCCAAACCTTTCCTGCCGCTGCAAAACGGGTTCGACGCGTATTATGGCTTGCCTTATTCCAATGATATGTGGCCCTTTCATCCGCAACAGGGAGAAGTATTTAATTTCCCGGACTTGCCGACGTACGAAGGGAATGATGTGATAGGGTATAATACCGACCAATCCCGGTTTACGACCGATTATACCGCCCGCACGGTTGATTTTATCAAAAAGAACCGGCAGAAACCTTTTTTCATTTATCTGGCGCATTCCATGCCTCACGCGCCTTTGGCCGTATCGGATAAGTTTAAGGGGAAAAGCGAACAGGGTTTATATGGCGATGTGCTGATGGAAATAGACTGGAGCGTGGGCGAAGTACTGAAAACGTTGCGCGAGTTGGGTTTGGAAGAAAATACGCTGGTCGTTTTAACGTCAGACAATGGCCCCTGGATAAACTACGGCAATCATGCCGGTTCGGCGGGAGGACTGCGCGAAGCCAAAGGGACAACGTTCGACGGAGGCAACCGTATCCCTTGCCTTATGTATTGGAAAGGAACCATTGAAGCCGGCAGTACGTGTAATAAATTAGCTTCGAATATAGACCTGTTTCCCACGCTTGCCGAAATCAGCGGCGCCCCCTTGCCTTCCCGTAAAATAGACGGCGTAAGCCTTACGCCGTTGCTGAAAGGAGAAAAAGAGGCCAATCCCCGCGAATCATTCGTTTATTACTATAACAGGAATGACCTGGAGGCTGTAACGGACGGCCGGTTCAAGCTGGCGTTTCCGCATAGATACGTTACCTATGGAGCGTATGCCCCCGGCAATGACGGACAACCCGGTAAATTAACCGGCATTGAACTGACAAAAGCCGAATTATACGACCTGCGCCGCGACCCGGGCGAACGTTACGACGTAATCTCGCATTATCCGGAAGAAGCCGCCAAACTAATGAAAACGGCAAACCGCATGCGCGAAGAATTAGGCGACAACCTGACGAGGATAAAAGGCAAAGAACGGAGAGA
>JAITRG010000154.1 GCA_031288515.1 Tannerellaceae bacterium
CTACTTTAACAGATTAAAAAACGTGCGAAGAAAGAAGCTAAACCTGATACCGGCCCGGGAACTGCTTTTTCAACAGGAAAACTCCCCTGCTAAACGATACTTTTTTACCTTTCCTTTCATCTTTCAGCTTTGTTGCAAAGGATTGATTTACAGGATGAAAATCCTGAAAAAAGACTTCGGCCTCCTTTCAGGAAACCGGAAGAGAGGAATTTATTCCATAAAAAAATCAGTATACAGTCTTCAGTAAACCATTATAATGCCTTCAGTAAATCATAATAATGCCTTTACCAAACCATAATAATGGTCTGTTGAAGGCGTCATAGCGCTTTTTTTTAGTCTTCGCAAGGCTTCATCAGAGTCTTCGCAATGGTTTACCAAAGGCGTCGCAAGGACGTTCTAAAGGCATCGTAATGGTTTGGGAAAGAGGATGCAATAACTTTTCCCCTTTTTTACCGGCCCTGTATTTTTTTGCTGAAAGGAGGCTGAAAGGTCTTCTTTCAGCCATAGCCGTTCATACGCAAGCGCTTATAAACCGGCTGGAAGCTGAAAGATAGCGCCAGACAAGCCTGTGTAATGGGGTTAATGGCATGGGCCTGAAGAGGGGGATGGGGCTTTACGCTTTTGATAAGAAAGTATGAATGTGTTAAAGTAGAATTATATCATTTTATCAAAAGGCAAGCGCCAAATGCAGCGCGTTTCGAGGCGTTATCCCGGATGGGGGATGGGCGTACAAATAAGCGAAACAGGGAGGGAGTAAAATGACAGAATGACAAAATAGCAAAATGACAGAAGCATTCGTTGTTTTATAATCCTTTTGAGAAAGGGATAACGCTGCGACCATTTCTTTTAAACCGCATAATGTTTTGGCGGCGATCTAAAAAGATTAATTCCTTCTTTTATACAACAAAAGTAAGGAATTAACCCTGATAACTGCTAATCAATTTTCAAGGACAAATCCAAAGGAAAACTGGAACAGATAGTCGTCAACAAAGAAAGAATGAATAAACGCCTTTCATCCCGCCCCCCCAAATGCCATTAAATTAAGGCTACAAATACGCAATCGGTATAAAAGATCAGGGAGATATCGTAAATGCTTGTTTTTGTTAATAAAATATAATATTTTGACGATTTGTTTTATAATAAAACGGAAATTATAAGAAAATCCCACATTGGGAGTTTGCATTTAACAGCATTTATCTTTTCTTTATTCGGACATTTGATAAAAGAAATATGAAAATGCTGTTGATGTGATATTATATATAATACTATAGTATTTAATAAAATCCGTCAACATATTGAATCAAGTCTGTCTTATAGAAAATGGACATTCTAAAATAAAATACTATCACAGGGCGTTTCTTTTTATTCTGCGTTCTACGATATTCCTGTTTTTTAAATGTTTGCATTAATACAAAGAATAAACTACCTTCGCGCTCAATTTTGTTAAACAAATAGAACAAACTTATTATATGAAACGTGATTATGTATATGGCATGCATAGTGTAGACTAATCTTGATTTACTGATCTCTTTCACATGCGAATGATTTGATGATTAACAGATAAAGATAAGAACTTAACCTAATAAAAAGAGATGGAATCTTGGACAAAAGATGTATTGGTGTTTTCTCCTTTTGGAATACCTGACGTAAAACTGGCTTTGAAAACAATTGAAGCAGGCGCGTTTCCGGTATTACATTTAAACCAGTCAAAAAAAGCGTCTGATAATGCTTTAAAAGAATTATCGGAAAAAACAGGCCAACCTTTCGGAGTTTATATTTCTCCCGGATTAGAAGGCTTGGAACTACCACAGAATGTGACTAAAGTTATTTTACCCGCCGGTAGCCGGTTGCCTGTGGGTAAAGGTGTTGAGCTTTTATATCAGGCGTATTCGCCAGAGGACGTCTCAACGCTAATCAGTAATGGCGTTTCTTCGATTATAATCAAAGGAAATGAAGGCGCCGGGAAAGTATCCGGGGAGTCTTCCTTCATCCTTTTTCAGAAAGTAGTCGGCCTATGTGAAAAGAACCATGTAAAACTGTATGTTCAAGGAGGCGCCGGGGTGCATACTTCTGCCGCTTTCTTTGCATTAGGGGCCCAGGGCGTTGTACTCGATTCGCAAGTGGCCGTTTTCCCCGAATGTAGCGCCCCGGCGGAACTTAAACAGGTTTGCAAAAAATTAAACGGGAATGAAACGGTTGTGATCGACGGTTTTAGGGTTCTGCACAGAACAAACTCGCCTAAACTTCCCGATGCCCCTAAAGTGGATGATTTGTATCCGTTCCTGGGAGGATATGACCTCTCCAGGAATTATATTCCCATGGGGCAGGATATTACCTTGTCTGTCGACTATCTGGCGCAATACAAAAATCTTAAAAACCTGGTATTTGCAATCCATGAGGCTGCTTACGGACATCTTCGCCAGGCAAAATCAGTACCTGTTATTAGTGAAAACAGTGAATTTGCCAAAGATTTAGGCATAAAATATCCTATTGTCCAAGGCCCGATGGCCCGTATCAGCGATACGCCGCAATTTGTCAACGATATAGCCGGCGAAGGCGCTATGCCTTTCCTGGCATTAAGCCTGATGACGGGAGAATCTTGCCGGAATCTCCTGAAAGAAACGTCGCAACTGTTGGGAGACAAACCCTGGGGGGTGGGAATCTTAGGTTTTACTTCGCCTCAGATGCTGGAAGAGCAAACGAAGTATATACTGGAAACCAAACCCAACGTGGCGCTTATCGCCGGCGGACGCCCGTCTTTAGCCGCTCCTTTTGAGAAGGAAGGCATAAAGGTTTTTTTACATGTGCCATCGACAAGCCTGTTGGATATGTTTCTGAAGGAAGGCGCGAAACAGTTTGTTTTCGAAGGACGGGAAAGCGGGGGGCATGTCGGCCCTATCATGAGCCTGGTACTTTGGGAGAAACAGATAAACCGTTTGCTGAAAGAAGATAATAAATCAGCTATCAGCGTTTTATTCGCCGGCGGGATTCATGACAGCCTTTCGTCTGCATTCGTAAGTATTATGGCGGCAACGCTAGCGGCAAGAGGAATAAAAGCAGGCGTTCAGATGGGTACTTCCTATCTCTATACAAAAGAAGCGGTTACATCCGGCGCCATCCGAAGCGAATACCAGAAACAACTTATTGAAAAAAATGAAACGATCTTGCTGGAAACGGCTTTGGGACAAGAAACCCGCGCCGTAGCTACTCCCTATACAGAGTCTTTCTTACAGGAAAAACAGAAAATGCTTTCAGGAGGTATGGACCCCAAAAAAGCTTGGATGAAGCTGGAAGAACTGAATCTGGGTCGCTCGCGTATTGCAGCAAAAGGGGTGGAACGGCGAAACGGCGAATGGGTAAAGTTATCCAACGATGAACAAATTGAAAAAGGGCTTTATATGACCGGCGAAGTAACCGGTTTGCTTCAAAAGACAATCTCCGTAAAAACGCTTCATCAGCAAGTTTCGGTTGACAACAACCAATTGATCAACCAGCTTAAAGATATTGATATCCCCCGCAACCTGGCGTCTCCCATGGATATTGCCATTGTAGGAATGGAATGTATCTTCCCCGACGCAAAGAACAAAAATGAATATTGGAAAAATCTTCTCATCGGTAAGGATACGATAACGGAAGTTCCCGATACCCGGTGGAATAAAGAGGTATTCTATAAGCCGGATATCAGAGATACCGACTACTCTACCTCCAAATGGGGAGGGTTTATTCCTGCCATCGATTTTGATCCGCTGGAGTTTGGCATTACTCCGCAATCGCTTTCATCCATAGAGCCGGTTCAGTTGCTGAGCCTTTATGTTGCCAAACGTGCGCTGGAAGACGCCGGATATACCGATTTATCGGCCGTTGACTTAGACAATACATCCGTTTTCTTCGGAGCGGAAGGCGCTACGGATTTGGCATATACGTATAGTATCAGGTCGGGACTTATGCAACTGTTTGGCTATTTACCCAGCGAGATAGACGAAGCCTTGCCTAAATTAACGGAAGATTCATTCCCCGGAGTCTTATCCAATGTGATTGCCGGGCGTATTGCCAACAGGCTGAACCTGGGAGGGCGCAATTATACCGTAGACGCAGCCTGCGCTTCGTCATTGGCCGCAATGGACGTAGCTTGCCAGGAACTTGTATCCAACCGATCCGATATGGTCATAGCAGGAGGTGCAGACTTCCATAATGGGATCAATGACTTCCTGATGTTTTCTTCCACCTACGCTTTGTCGAAAAAAGGGCGCCCCGCTTCTTTTTCCAATGAAGCCGACGGGATCGTATTAGGCGAAGGCATCGGAGTAGTTGTATTAAAAAGGCTCAAAGACGCCAGGCGGGATGGCAATAAGATATACGCCGTAATCAAAGCGATTGAGGGAAGCAGCGACGGACGAAGCCTCGGATTAACCGCTCCAAATCATAAAGGACAGGCCAATGCGCTGGCAAGAGCTTATCGCCGCGCCGGCATAGTTCCCTCGCAGGCAGGGTTTGTGGAAGCGCATGGCACAGGAACCGTTGTTGGCGACAAAACGGAATTATCAGCGCTTACCGATATATTCTTAGATGCCGGGGCCCTCAACAAACAAACCTATTTAGGCTCTGTCAAAACCCAGATAGGGCATACCAAATGTGCCGCTGGTATGGCCGCTTTAATCAAAGCCACCCTGGCCGTACAGCAAGGGATTATTCCTCCGATTTCACATATGAACCAGCCGAACAGTTATTATAATGAAAAAACAAACCCATTCGTATTCAACACACAGCCGGTATTATGGGAAAAAGAAAAACGGATTGCCGGGGTGAGCGCTTTTGGTTTCGGAGGCACTAATTTTCATCTCGTAATCGAAAATGATCCCGAAAGTAAAGCCAACGGGAATCCGCCGTTAGAAGTATGGCCGTCCGAACTGTTCGTGTTCAGGGGGGAAACGATGGACGACGCTAAACGGCAAATGCAAAAAATAAAGGATTTGCTGGCTTTGAACAACAACATAGCATTAAGAGATATAGCTTACACGCTGGCTGTATACGGCAAAGAGAACATCCAGGTTTCAATAGTAGCCGACAGCGCTGAAGAGCTTTTAAAGAAAATAGATATCGCCAAAGACGATAAGCGGGATTTTAATGTTTTTTACAGAGATCAGAAGGAAGGGCAGGTTGCCTTTTTATTCTCCGGACAGGGAAGCCAGCGTATCTATATGGCTTCGAGCCTGTTTACCGCTATCCCATCGATGCGCCGTTTGCTGAAAGAGAATCCGCAGTATGAAGAAATTATTTTCCCTAAAACAGCGTTTGACGAAGAAGAAAAGAAAATACAACAAGCAGCGATTACCGATACCCGTAATGCACAACCGTTATTAGGGATGGTTGATTTCGCTATTGCCGAATACCTGTACTCTTTGGGAATAAAGCCGGATATGGTTGCCGGGCATAGCTACGGAGAAGTGGCGGCTTTGTGTTTTGCCGGCGCTTTCGATGCTGAAAACTTAGTTTCGCTAAGCCGTGAGAGAGCGCAAGCTATCTTAAATGCAATAGAAGAAGACCAGGGGAAGATGGCGGCTATCAGTAATGTCTCCGAAGAGGAACTGAAAGATTTGCTTGCCGGCGAAACAGAAGTATGGGCCGTTAATTACAATTCTCCCAAACAGATTGTACTGGCGGGTACCTCTAATGGCCTGGCCGGGTTTATTAAGAAAGCGACGGAAAAAGGAATTGCCTGTAAAGAAATAAATGTAGCATGCGCTTTCCATAGCCCGTTATTAGCAAAGTCTAAAGAATTATATGCCCGTGCGCTGAAAAATATTTCCTTCAAAAAACCAACGATCCGGGTATGGTCTAACACAACGGCGGAAGTATATCCCGATACGGTAGAAGAAATAAAAGAACGGCTGGCGGAACATCTGGTAAAACCCGTATTGTTCTCAAAACAATTAGAGAACATGTATAACGCAGGCGCCCGTATCTTCGTAGAAACAGGCCCGGGAAGGGTGATGACGGGCCTTGCCCAACATACGCTGGGCGATGATATCGTTGCCATACAAACCGAAAATAACAGTAATGACGGTATTACCTACTTATTAAAAGCGCTTGGGCAGTATTTAGCAACGGGAAAAGAATTTGATCTCGAAAAATTATTTGAAGGCCGCAAGGTTTCAACTATCGATACCGGCAACATTGAACAGTATAAGAAGAAAGCTACCCTATGGTTCATTAATGGGCAGAATGCTATTCCTTCGGACAAGAAAATGCTGTCGGGAGAAATTTATCCAATAACAAAAATATTCAGTACAAATATGGGAAAAGAGATAATAAGCAGTAATGTAAACTCCGGCAAAATAATGTTGGAATACTTGGATAGTTTGAAAAAAATGATTGAAAACCAACGCGAAATGATCCAGAATCAACGGGATGTTATGTTAGGTTATTTCGGTCAATACGAACCGGCTCCACGCATATCCGCCCCGCGTTACCAAACCCCGGTAATCATAGAAGAAAACCATCAGGAAGTAATTGCGGAAGACGAAACCAGACAATTACCCGAAGGCGCAGTATCTACATTAGCTATAGCTTCGCTGACAACCGATCAGTTGAAAGAGATTGTATTGGAAGTTGTTAGTGATAAAACAGGATATCCGCCGGAAATGCTGGATATGGACATGGATATGGAAGCCGATTTAAGTATCGATTCCATCAAGCGCATGGAAATCATCGGAGGGTTGAGAGAGAAACTTACATTCCCCGAAAGACTTGCCGAAATAGAAGGTATTATCGAGAAAATGGCTGCCATTAAGACATTAAGGAATATGATTGCATGGATTGAAGAAATCGGACAAATGAATTTCGACTCGCTTCCTGCAAAAGAAGAACAGACAACCGGAGAAAAGAAAGCGGAGGAAACAGAAACAATAGATACCGCCGCCCTTCCGGCAGATGAAGGCGAATTGGCGAGGCTGTGCTTTAAACTGAAAGAAGCGCCCGTATCAAAAGAAAACACGCTTTCTATCGAGGGCCGCTATTTTGCTTTAACCGATGATGCAGGAGAAAACTCCTGTGCTACCGCAATAAAAGAATTGATAGAGGCGCAAGGAGCGAAAGTGGACCTAATCGCAAAAGAAACAAACGATTTATCTGTCTACGACGGATTGATCGTTATGAATGTTTCTTCGTCGCCCGGGCGTTACACGGTTGAGCATTTATTCAAGTTTCTCAAGGCGGGAGATATGAACCGGTTGAAAGGAGTATTTTCTTTCAGCGATCTGACGTCGAATGCGTTGAATGAGAAAGAGATAAAAGACCTTTCAAATATCCAGGGATTCCCGGGGTTTATCAAGAGTTTGACGCACGAATATCCTGAAATTAATTTCAGAGTTGTCGATTCTCATACGCCTTTCGATATAGCCGCATTGCCTCAGCTTGTTCTTGACGAATTATCCGTAAAAGAAAACTTCCCGGAAGTTATCTACAAAGGCAGGGAACGTTTCCGGTTCGACGTAAAAGCCGAAGAAGTAAATGCGGATGGGGAACCCCTGCTGGATATAGATGAAAATTCAGTTGTCCTCGTCTTAGGAGGAGCGCAGGGTATCACGCCCGAATTGGTATCTCAATTGTCGCTCGATTATCCATGTACATATATTCTGGCAGGGCGTTCATCTCAGTTGGAAGATGCGGAGAAATATGCATCGTTACAAACAAAAGAAGAGATAAGAAAATACCTCATTACGGAAGAAAACATGAAAACGCCGGCCGGCATTGAAAAAAGAGTGCAGGCTATATTCAAATCGAACCAGATTGGCAAGGCCTTGGAAAAAATAAAAGCAGCAGGCGGAAAGGCCGTTTACAAAACGGTAGACGCCAAAAACAACGAAAAATTTAACGTGTTTATAACGGCCCTTCTGGAAGAATATGGTAAAATAGACGGCGTTATCCATGCTGCAGGCATATTAGACGATAAGTTATTTGCCGACAAGACATGGGAATCGTTCGAAAATGTATATCAAACAAAAGTCAATCCGCTGGAAGTAATTGTAAGCGAATTATTGCCTGATCTTAAATTCCTGGTACTATTCAGCAGCGTATCTTCCGCTTTCGGAAACAGAGGACAATGCGACTATGCTGCGGGTAACAGCGTATTTGATTTACTATCCATCATTTTACTTGAGAAAAAGAATTTTACGCGAATATTGTCTTTCAACTGGGGCCCGTGGAAGGGAGCCGGTATGGTTTCGGAATTACTTGAAAGCGAATTTAGAAAAAGAGGAGTAGGCATGATTCCGCTTAAAGAAGGCGGGGCGTTTTTCGTAAAAGAATTGAAATATGGTAAAGAACCTGCTGTTTTAGCCATGGGAGGCAATGCGTCAACTATCGAAAATTTCTTGAAAGGACAGGCTTAATTAATGGTACAGGATAATCAAACAGATAAAGATATTGCCATCGTTGGCATGTCGTGTATCTTTCCCGGCGCACAGAATATCGATCAATATTGGTATAACTTGGCAAATGGGGTAGATTCCATCATAGAAGCCCCTTCCGCCCGTATCGATCCGATGTACTTCCAAAAGGAAGAAGGCGCTTATGACCGTTTTTACTGCAATAAGGGAGGCTTTCTGGATATTCCGGCAATAGACCCGCTGAAATACGGATTTCTTCCAATCGCAGCCAAAGGAATGGAACCTGAACAGTTGTTCATGCTGAAACTGGTTTTCGATGCATTAGAAGATGCAGGAGCGGCCAAGAAAAACATTTCGTTGGAAAACGGTTGCGTAATCATAGGAAAAGGAAACTTCGGGAACCTGTCTTCCATGCGGAATATAGACATTGTTAATACGAGCGTGCAGGTAGCTGAAGTAGTGAAAGCATGTATCCCTTCTATTTCCCGCGAAGACCTGGATAAAATAAGAAAAGCTTATCAGGCGCAGAAAGGAGAAATCAAACCGGATACCGCTATCGCATTAATGCCTAACCTGATTGCCGCTTTAGTAACGAATAAACTGAACATGCATGGGCCGGCTTATACGGTAGACGGCGCATGCGCCAGTTCGGCTATTGCTATCAATCATGCCAGCGAATTGCTTCTTAGCGGACAATGCGATATCGCCCTTGCGGCTGGTTTGCATACAGCTCAAAGCGCTATGTTCCAAGCTTCGTTCAATATGTTGGGGGCTATATCGCATAAAGGCGTTATTTCTCCATTCAGCGAAGACGCCGACGGGCTGATACCCAGCGAAGGCGGCGGCGTCCTCGTGCTTAAAACATTAAAAAAGGCTATTGAGGATAACGACAGGATATATGCCCTGATTAAAGCTTCGGCCGTCTTCAGTGATGGGGCGGGCGTGAGCGTGATGGCTCCCAATACGGTTGGACAACAATTAACGTTGGCTAAAGCGTGGGAAAAAGTAGACATGGATCCTCAACGCGTCGGGTTGATTGAAGCGCACGGCACGGCTACCATTGCCGGCGATAAAGTAGAGATCAATACGTTGAACGAGTTTTTCGGTAAAGATACCTCATTGAATAAAATATGGCTGGGTTCTGTTAAGTCGAATATCGGGCATACGATGCCGGCAGCCGGAATGGCCGGTATAATAAAAGTGGCGCTTGCTTTGTTCAACCGCCGGATACCGCCCACCCTGCATGCCGAACGACCGGCAAAAGCCCTTATTGATTCGCGCTTCGAACTCCCTCAAACGGCTATTGACTGGGAGGAAGATAAATATCCTTTAGTGGCAGGCGTCAATGCATTCGGCTTTGGAGGTATAAACTCCCATGTAATTATGACAGCTTATGATAATAAGCCGGAAAATCTTGTCCCGGATAGTAAAATAGCCATTAAGCGGTCGTTCAAATCGGCATGTCTTATTGCAGCGCATACAAAAAAAGAATTGTTGGATAAGATTGACCGGGAGTATTGGGCGGGAATTGAAGGCAGGTACAGGCTTATTATTTTCGATCCTGACGACGAGCGGATTGCAAAAGCCCGGTCTATTGTTGAAAAGGATATGCCTTGGAAAGGACGGATGGATATCTGGTTCTCGAATGAACCTTTACTTGAAAAGGAGGGTAAACTGGCTTTCCTCTTTTCAGGATTCAATATGGAGATGGATGTGGAAGTCAACACGGTTGCCGACTATTTCGAGTTGGAACGCCCGCACGACATGGCGGAACAAGGTTTATTGAATCAATCGTTAAAACTCTATCATATTAATAACCTGCTGGATACTTCCCTGAAAAAACTAAGGATAGTCCCGGATATGAATGCCGGGCACAGTATCGGAGAATGGCATGCAGGAAAAGCATCCGGATTGGTAACAGATGAGAATGTAAAATCCATGATGAAAGCATGGGTAAGAGACTTGAATCTGGAAATTGACGAAAATTCACAAGGGCCGAATGACGATTACGATTCCTGGTTTGAAGATGTTTATTTTGTAGCCGTAGGTTGCGGATATAAAACGTTGGAACCGATGATAAAAGACATTCCCGAATTGTATTTATCGAATGATAATTGTAACACGCAGGTATTGATGTGCGGAAAGCGCGAAGCTGTAGACGAGATGTGCAAACGCCTGAAAAAGAATCAAATCTTTAATCAGGAACTACCTTATAAATCGGGTTATCATACGCCGTTCTTAGAGAAGCATCTCTATATATTAGATTACTGTCTGGATCAGATAGAAGAATTGAGGAAACCTGCTATTCCTATCTGGTCGGCAACATCATTGGAACAATATCCTACCGAAATGAACGAATACCGGAAACTTACCATTAAGCACCTTACTTCGCCCGTTCGTTTCAGGGAATTGATCCGTAAGTTATATACTGAGGAGAAAACGCGTGTTTTTATTCAATTAGGAGCAGGCCCCCTGACTGGTTTTGTAGACGATATTCTACGCGACGAAAAGTATAGCGCCATTTCTACCTGTAATCCGGGCAGATCGGGTATTGAACAATTAAGACGGGTACTCGCCCTCCTGTTTATCGAAGGAAAAGAAGTGGATGTACTGTTTATCAGAAGCGGAGAAGTAGCCAAGGTGATAGGGCAGGAACTGGAACTTGATTTTGCTCCTTTCGTTACAGAATTTCCGCTAATTAAAGAGGTATTGAAGAAACAAAGTAAAATAGATTTCTCTTCCTGTGAAGAAAGCGATAACACCCATCAACCGCTGGCACAGAAAGTAAATGAAAATATCCGTGAGATGTCTTTAGCGCAGAAAGAAATGCTTGATATCATGAACGAAGTAAAATCATTGGAACAAAAATTCAATCTAACAAGCGGTATCTCTCAAACGAAAGAAACGAAAGTTCAGCCGGCGCAGGCAAAAAACATCGGTACGGCAAAAAAAACGTTCAAGGAAGAAATTATAATCACTACCCGGGATTATCCTTATATAACGGATCATACCGTTGTAAAACAACCCGCTTATTGGACGGTTATAGAAGACTTTGATGTAGTAATCCCAATGACGATGAGCATCGAGATGATGATGGAAATTGCCGAAAAACATGCTCCAACCCGGAAAGTAACAGGGCTATCTTCGTTCAGTATTTTTCAATGGATGAATGTTTTTCACGAATTTAAGCTGCAAACCGAGGGCAGTTGGATATCGGACAACCTGATGAAGCTGGAAATGAAAAACTTCATTACCACAGAGATTATGCTTGGAGACGAATACCCTGCTCCGCCGCAGAAATATACAGGCAAAATTGATTTGGGCAAAAAAACGCAGGAACCACCCACGCGCCGTTTCATTTATGAAGAATTGATGTTTCACGGGCCTAATTATCAGGGAATCGAGAAAGTTACAGAAGTTAATGAACACGGGATGAGAGCAGTCGTGAAAGCTGCCGGAGGAAAAGCGTCTCTACTGGATACGTTGGGGCAATTAATCAGTATCTATCTACGGATAACCGTTAAGGAAAATAATGTTTGTTTTCCGGTAAGCGTCGGCAAAATTACTTTTTATCAAGATTTTCATGATCAAAGCGGTATCTTTGATTTCATACTGGCAGTTACTGAAATAAATGATGATTTCATCAATGGGGATATGATCCTTAAACGCAATGGTAACGTATGGTGCATTGCCGAGAATTGGCTGAACAGGCGTTTTGAAATGGATAATGCCTTGTGGGATAGCGTAAACATACCGCTTGAGAATAGATTGGGCAAACAACTGGAAGGAACTCCTGTCACCTATTTCGACCTTGCTTATTCTAAAACAGGTAGCTGGCCGTTTATTGAAAAAAGGTATTTGAACCGCGAAGAAAAGACTCGACTGAAAGGGCTGCTGTTAAACAAGCGCAGGCCTTATACGATCAGCCGTATTGCCATAAAAGATGCGATCCGTACCTATCTTATAGAGAAATACGGAAAAAAAACATACCCCATTGAAATAATAATTGATCATGATGAAAAGGGCAAACCATTTGCCAAAGGATTGGATGAATTGAAGGGACTGGAAATCTCTCTTTCCCATAAAGGAAACGAATCGGTTGCACTCGCTTCGGAAAAGCCGGTTGGTATCGATATAGAACTGATAGAAGAAAGGTCTCCTGATTTCATGGATTTGTCCTTCACTGAAGGAGAGTTGGTATTGCTGAAGGATAGGGAACAATCGGAATGGGCTACCCGGTTCTGGACAGCCAAGGAAGCTTATGGAAAAATGTTGGGAGTAGGTTTGGAAGGCAATCCTAAGAGATATGAAATCGAAAGAATAGAAGGAGATTCTTTATTTATCGCCCAACAAGAGGTTCATTCGGTTAAACATAAAGAAAAATACATTGTAGCATGGACACAAAAAAATTAGATAAAACGCAACAAAGTGAAATAGTATTTAAACAATTAAGTATATTTGTCGCTGATATTATCGGAGATGGCGTCATCGAAGAAATCGGAATATCTCGGAAAAGTATTTTTACAAAAGACCTGGAAATGGATAGCATAGAAATTGTTGCCTTTGCAGAAAAAGTAAAACAGAAGTATGGGCATGAAATCGATTTCATTTCATGGATATCTAACATGAAATTTCAGGAGTTGTATAATTTATCTGTAGGACAGGTTGTGGATTATATAGTAAACGGTAATGATTCGAATTAATAACAATAATTTTAATATACTGGAACTGAATGAAAGCGCAACAGAAATAGTTGTAATGATTCATGGCCTGTTTACGAATCTGTCTGTTTATTATTTTTCTATTGCGCAAGCGCTGGCTAAGAAATATCATATTGTACTTTATGACCTGAAAGGGCATGGGTTGAGCGAAACGGCCCATTCGGGTTATGATTTACAATCAATGTCGGAAGATTTGCGGGGTATTCTATCTGAGCTTCGTTTACCGAAAGTGCATTTAACCGGTTACAGTTATGGAGGATTAATCGCTTTGTATATGGCTGTTCACCATCCTGAAACGATTGATAAACTAATCATTATTGAAACGCCCAATTTGAGCGACGGACAATCAAGGCCTTTATTGGAAGGCTATAATAAACTGTTTTTAGATCAATATCTGGAAGATTTATCCGTATCGACCGGTATAACGCCAAGTCGGAGGAAAATCAGTAGAACACACCGGCAGGTTCAATTCTTGTTTGAACATACAACATTGAAGGAAGATTTAAGCCGGGATTTGGATCTGTTCGATAAAATAGCAGAGAATCCTGTCAAAAATGAAACCCTTTTATTGTATGCCACACAAACAGAGTGTAAAAATGCCGCTAAATTTTTGTATCAACATATAAAAAAGTCATCTTTGTACTATGGAAAAGGAAATCATAGTATTCCTATCCAGAATCCGGAATGGATTATTGATAAAATGACAGGATTTTTATAGTTATACCGAATAGAATTATAATTTGCTTGTATGTTTGATTTAGATAGTTGGACAGAAATATTCTCTTCGATAAGGAAGAATAAATTAAGAACCTTTCTTACGGGATTTTCTATTTCGTGGAGTATTTTTATGTTCATTATTTTATTGGCTTCAAGCAATGGCGCAAAGAATGGAGTTATGACAACCTTTGGCAGCAGGGAAGTCAATAGTATCTCCATTTTTGGGCGTACCACATCTATTCCTTTCAACGGACTTCCCGATAACCGGCAGGTGGAATTGGATGAAAAAGACTTTGACTTGATTAATAATCAAATTCTTCAGAAAGAATTTATCTCTCCCTGTATTAATACCGTCGCTACGGCAAGTTATAAAAGAGATTATACATCTGTAACATTGGTCGGCGTATATCCTGAATACAGGTATATCAACGGGATAAAAATAAAGGATAAACAAGGGAGGTTTATCAGTGACCTGGATATAAATAAACAACGAAAAACCGCAGTCATCAACCAACGCCTGAAAGAGGTATTATATCAGGATAGAAATCCTGTCGGAGAAGATATTATTATAAATAAACTCCGTTTTACGGTCGTAGGCGTTTTCGATGAAACATCGTCTACCAATATCGAAAAGGCCTATATACCTTTCTCTACATCGCAACTGTTATTTTATGGAGGTTGGGGTTTCACAAGCCTTGCTTTTACGGTAAAGAATCTTGATACCAAAAAAAGTAACGAACAATTTATTAAAGACCTGAGAGCCCGGTTGGGTGCTCTGCACCAATTCGACTCCCTGGATGAGCAGGCAGTTGGCTTTTCCGACAGGCTGGATACCTACTTGCAGACATTGGGAATATTTAACGCCGTAAATGTTTTTATATGGGTTATCGGGATTGGAACCCTGCTTGCAGGGATTGTCGGTATCAGTAATATCATGCTTATTACGGTGCGGGAACGCACACGGGAATTTGGAATCAGAAAAGCGTTAGGCGCCAAGCCTTACTCCATACTTATGAACATTGTAATAGAATCGGTTGTTATCACGGCCATGTTCGGTTATCTGGGATTATTCATAGGGATAGGGCTTAGCAAAGTATTCAACTGGTTTCTCGAAAACAATACGGCAATAGCATCGCTGGCTATTTTTGAGAATCCGTCGGTTAATGTTTCTACAGCAATAGGAGCAATGATTATTTTAATAATAGCGGGAGTGCTGGCCGGTTATTTTCCGGCGCGGCTGGCCGTGAAAGTACCCGCAGTAGAAGCGATAAGAACAGAATAATATGTTCGATTTAGACAAAATACAGGAAATATGGATAACGATTACCCGGAATAAGGTAAGAAGCCTTCTTACTGCATTCGGGGTATTTTGGGGTATTTTTACGTTAGTCGTAATGATCGGATCGGGGGATGGACTGGAACGAGGCGTTATGAAAGGAGTGAAAGGATTCGCCACCAACTCCTGCTTTCTCGGTTCTGCTCCTACCGCCATACCCTATAAAGGGTTTCAGAAAGGGAGAGCGTGGGATATACGGAATAAAGATATTACGATCCTTATGGATTCGATTCCCGAAATAAAATTCCTGTCTCCTGTATTGTGGGGGCAAGTGTTTAATAATAATATTGTATATAAAGACCAGAGCGGCACTTTTCATGTGAAAGGCCTTTATCCCAACTATGCGCAGGTTGAAAGCCAGCATCTGTCTTACGGGCGTTTTATTAATGATATAGATATTGAAAAAAAAAGAAAAGTATGTATTATTGGTAAAAAAGTCTTTGAAAAAATATTTCCACGAAAAGAGAACCCCATAGGGCAGGATATCCGGGTTAATGGCGTTCTTTATCAGATTGTGGGAGTAACAAATGGGTTGTCGGATATTAATATTGGAGATAAACTGGAGAGTTCGGTACTCCTTCCTTTCACTACATTGCAACAAATAAATAACCAGGGCGATATTATTCATTTTATAGCAGCCATATCACAGGATAATGTCCGGGCAAATTATATAGAAGACAGAATAAAACAGGTGCTGAAAAGTATCAATCATATACATCCGGATGATTATAAAGCCATATGGAGTTTTAATATGGAAAACGAATACACTATGTATATGAACCTTTTTAGCGGAGTATCCATCTTAATCTGGATTGTGGGGCTGGGAACGCTTGTAGCCGGTATCGTGGGCGTGTGCAATATTATGCTGATAACCGTAAAAGAAAGGACAAGGGAAATCGGCGTCCGAAGGGCTATCGGAGCTAAACCTCGTAAAATAATCAATCAGATCATGTGGGAAAGTATTGTCCTGACATTGATTTCAGGCGTTTGGGGGCTGTGTGCCGGTATTTATGCCTTGCATATAGCGGATTTGGTGTGGGTGCAAAAACAAGAAAATATGTTCATATTACATCCTATGATTACATTTAAGATAGGGATTTTATCTCTTGTTATATTGTTAATCAGCGGAATGTTGGCAGGAATAATACCGGCAACGAGAGCTTTGAATATTAAAGCGATCGACGCTATCAGAGAAGAGTAAGAAGACAAACAAAATAAACCCTGTTTATTTATGAGAAAAGTAGGCCGAATTATCATATTTACCGTATTACTGACTATAGTTCTTGTAACTTTCAAATTCTTATGGGATGAATCCCGCGCGGAAATTGTATCCTACGAGATTGTTACGCCTAAAACAGGTACTGTGGAAAACACGGTTGTAGCTACCGGTAATATAGAACCCCGGAATAAGATATTAATCAAGCCTCAAATATCGGGAATTATTAATAATGTAAGAAAAGAAGCCGGCGAAAGTATCCAGAAAGGAGAGATTATCGCCCATGTAAAGGTTACGACAGAAATGGGCGAATTAAATGCGGCGGAATCCAGATTAAAGATTGCTGAAATAAATCTGAGCCAGGCAGAGATAGACTTCGCACGCCAACAGACGCTGTACAGGAACGAAGTAATATCCCGGAACGAATTCGAATTGTCTGAAGCCGCTTACCGGAAAGCCGTGGAAGAACAGAGAAATGCCAAAGACGCATTGGAGATTGTAACGTATGGCGTCGCTAAAAGATTTTCGGGGATAAGCAATACGCAAATCCGGTCTACCGCTTCCGGCACGATACTGAATCTTCCTATTAAAGAAGGAGATTATGTTATCCAGTCCAACGTTTTTAATGAGGGTACGACCATCGCTGCCGTGGCTGATATGGGCGACCTGATATTCAAGGGAAATGTGGATGAAACGGAAGTTCACCTGCTTAAAAACAATATGCCTGTAAAAATTAAAATAGGAGCTATCAGCAACAAGGTGTTCAGGGCTTATATCGAATACATTGCACCGGAAGGAAAAAGAGAGAACGGAACCGTATTATATGAGATCAAAGCAGCCTTGCGTACTCCCGACTCTGCTCTGATCAGGGCAGACTATAGCGCGAATGCCGAAGTTCTTATCAAACAGGCCAGGAATGTCATTATAATCCCCGAATCATCTGTAGAGTTCAGTGAAGGCAAGACATTCGTCTATGTCTTGAGAGCGCAGGGGAAGGAACAGATTTTTGAGAAAAGACAGGTAAGAGTGGGATTGTCGGACGGCGTTTATATTGAAATTAAAAAAGGGTTATCGGTAAAAGAAAAAGTAAGAGGGCTTCAATTAGATTAATCCCATGAAAATAAAAATATACTTATATGTAATATTGTCTCTTTTCCTTATATACCCGGCGGAAGAAACGCTTGCACAAACTGAAGGAAGAGGAAACAGAAGCGTAAATACCCGTCCACGTACTAATTATAAGAGATGGACATTGGAAGAGTGCATTCAATATGCCATTGAACATAATATAAGTATACAACGGCTAAAGGTTCAACGGAAGGTAGCGGAAGTGCAACAAAATACGGCCCAAAACAGCCGCCTGCCTGATCTTAATGCGGTAATCATCCAAGATTGGAGTTTCGGACGCTCGCAAACCTATTCGGATTTGGATGAATCTTTATCTAAAACAGGGTTGGGGGCAAGCAGTTCAATTCCTGTTTTCACAGGTTTTCGTATCCCGAATGAAATAGCGCGAACAAAATTAGAACTGGAAGCGGCTACTCAAAACCTGGAAAAGGCAAAAGATAACCTTTCCATCAATATCACATCTTTATTTTTGCAGGTGTTATTCAACAAGGAACTTGTTACGATAAATGAAGAACATTTAGCCTTGACGCAAACTCAGTTGAGGAAAACGGCGCTTCTGAACGAGGCCGGAAGCATACCTTCCATCAACCTGTATGACATGGAAGCGCAGTTGGCCAAAGATAAAGTAGCGGTAATTGAGGCGCAAAATAACCTGGAACTGGTTTTGCTTGATTTAGCGCAGGTTCTCGAACTGGAACGCGAAAGCAGGTTTGATGTAAAAGCGCCCCCATTCAGTGAGAAGCTAATAGAGGATATGTTTCGTAAGATTCAACCGACACAATTGATATTCGAGAATGCAGTAAGCAGTAAACCCGTAGTAAAGGAGCAGGAATATAGAATTGCAAGCGCCGGGAAAGCGCTGAAAGTAGCGCAAGCCAATTACATGCCCAATCTGAGCCTTGTCTTTGAATGGGGAACCGGTTACCTTTATAAATACAATGCCAAAGACATAACTAACCCGGCAACCAATCAACTGATAAAGGCAAACGAATCGTTTGGCGACCAATTGAAAAATAATGATTATATGCTGATTGGATTGAGGCTGAGTATTCCGGTTTTTAACCGCTTTGAAACGCGTAATAAAGTACGCGTTGTCAGGCTGGATATACAAGACAGGCAATTGATGCTGGAAGATATAAAGAAAACGCTCTATAAAGAAATTCAAACCGCACATAAGAACGCTGTTGCCGCACATGAGAAATACAAGGCGTCGAACGATGCGGTAAAGTTTACTTCCGAATCGTTCCGGCATGCACAAATTCGTTATGAGCAGGCCAAATTAACTCCATTCGAATACGATGAGGTAAAGACAAGGCTTTTGCAAAGCCAGTCGGAACAAATACAAGCCAAATATGATTACATCCTGCGGACAAAAATACTGGACTTTTATAATGGGGTCCCTATTAAATTTTAACGAATGAAACAAATACTCGAACTACGGGATAAAAAAATTCAGCCGCTTTTTTGGCAATATGCCTTGCCTTCTGTAGCCGGAACGCTTACATTGGCTATTTATTATATTATCGATAGCGTCTTTATCGGATATGGACCCGGTCTGGGAGACCATGCCCTTGGAGCCCTCGGCGTCCTTTTGCCCATCATGAACCTGTTGGCGGCATTAGGTACATTGATAGGCGTTGGTACGTCGAGCCGTATCTCTATCTATCTTGGCCTCGATAATAAAGAAATGGTCGTGCGGGTAATGGGTACATCACTTCTTTTTACCTTCGTTATATCCATTATTCCTATTATTATTACATATGTGTTTATGGAACCCATCCTTTACCGGATGGGAGCTACAGAGGAGACGTATCAATTTGCCGAAGACTTTCTCATCTGTTTTTTACCGGCCAGCCTGTTGCTGAATATGGGTACTACCTTTATTAATATCGTGAAAGCAATCGGATTCCCTAAGAAGTCAATGTATATAATGGCCAGCAGCGTAGTATTCAATTTCATCTTAGCTCCTCTCTTTATTTTTGTTTTCAAATGGGGGATGAAAGGAGCCGGAGGCGCCACTTTTCTGTCTACTATCCTTTCCGCTTGTATCATAGTCCCTTATTTTAGCAGGGAAAGTAGTTTCTTCCCTGTTAAGATACAAAATCTGCGGCTACGCGCCAAAATACTTTACCAAATCGTGAATATAGGATTCGCTCCCTTCCTGATTACGGCGATGACTTCGCTCATTGTCTTTTTTACCAACACGCAACTTATTGCCTATAGTACGCCCGTTTCTTTGGAAGGGTATATTGTGGCCAGCCGGTTTCATTATGTGTTTATTATGATCTTTATAGGGATATCGCAAGGGATACAGCCGATTATCGGATATAATTTTGGAGCGCGAAACTATACGCGGATGTTCCAAACGCTTTATTATGCGTTCAGAATAGCTTTTGGTATTGGCGTTGTCGCCTTATTATCAGGTATATTCGCTTCAAAAGAGATGGTGCAGATATTTAATCCGAATCCGGAATTAATTGAAGAGGCTTCGAAAGCGCTCTTTGTCTTGACCGTAACATTGCCGTTAGCCGGTTGTCAATTGTTGATGGGCGGATTTTTCCAGCATATCGGAATTGCCGTTAAATCGGCTGCTTTAAGCATAATCAGGCAGGTATTTTTCATTCCGTTAATCTATTTATTGCCTTTATGCTGGGGGGTAAACGGGGTATGGGCCAGCCTTCCTCTATCGGAAACCCTGGTATGCCTGTCAACGTATATCATCTTTTATCGCCAGAAGAAACAGATGGCCGGCAACAAATAATCAGAACATATCTTTGAGCAGGGGCCATTTTTTCAATACATATTTACTGATTAACAAGGAAAAGAAACAAGTCGCTGCTATGCCCGAAATCCATTTTATAAAAATCGGGAAACCGGCGTCATTTATCAGATGCAAATACAAAATCATCGGCGGTATATGTATCCAGTATATACCATATGAATAAGGGGATAGATTTATCAGCCAACCGGCTATGCGGCTTGCCTGCAGTTTCATCCCTATCAATAATGCATACATCAGTGTCGTAAAAGAACATACCGCATCAAAAACAGGGACAATCTTATCTGATAGCGGAAAATCATAATCGGGAATAACACACAGCTTCAACAGCACATAACAAGCAGCCGTACTTATTGCCAATATACGCCATATACTTATCCGGGGCATCCACCCGCCTTTGATAAACCAGTTTGTTTGCCAGGCATAAGTTCCCAGCATAAACAGGCATAGATAGGTAATTGCCTTAGCCGGTTTCAACGTAAAAACGGAAACAAAGTACAGCCAGTCATCAAAAGGAGCCATACAGGTAACAGACAAACAAGCGCAAATTGCAGAAACAACCATGCACGCAAGCAACAATAGTATATTTTTTTGATTTGATGCAGTAGCAGTGCGTACACTATCCGGGGGGCTGAAATAAGCGACTAAAGCATAGGCAAAAAGAAAAAGAAAAAGGATGCCCAAGTACCATAAATGCCCCTGCCAGGTAAATAAATAAAGAGAATCTTCCTTTACTATCCCAATCACATCACCCATCGATTTCCCTAAAGACAGGGAGTATAAAGGAACTATAACGATAATCCCCAATAGCCAGGGGAAAAGGATATGCCTGATTTTATCTTTCAGAAATCCAACGGTTCCCTTTCGTAAATAAGAAGCAGGCGTAAAATAACCGGAAATAAAAAAAAGGACAGGCATCATAAATATGTCCAATACATTAACAATAACTAAAAACGCCGGGCTTACTTTTTTGCTGACAACATACCACCAGAAAGGACAGTCAAGCATATAAGTCATACTGACATGTAATACGATGACAAAGAAAATCATAAGCGTCCTTAGAAAGTCAAAGGCATTGATTCTACCTTGCAAAGGTATGGGCTTGAGGGTTTGTTTATTCATATATGCGCTACTCATCACGGTTTGTTATCTTACGGCCTTACTCCCACTTTATATATGGTCAGTTGCGTATATGTTTCGCCAGGCTTCAGCGTCGTTGACGGAAAATTGGGCTTATTGGGCGAATCGGGATAATGTTGCGCTTCAAAGCAGGCGCCCATGGATGAAGTATATGCAACGCCCTGCGGACTTTTATTCCTGCCGTTCAAACCGTAGGCGGTATAAAACCCAAGACCGGGTTCGGTAGTGTAGGTTTGCAACAAACGGCCGCTTTTCGATTCGTACATCTCGGCAGCCAACGCCGGACGCCCGGACGTTCCCTTTATACAAAAGTTATTGTCGTAGCCTTTAGGCAGGTCGGTTAGGCGATCGTTGATGACGGTCCATTGGCGCAGGTCGTATGGCGTACCTTCCACTTGGACAATTTCTCCCGTAGGGATCAGTTCATTATCCACCGGCGTATAAGTATCGGCGTAAATTATAACCTGATGGCCGAGTACATTTTCTTTGCAATTCGTGAGATTGAAATAACTATGGTTGGAAAGATTTAACACAGTCGGCTTATCAGTGGTGGCAGTGTAGTGTATCTGTAATTCATTATCATTGTTCAGTACGTAATCCACTTTCACAGTCAGGTTGCCAGGATAGCCTTCTTCCATGTCGGCAGATATATAAGAAAGCGATAACGTAGCCGATTGTTCGTTGCTTGAGGTTGTTGCATCCCATACCTTACTGCTGAAATTTCTTCTTCCACCGTGGATATTGTGTTTGCCGAGCGAGTTGGTAGCCAGAACGTATTCTGTGCCCTCGAGGGTAAACTTCGCCCCGCCGATACGGTTAATATAGCGTCCTACAATGTAGCCAAAAGCCGGATGGCCGGCCAGATAATCGTCTAAAGTTCCTAGGCCAAGTACGATGTTTTCCATGTACCCATTCCTGTCAGGCGCATTAAATTCTACAACAATACCGCCATAATTGGTGATCTTAGCCGTCACCCCATTGGAATTGGCCAATGTAAAAAGATATACCGGTTTCGAATCAACCAAGCCCCAATCTGCCCCGCTGATTACAGGGTTGTTAGTTGACGCGCAAGCCACCAAAGCAAAGATATTTAATAAGATAATAAAATTGATTTTCATTGTAAGAAAAGTTATTGAATTTATCGCAAAAATAGGAAATTATTTCGAATCCTATTGTTTCCTGACTTCGACAATGC
>JAITRG010000173.1 GCA_031288515.1 Tannerellaceae bacterium
TATGGTTTGTTCAGTCAAATACCACAAGATACAGGTTAAAAAAACATAATACCCCCTGCGGAATTGCTTGGCGCGCATATAGTCAATACTTCCATGCAGGAAACATTGGTTATATTTAATGATTTACAATAATAAGTTATTTGGCCTCTTTATACATATCCTTAAATCCGCAAACATTTGTGTTTACATATCAGGCAAAGCGTTGAAGTAAAATAATTTACCAAACGCTTTGCCATGTGCAGGATTTCACTTGCTTAAACAGAGTCGCGAAAAAAAATATTCGACGGCAATGGGGTAAAATTGATTGGGGGATGTTATCTTTGCAGAATCAATCAATTAAAGATACAGTTATGCCGATTACGATAAAGCCTTCGATAAAAAACGGATTAAGGAAAATCCGCAATTACACGCTTGTTACAATTGTATTGGGTTTGGTTCTGTTTGTTGCTATCCGTTATTATTATCCTTTCGGGGAAGGAGTGAAGACCGGACAACTTAATTATGTGGTATACAAAGGGATTCTTTTCAAAACGTATGAAGGGAAATTGATTCAGAGCGGTTTTCAGAGCAGTAAGTCCGGAGCGATACAATCCAATGAGTTTAACTTTTCAGTGGCCAATCCGCAAATAGCCGACTCGTTGATGCGCGCCGGCGGACAAATGGTGGAACTCCGGTATAAAGAGTATTTCGGTACGCTGCCTTGGAGAGGGTATTCCAAATTCATTGTAGACGAAATAGTAAGTATTACTCCGGCGAATCAACCGTTTATAAATAATTATCCTCCGGCGGCCGCTACTTTTCAGTAAATGTCAGTTCTCTTTCATCCACTCTTTGATTGCGTCAATCAGTTGTTGATTTTCTGCGGGGGTTTGGGTGCAGAGGCGGAAATAGGTTTCGTCAAGGCCATGAAAGTTGGAGGCGTCGCGGATGAGGATGCCGTGGTTTGCAAGCAAATATTCTTTTAGTCCGGCGGCTGTTCCTTTTTTTAATCTCACTAAAAAGAAGGTGGTTGCGCTGGGGATAACTTCCAGTTCATCAAGTTTGTTTAGTTGATAAATCAGCTCGGCTGTTTCGCGTTGCCATTTGCGGATAGGTAGCGTAAACTGCGCCGGATGTATCAATATATATTTGCTGGCTTCTATCGCCAGGGTGTTGACCGACCAGGGGATAAGATATTTACTTACCGCTTTTGTAATGGCCGGAGACGCCATGATATATCCCATACGCAGGCCGGGCACATTGTATGCTTTTGATATGGAATGTACCAGCGCCAGGTTTTTGTTAGCCTTCAGATCGGAAGGTTTCAGCATATCCTCGGTAGTGAAAGCGGCATAGGACTGGTCTACCATAAAGGTTGTTTGCTTATTGGCGGCAATCAGGTTAAGCAGTTCCGTACGGCTGAACAGTTTGCCGTCGGGGTTATTCGGATTGCATATCCAGCAATGATCCTGTCCTTCAAGGTTTAGCCCCGAAATATCTTCGGAATTGGGGATGAAGGTTATCTTGTGCTTGTGAAGACGGCAGGCGTCTTCGTATTCGGAAAATGAAGGCGTTAATATGGCCGACTTTTTCTCGCGCCATACTTGCGCCAGCAGGTAGAAGGCAGTTACGGAACCATTGGTTATCACTACATTATCTTCCGCTATTTCGTACCGCCGGGCGAGTAGCCGTTTCAAACTCCCTGCGTCGGGTTCGGGATAACGGGTTATCCTGTCGAACTGAGTGTTAAGATGAGCGGTCAGCTTTTCCAGGTTGGCGCCATGCCAGACATTGGAGCTGAAGTTGCTGGTTACTTGTTGCTGTGTGTTGTAAAAATCGTCGCCGTGTCCGAATAACATATCTTTCGTTTTTTAAAATGTGACTATTTCGTTTTCCTCTCCGGAGGAGGTGCAAAATTATAAATCTTTTTGCGTTTTCCTATCAATGGCCTTGTATATCGCATCCTGTATCCTTGTACGGATATCTAATGAACTGAGTTTGTTGTTGGCGCGGGCAGGCATAACGCGGTTACAAAGGAAAATGTAGATAAGCCGGTTGTCGGGGTCTACCCAGAAACAGGTTCCCGTATATCCTGTATGCCCGTAGACAGACGCCGGGGCCAAGGCTCCGCAGGGCGAGAGTTTGGGCGTTCCCACAGCCGGTTTGTCAAAACCTAATCCCCGGCGTGAGGCAGGGCTTTTGCTCTGCGTGAACAGCCGGCTGGTTTCAGACGAAAGATAGCGTTCGCCTCCATACTCTCCCTGATTGAGAAAGAGTTGTAATACCTTTGCCAGGTCGTTGGCATTGGAAAACAGGCCAGCATTACCGGAAACTCCCCCCTGAAATGCCGCCGCCTCATCGTGTACATAGCCCCGGAGCAACTGCCGGCGGACGAGCCGGTCGTCTTCCGTAGGGACAATCCGCAGGGTATCCATTGTTTTTAATGGATTATAAGTGGTAGTGGCGGCGCCCAGCCGTCTGTAGAAATTAGCGCGCAATAGCTTGTCGAGCGGCTCTTTCGTCTGGGCTTCTACCATTTTTTGCAGCATGATAAAGTTGATGCAGCTATAGAGGTATTTCCCTTTCGGACCAAGTTTGGATGTTTTGATTTCATTGATAACCGTATCACGAAACGAATCATGCAGATAAAAGCCGCTTGCCACTTCCGTACGGAAACCGGGCTTCGCTGTGTCGGAAACCAGATTGGGAAGGTTTTTATTCGTATAGAAAGCTATCGAAGGGATTACGCCGGACTGGTGGTAAAGCAAATCCTTTATTATAATGTCTTTTTTATCGGAGTCTTTGAGTTCGGGTATATAGTCGGATATTTTGTTTGTGAGGGTGAAGTTTTTTTCGTCGTACGACTTCATTACGGCAAGCAGCGTTCCGGCAGCCTTTGAAACGGAGGCCAGATCGTAAACGGAATATTCGTCTACCCGTTGCTTCCTGTCGTAATCGTAATAGCCAAAGGATTTATCGTAAATGACCAGGCCATCCTGGGCAACCAGCACCTGGCATCCGGGGAAGGCTTTCGCGTCGAGCGCTTCTTTTACGATACCGTCAATCACGTGCAGGCGGTCCATATTGGCGCCTGTCTCTTCGGGTTCATGATATCCCAGGCGCGTCTTCCCGGTAAAGACGCCCGTTCCGGAAAAATATATGCCGGGGATAGAAACAGGGAGTTTCCCTTTGGCCGCAATACCTCCGAAGATAAGTTGCGCTGCATATCTCTGCGCCGGCTGGGAGGTTTCGTAAGCCATGATAACGGCTTTCGCCTTGTGGACAGACTTTTTGTAATCTTTAGAGAAATAAGGCTGGGTGAAGAAGGCCAGGATAACGTCTTTCTTCTCTGCCAGCTTCAGGAGTAGTTCCGATTCGGGGATACGCACCGTATGGATACCGCAAATAATTAAGTCGAACGTTTCAAGTTCGGCGTATATTTTCTTCTGTTCGGCGGCTGTGGCATTCCGTCCCAACGTGAAGAAGGACACGGAGTCGTAGCGGTTGAGCATCTTCTGGAATTCATTGCCTTTCGAGTCGCCCAAAGAGATAGCGGCGATTTTCTTTTTGTCGAGTTCTTTCAGCGGAATATAGCCGGATACGTTTTTCAGCAGGGTAATCCCTTCTTCGTTGAGTTTGGCTGCCAGCCAGGCTGCATGGGGCGTATTGATACGCTTCGACAGACCTTTCGTTTGTATAGGCTTATAATCGGCCAGGCCGGTAATGTATTTGTATTGCAATACTTTGAGTACGCGCCGTTCAATATCTTTTAAATCCAGCGTACCCTTTTCGAGCGCCTCTTTAACGGCTTCAAAATCGGTTATGGGAGTAGCCGGCGACACCAGAATATCATTCCCCGCCTGCAATGCTTTGACGGATATATTTTCGCCTTCTTTGACCGACGCTCCTTTCATGGCAAGCGCATCGGTAAACAATAATCCCTGAAAACCAAATTCTTTCTGCAACAGGTCTGTCACGACAGGTTTGGAAAAGGTAGCCGGCATATCCTTCGTATTGTCCAGGGCAGGCACGTACAGGTGCGACGTCATGATTCCGGCGTAGCCATCGTATATATATCTTTTAAAGGGGAGTAGCTCTACGCTGTCGAGCCGTGCACGGCTATGGCGAATGGCAGGAAGCGTATTATGCGAATCGTCCGGCGTATCCCCGTGCCCGGGAAAATGCTTTGCTACCGGGATAATACCGGCGCTCTCCAGGCCTTTGGAATAAGCCAGTCCCTTGTCGGAAACAAGATTGGGGTTTTCGCCGAAGGCGCGGTTGCCGATTACCGGGTTGGCCATATTGCTGTTCACATCCAGCGCCGGCGCAAAATTGATTTGTATCCCCATTTCTTTACATTGCCGGCCTACTTCTTTCCCGTATATTTCGAGGAGCGTATCGTTCTCTATAGCGCCAAGCGTCATGTTGCGGGGAAAACGGGTCGTTCCGCTCAGGCGCATCGACAATCCCCACTCGCCGTCGAGGGCAATGAATAAAGGTACGCGCGAGACCTTCTGGATACGGTTGGTTACTTCGGCCTGCGCCTGCAGGCTCCCTTTGGCAAAGAGTATCCCGCCCACTTTTATTTCGTTGATGTAACGCGTCAGCTTTTGCATATTCCTCGTATCGGCAGACGGGTTTGCAATCACCATAAACAACTGGCCGATACGTTCGTCTAAACTCATTGCGTCGAAAACCGAATCGACCCAATGGTTCATCTTACTTTTGTCTGCCGCCCGGAAAAGATTGGTCTCTGTTTGAGCTGTAAGAGCCAGTGTAAATAAACTGAAACAGAAAAGAAAAATAAACTTTTTCACCATCACGTACTCAAAATTTGTTCAAAAATACGAAAATTACATCGAAATCTTTATCTTTGATGAGTTTTACATCTATCTAATCCATGAAAAATATGAGAAGAAGGCATTTTATGAAAGCAGCCGGGCTACTGGCTACAGTTCCCGTAATGAAAGGTATTGCTTCCGTACCGGCCCATACGGCAGACGGAAAAGAAATCTACGAATGGCGTATCTATACGCTTACGTCCGAAGGCAACGAACTCGATTCGTTCTATAAGGACACGCTTATCCCGGCGTATAACAGGCAGGGTATCAAGGCAGGAGCATTCAAATTGTATGAAGAAAAAGACGTGCCGCAGCGTTTTTATCTCTTCATCTATCCCGATATCGCCGCTTTCCATAAGGTTAAGCATGCGATTTGGGGCGACGCCGCTTTCAGGAAGGCAGCGCAGCCTTTTTACGACAAAACAGCCGTAAGCCCTGCCTACAAAGAATTTGAATCCTATCTTTGCGAAGCGTTCGATAAGATACCGCGGTTAAAGATGCCCGATAAAAACCGTACTTTATTTCATCTCCGGCATTACCGGAGCCCTAACGAAGAGGCCAACCAACGCAAGGTAAAGATGTTCAACGAGGCCGAAATGGCTATTTTCGACAAAGTAGGCGTCCACCCGGTATGTTATGGCGAAACGCTGTCGGGCCCGCATATGCCTTCCCTCATGTACCTTACGTGGTATAAAGACAAAGAGTCGCACGACGCTTCATGGAAAGCCTTCGGTAGCCACCCCGACTGGAACGCCATCAAAGGCCTCCCCGAATATGCCCATACGGCTACGGATAACACAAACCGTATCCTGCTGCCGCTGGCGTATTCGCAGGTATAAAGCGCCGCTTCCGGGTATTAAGCGAACAGAAAGGGCTTTGGCCGGTTCTGTTCGTTTGCCGTTATAAAACGGGTAAAGGGCTTTTCGATGCGATACGGATGGCCGGTATGCTGTGTCGGGATTAAACGGTGGTCAGCAAAACGACTACCCCTTTTGCTCCATGCGCCCCTATTACGAGAGCCTGTTCTATATCGGCTGTTTTGGATGGGCCTGAAATAAATACGCCGAAGCCATTGTCGTTAAAGCGGATTTGCTCGTAAGCCTCGTGCATATTGCTTACAATCCTGCTTTTATCCAGCAGTATAATTAAGTATTCGGCAATGAAACAGACGGCTTTTTCTTTTACGTTCTGGGGTATCCATACGCAGCCGTTTTCTGCTACGCCTATCTCGCCCTGTACAACGGCAAGGGCGGTTCCGTTTAACAGGTAAGGGGTTTCTACCTCGTCGGGATTAACGGTTGCTATGCGTATCTCCGGGAGATTCGAGGCTATGACGCCGGCTTCCGGGTATAAAGACCTGATTCGCCTGTTGATATCTTCGCCTTCCTGCAGTTCGATGGCGCTTCCTCCCACGCTCTTTATTACTTCCGTAAACCGGGCAACCGTATCGGGATACTGTATGGCTTCCAGCTCAATGGCAGGCATATCACAGGTTTGGACGGTATGGCTTCGTATGCTGGACAGTATGTCGTTCTTTGTACTCATTGTTCAGGGGTGTTGCTTTATTTTTCCTTTCTTCCACATATGAGCGAATGATTCTTTGGCAAAGACGGGCAATTCGCGTCCTTTTCCCCAGGCATTCAGGTTGTTGTAAATGAGGAAGCGAGGGGTTTTATTTATAATGGGAGCCAGGCGCAGGGCGGTATTGTATAATGCCGGGCGGGCAAAGAGGTATCTCAGGCCTCCGGAGAGCAGTTTCTTTGTACGGTCGGCCTTCCCGAGCGAATCTAACTGCTGGCGCCATTTGTAGATTTGGTCGGCAAGGTCTATTTTGGCCGGGCATACGTTATTGCAGGAATAGCAGAGGGAGCAGGCCGATACGTTACCGGAATATTCCCCGGGCGACTTCAGCATGCCCAGGTTGACGCCGATGGGGCCGGGTATAAAACAGGTATACGAGTAGCCTCCGCTCCGGCGGTAAACGGGACAGGTGTTCATGCAGGCGGCGCAACGGATACATTTGAGCGTCTGGATATGGTCTGCATGGCCGATTATATCACTCCGGCCGTTGTCTACCAGTACGATGTGCATCTCGCATCCCTTCCGGGGTTTACGGTAATGGGAGGTATACGCGGTGGCCGGCTGTCCGGTGGCGGAACGGGCCAGGAGGCGGATGAAGACGCTTAGCGTTTTATAGTCGGGCGTTACTTTTTCTATGCCCATGGATACGATGTGCAGTTTGGGGAAGGAAGCCCCCATATCGGCATTCCCTTCGTTTGTGCAGACTACTACATCTCCTGTGGCTGCCACGCCGAAGTTGGCGCCTGTCAGGGCGGCGCCGGCTGTGAGGAACTCGTTCCTGAGGTGGAGGCGGGCGGCGTGCGCAAGGTAGGCCGGGTCGCTGTTGCCTTTTTCGGTCTGGAGTTTTTCTTCAAACAGTTTGCCTACTTCCTGCCGTTTCAGATGGATGGCCGGCATTACGATATGGCTGGGGGGCTTGTTCATCAACTGGAGGATTCGTTCGCCGAGGTCGCTCTCCACTACTTCTATGCCTTTGCTTATGAGGTAGGGGTTGAGCCGGCATTCTTCCGTGAGCATCGACTTGCTTTTGACGAGCTTTTCCACCTGGCGTTCCCGGAGGAGGGCGTAGATGATTTCGTTATGCTCGTGCGCGTCTTTTGCCCAGTGGACGATGGCTCCGTTTGCTTCCGCACGGTCGGCAAACTGTTCCAGATAGTTGTCCAGATGGGTGATTGTGTGCATCTTGATCTGGCTCGCCAGTTGGCGCAGTTGTTCCCATTCGGGAAGGGAGGCTGCCTGGCGGTCTCTTTTTTCGCGTACGAGGAAGAGCGTTTCGTTATGCCATTCTTCCTGCGCTTTGTTCTGAATGAAGCGGGCGGCTGCTTCTGCGTGTCTGGCGTTCATAATCCGGCGGCTAATATTTGTGAGATGTGAATAAAACGGGCGGGCATTTTCTCCCTCCGGGCTATGCCTTGCAGGTGCATCAGGCAGGAACTGTCGGCGCCGGTTATGTATTCGGCGCCGGTAGCGAGATGGTTTTTCAGCTTGTCTTGCCCCATGCAGACGGATACGGCCGGTTCTTCTATGGAAAACATCCCCCCGAAGCCGCAACATTCGTCTACGCAGGCCGGTTCGGCCACCTCTATGCCTTCTACCATGGAGAGCAGCTTTTTCAGTTTGGAATAGCGCGGTTCCATTTGTTCGCTTGCCGAAGAGAGATGTAGCTTGCGGACGCCGTGGCAACTGTTATGTATGCTTACCTTATGGGGGAACTTGCCGGGCAGCGTTTCTACTTTCGCTACGTCGTGCAGGTACTCGCAGATTTCGTACAGCCGGCCGTTCATCCCGTCAAGATGTTCTTTTACGAACGCGGCGCAACTGGCGGAGGGCGTTATGATGAAATCGTAAAGGGCGAAGAGCCTGTCGAATTGCCTGAGCAAAGGTTCGGCTTCGCGTTCAAATCCTGCATTGGCCATTGGCTGGCCGCAGCAGGTTTGCCCGGCAGGGTATTCGGCGCCTGCCCCCAGGTATTCCAGCAGGCGCCAGGTTGCGACGCCTGCTTCGGGATAAAGGGCATTTACGTAACAGGGGACAAACAACCCGAATTTAGAGTATGCCATTTATTATTCTTTGGTTTCCAGGTAAACGATGTGCGTTTGCAGGTATTCTTCCAGTCCGTGCTTTCCGTCTGCGCCGCCGATGCCGGATTTGCGCCAGCCGGCATGGAACCCCTGCATGGCTTCAAAGTTTTCGCGGTTGATATAGGTTTCGCCGAACTTCAGGGCGCGGATGAGTTTGAAGGCAACATCCAGGTTCTGTGTGTACACAGACGAGGTAAGGCCGTATTCGCAGTCGTTTGCCCAGCGGATAGCGTCTTCGGTATCGGTAAATTCTACGACCGGAAGTACGGGGCCGAAGGTCTCTTCCCTGACGACGTCCATATCCTGCGTACAGCCGTCGAGGATGGTTGGTTCGAAGAAATAGCCTTTTGTCCCGGTGCGCTTGCCGCCTAAGACTAATGTGGCGCCCTGGGCAACGGCTTTTTCCACCTTCGCCTGTACAGACTTCAGAGCGGCTGCTTCTACGAGCGGGCCCATGTCGAGGTCTGCCGTTTCGGCGGGGTTGCCTGCTTTTACGGCCTTCATGCCGGCTATGAGTTTTTCCATGAACGCATCTTTTATGCTTGAATGTACGTATACGCGTTCGCAGCAGTTGCACACTTGCCCGGTGTTGATTACTCTTGAGGCAATGATGGATTTGACGGCCAGGTCAAGGTCTGCGTCCGGCATTACGATACCCGGGGCTTTTCCTCCCAGTTCGAGCGATACTTTGGTAACGTTGGCCGAGGCCGAGGCCATTGTCTGTATGCCGGCTTCTACGCTGCCGGTGAGGCTTACCATGCCTACTTTGGGGTTGGCGGCCAGTTCGTGCCCGATAACGGCGCCGCGGCCATTCACCAGGTTGAATACGCCCGGGGGCACTCCTGCTTCGTCTGCTATCAGGGCAAAGACGTAAGCGTTTATAGGGGTGATCTGGCTTGGTTTGATAACGATTGTATTACCCGTCAGCAGGGCGGGGGCCGCTTTGCGGGCGATGAGGAAGAACGGGAAGTTCCAGGGGAGTATACCTGTTGTAACGCCGATTGGTTTTTTAAAGAGGAAGATGCTTTCGTTCGGACGGTCGCTTGGGATGATCTCTCCTTCATAGCGGCGCGCCCATCCGGCCATGTATTCAAGGTAATCGGCCGTAAAGAGGACTTCTACGTTGGCCAGGCCTTGCGTTTTGCCGCCTTCGCGGACAATAATGTCGGTCAGTTCTTTTTCCCTGGCACGGATTCCGCCGGCTATCTTTATAAGATAGGCTGCCCGCTGGACAGGGGGGAGCTTTTCCCAGCCGGACTGGGCCTTTTCTGCCGCGTCGATTGCGTTGCGGACGTCTTCAACGGTTCCATCAGGCATTTGCGCAATAACTTCTTCGGTAGAAGGGTTTAACACATCAATCCATTTGCCGGACTGATTTTCGATGAACTTGCCATCAACATACATCTTTAATTCTTTCATGGTAATAATAATTATAAATAAATATTAGAGCTTGCAACGGATACAAATATAACCTTAAATTTTATTCGGCAATAATTTCAGGGGAATTTTAATTAGAACGTCCCTGAAAACGGTATGGCTTTTGTCTAAAAATATGCTTATCTTTGCTGCATAATCATACATAAGGTTTCATAAGGATATGGAGAATTTATATACGATTGGCGAAGCGGCTAATATCCTTGGCGTCAGTCAGGATACGCTTAGAAGATGGGATAATAACGGGAAATTTAGAAGCATACGGCATCCTATCAATAATTACAGGGTTTATTCGGATAACCAGATACGGAGCTTTCTGCAGGAAATGCAAATGGAATGTTTTTATAAGCCCATCAGCGTGATACGGCAGGAAACAACCCCTTTCTTCCAAACAAGCTTTGGCGAGTTGTATAACTGCGACGCCGTCTCTTTTCTGCAAAATCTGGAATCCAATTCCATTGATTTACTGTTTGCCGATCCTCCCTATAACATCAAAAAGGCAGCCTGGGATTATTTCAATTCCCAGAGGGAATATCTTGACTGGACGCTGGAATGGGTGAGGGAAGCGCAACGGGTGTTGAAGCGGACGGGCTCTTTATACGTTTGCGGTTTTTCCGAAATTCTGGCAGACATTAAGTATGTGTCGGCCCCCTTTTTCAAGCAGTGCAGGTGGCTCGTGTGGTTTTACAGGAATAAGGCTAATCTGGGAAAAGACTGGGGCCGTTCGCACGAAAGCATTATTCACTTTAGGAAAACCAACGATTTTATCTTTAATATTGACGAAGTACGTATTCCTTATAATGAACACACCACAAAATATCCCAGGCGGACACAGGCCGAAACGTCTCAATATGCAGGCGGGCAAGCGGGGAAAAGCTACGAGTGGGAGCCTAATCC
>JAITRG010000028.1 GCA_031288515.1 Tannerellaceae bacterium
TGCCACGCATCGGAGCAGGAAAAATCGGGTAGCGGCTTGCTTTCCATAAGACTGTTGTAGAACATCTTATCTATACCCTGACCGGAACGTTCTACCAAACCAACTTTCAAAAGCACATCTGCCAGGCATTTACAGCGGGGAAGGCTGTTTACCGTCAGGATATTGTCTTTCGTAACTCCCGACGGGAAACCTCCTGCGTTTGTTATTGTTATGCTGTCGGGATACTGTTTGATGAAAATATCGCTCTGAATGTAATACACGCGATGGCAATAGGCGTTTAATATGGCTTCCCGTACTGTTTCTTCGTTAAAACTTGGAATATCGTAGATATACGGCCCGTTTTGGATGTGCAGCAGCGGGTTGCTCGCCGGTTGATTGATATATGCCCACATTTTGTCGATGCCTGTAATAAGAGGCTCTTGAAATTCCTTTCGCGCCGTATAGGGTATCATCGAGTGATTTAACCTGTATTCGATAACCGTTTGCGCCTGCGGCAAATACTCTTTCAGGGAAGACGTACTGCCAAGCAGTATTAAAGCGGCATAATTTAATTTCCCGTTCTTGACCAAGCCCAAATCCGACAGTATCTGCAAATCCGGCAACGATTCAAATGCGGGATTCTGCTGTTTATCGGCATAGCGCATTTTCAGTGCAGACAGCGCTTCGCCGTCCAAATCCTCAACAGTCAGCCCTTCGCAAATTTTAGCCGAGAAATCCGGCTCCTGTTCCTGAATGATGGAAAGATACATTTCATCCGACATCCGCGTCAGACTTTCGCCTACCCGCATAAGCGGAACATCATCAAAATACAATACCTTGCCAATTGGTCGGGACGGAATTTCAATTACTAATACCCGATTTACTCCTTCATATAGCGTTTGCGTTTTTATCCTGATTTTCAAATCCCGATAAACGTCCTGTTCCAGTTTGCCCTCTTTACCTTCAAAAGCCAGCGACCCGCATACCTCGTGCGGCGATGCTTCCCTGATACCGAAAACAAGGTAGCCGCCACCCTCATTGGCAATAGCGGAAACATAGCCTAAAACGCTTTTCCTGCCCGAATTGTAAGCATACTGCGTTTTAGCCTCCTTAAACTCCACCCTGTCTTCCGTTTCGCGAAGCCGTTTTAATTCCTTAATCGTCATGCCCGAATGGTTTGCTTTTGAGCCGCAAAGGTAGGCTTTTCTCCGTAAACTTCCAAAAAGTCTGAACGCCGGCAGCGATTCAGCGATTAAAACTTTTTTCTCCCTGAATCGCTGAATTTTAAAATTCGATATGGGGGCCGTCCGACTCATATTTGTCGCAATAATTCTCCAGGTTGTCGAGGAGCGCCTGTTGTTTTTTTATAAAGTTTGCCGTGAGGCCATAATTTGACTTGGTGATTAAGACGGAGAACTTTTTAAGCGATTCCAGCCATTTTCTATAAATAATATTTTCATGGGCTTCATATTCGAAGGCAGGGTATATCGGATTATACCAAATCATGGTTGTTATGGTATCTTTGTAACTCATCTGTACGATGTTCGTATCGATGCTTATGCTTGAAAGGTATGAATACGTATTTGAGCCTGCGGCATTTCTTCCTGTTCGGAAAATAGGCTCCAGATGGGCGATAAGGTCGTACAGTTCATCTTTAAACGACGCCAGTTCGTCTGTTGAAATAAGCCCCCTTTTATAATAATATTGAATGTCCCTGATCAGGTTTAAGAAAAAGTCAGGGTCTAATATGAAGTCGGAATTGCTATATTCGAAAACAATACTTATCAGTTTCTTGCGTATAACCGTTACCCGTTCCGGGATTTTCAGCTCTGAAAAAGAGAAATGGATCGGGAGGTCGCTCATTTGATAAATCCAACTGTAATAATAGAACTTAAACAAACTGTCGTATTTCAGTATGAAGAAAATATGATACCTGTTTAATAATACGATCGAATTATACTCTTGAATGTCTTTTAAATACGCTTTTTTAAGATGATAATAAACGTCTAACCTTTCTACAATAAGGTCTTCCGACGAAGACAGGTCGAACTTTACTTCTGCGTTTGTACAGGCAGCCTTGCCATCGTTTTTTATGATATTATCCAATGAAAAGCTCAAATCAACTGACAGTTTGGCTAATTCGCTAAAGGTAAAAGGAATGCTTCCCTTGATCCTTCTATAGGCGGAATCTTTATTTATATCCAGGCTGTCCATTAAATAAACAACCGGTTTTATATTTCCGGGGATTCTGTCAATGATAGCATTAACGATATCCTTATTTGTGTTTTTTTTCATGTATTTTATGATTTATCGCAAGTATACGAATTTTTTTGCAAAAAACCGACTGTTTATGTGTTTTTTTTCGGGGGAAAACATATATTAACAATAGAGTTGTATATAAATGCGCATTTATTTATATATTTCGCGCCGGATACTGCATGTGTCTTTAATTAACAAACAGTTATGAAAATAAAAAACGATTTACCCGCGAAGGCTGTCCGTATTTTATGGTTGGTATTCTTTCTATTTGCCGGCGTAGGCGCCGTAACTGGGCAGGAATATCATTCCGGCGATAAAGCCGCTTTGAAAGCGTTCCTTACGCAGCCTTCGCAATATCCGGAAAAAGCGAATTGGGAACAGCTTCTTTCCGGCGAACAGGAGCCGGACTGGGACAACAGTGAAGATTGGGCGAAAGAGGCAGGCGTAGTATGGGATAGCGCTTCCCCCAAAAGAATAGTGCAGATAAACTGGGAAAATAAAAAGATAGCGGGCAGCCTGAATGTGTCGGCCTGTACCGGATTAACCTCGTTGTTTTGTTACGGTAATGCGCTTGCTTCTTTAACGGCCGCAGGCCTTTCCCGGCTAACTACCATCGAATGTTTCAATAATAAGTTGGAACGGTTGGATTTGTCGGACCTTTCCTCTCTGAAAAGGTTGGTTTGTAATGATAATAAACTGAAGGCTCTCGATGTTTCGGGACTGCCTGCATTGACGAATCTGCAATGCTATAATAATTTACTGGAAGGGATAGACCTCTCTTCGCCGGTAAAATTGTATTTGCTGGATATCCGCAATAATCAATTGAGGTCGCTGGACGTCAGAAGCCTGGAACGATTGGAACGGTTGATGTGCAGCCATAACAGGCTGGAGCTGTTAAATGTTTTTCCGTTAAAGACGCTTTATGAACTGAATTGTTCGGATAACCGGCTGGAAGAAATCGAAATATCGGAATCGACAAAACTGGATAAATTAGATTGTTCAAATAACAGGCTGAAGGAATTGGTTACGGCCGGTTGGGAATATTTAACGGAACTGGTATGCTCCTCCAATAATCTTACCTCCTTGGATTTGTCTGATTCCCAATATCTCGCGAGACTGAATTGTTCATCCAACCATTTGGAGTCATTGAATATTATCAAGCAATATGAATTACTCTTTCTGGATTGTTCGAATAATAAATTAACCTCCATAGACCTTTCGGAAAACCAAAAGCTGGAAGAATTGTATATTTTCAATAATGAACTGCCCGAAATAAAGCTGGACGGCTTAAAAAGGATATGGAAAATGCATTGTTACGGAAATCAGTTGCCTTTGTCAACGCTGCCGGACGCCCAAGGCTTAGTGTTTTACGAATATATTTATGCTCCGCAACAAGATATAGACGGCGGGGCGACAACCAGTGGAATAATCGACCTGCAGCATCAACTGCGAAATAATAAAACGGAATTCAGGTGGTATGCTAAAAATGATTTGGGAACGGCATTGACGGATATACTGAATGAAAACGGCATTTTCAGGATACCTGCCACTTATATCGGTAAGACGCTGGTTTGCCGGATGACAAATGCCGATTTGCCTGCCACTACGCTTTATCCGTTTGTCTTTAGAATTTACGTAGAAGGCTCTGCCGTAGGAACAGATATGATAAAAGAATCCGGCGCCGCCGTTTACCGGCAAGCCGAAACATTATATGTAAAATTAACCCGGCAGGACGAACTGCGTATCTACACCCCCGCCGGCGCATTATACCTGAGCAAAACGCTTTCAGCCGGAGCGCATAGCTTCGCATTGCCCAAAGGAATATGGCTGGTAGTTTTAAAAGAAGAAACGTTCAAAGTAGCCTTGTAAAAAAGGGAAAACCCTCCTTTTAGCCACTTATTATGACAAAGAACGATCGATTGAAATCTCCACACCTCACGCCTGCCGGGTAGTATTTAACAAATTTTACTGCGTCTTAATTATCCTCTCCGATGTGTTTGTAACGCAAAAATTACCGAAAAAGACAAAAATCACTTATCATCGTAATGACCCTCAACGGTCAAGACTAAAACACGGATTTCATCTTCATAAACATCGTAAATAATCCGATGTTGAGATGCAATTCTTCGTGAATAAATAACGCCTCCACCACCTGCCAAAGATTCCGGATGCCCTACTCCTGTTTTAGGATGTTTCATGATATCATCTAAAACCCGTACAAGTTTTTTGTATAAATTGGGATTTGATTTTTTGAATTTAGAGATAGTCTTTGAAGCTTCCGGCGTAAAATCAACCCTGTATGTACTCACAGGGCGTCTAAAAAGGTATGAAGTTGCTCTTTGGTTGAGCAACTGACAAATTTACCGTCCTTATAGTCCTGTCTGGCTTGGTCTATTTTCGCCTGCAATTCCGGCGTGATGATTAATTCCTCGCTGCTGATTGGAACAATGGCATACAATTTACCCCCCCGACGGATAACCACTTGTTCTCCTGCGTCAGACTTGTCGAAGAATGCAGCCATTTTACTGCGGAAATCTCTTATGGACAATGCATTCATAATTCTATACAATTTATGATTCATTGCAAAGATAGATATTCGTGTACGCAACACGCATTTTATAGCTAAAATATAACAAAAATTAATATTGTTACCGCGGGACAACAATCGTTAGTAATATATCCGCTATTTACAGTGTCTTTTATTATTCTTGATACCATAGCCGCATTTTCATCTTCTATCCCCATTCGTTCCCTGAAACATAAATAGGATATTTGTGATGCTGTTCCTGATTTGTTTTTCTATATAATCCCAATAAAGTCGTATATTTGCAGGAAAATCATGTAAAGGATATCATTATGAGGTGGATTCTATTTGCTGTATCAGTGCCTGCCGTGCGACTTGTTGGACAAGAAGAATATGTCTAAGCAAATAGAGTTTCCATTAATATAGGCAACAATGGCCCAAATTAAAAATTTCAAGGTAGATGCTCGCACGATAATCCACTTAGGGCGAGAAAGTATAAAGGATCATACAACTGCTTTACTTGAATTGGTAAAGAACAGTTATGATGCCGATGCTAGTGTTGTTGAAGTTGAAATTTACAAGAAAGAGACGTTCGATAAAATCAGAATAGCAGATGATGGAACGGGCATGACCGAATCTGATATTGACGAGAGTTGGCTCAGGATTGGCTTTTCTGGAAAGCGAAAAGTGAAAATAAGTCCAAAAGGAAGAAGAAAAACAGGCGAAAAAGGTATTGGACGTCTGTCTACCGATAGATTGGGTGAAGAACTTCAAATTATTTCCATTGCACATCAAGAAGAAACAAAAAGTCTGTCTACAAATGGAATAAAAATCAACTGGGAACTTTTCAATCAAGATAATCAGGACTTATCCGGAGTTCCCATTGAAGTTATAGAAACCCATAGTGCAATCCTTCCTGTTGCCAGGAAAGATGATACTGGAACGGAATTGATTATTTCTAAACTTCGCCAAGATTGGACAAAAGAAAATGTTGAAGCGCTATGTAATGAACTGTCGATTCTAACTCCACCCTTTTCTGAAACTAAAGATTTTGAAATATTCTTAAAGACAGATATTGCCCCTGAATTTAACGGAAAAATATCTCTTTTTAGACGAGAAGCAAATCACTATTTGTCAAGAAATACATAAGGATGCCAAACTGTCTGCTAATTCTATAAAGAATATTTGGACTGCCTTTCTTGTAAAATCGATGCAATTGCTTGAAGATGATGGAATTCTGGCTTTCGTTCTTCCCTCGGAATTATTACAGGTAAAGTTTGCTGAAGAGCTTCGGAAATATATACAAACCCAATTTCAAAGAATTGAGATTTACACATTCTCAGACTTGTTATTTGAATGTAAAGGACAAGACACTGTTATATTACTGGGATTTAAACAATCAAATGATAAAGGTGTTTTTTATGCCAACATTGAAAGTAAAGAGCAATTAAGCGCCCCAATATATCTTACGAAGAAAGATATTCTTGTGAAATTAGATGTAAAATGGACTCACCATATTCTTGATTCGGATGAGTTAAGTTTTTTACATAGAATTCAAGAGCAATTGAATCCAATAAGTTCTTATTGCGATTCAAAACCAGGAATTGTAACTGCTGCGAATCGTTTCTTTATTATTGATAAAAATACAGAAGAAAAATATGATTTAAGTGCATACGCTCAACCCATTATTCAAAAAGGTTTTTTCGTTAATGGAAGTGTAGTTTTTGACAGGGAAGATTACAATCAATTGCTTTTTGATGGAAAGCCGGCAAGAATATTATGCTTCAGAGATGAAGACAAAGAAACTATTAACGAGCAAGTTAGAGCTTACCTTAAATTAGGAGCGGAAGCAGATATACCGGAAAGATATAAATGTCAGATACGTAAAAACTGGTTTGTAATACCTAATATTTCGAAGCCATCAGATGGTTTTTTCTTCAAAAGATGCCATCACTATCCTAAATTACTGAAAAATGGAGCAAATGTATTGGTAACTGATTCTGCTTACAAAATTAATATGAAGGAGGGATGCAATATAAATCATTTCATTTATTCTTTCTATAACTCTCTTACGCTTGCTTTTTCAGAATTAGATGGTCGTTATTATGGCGGAGGAGTTCTTGAGTTGACCCCAATGGAGTTTAAAAAACTACCTGTACCAATAGTTAATATTACTGAAAAGCGATTTGATGAATTTGCAAAACAATTCGAACAAAAATCTCAAATCGAAGATGTGCTGAATAAAAATGATTTTGCTATTTTAAACGCTTCGATTGGATTGAGAACGGAAGATATCCAAAAAATTCAGAATATACGTTGTAAATTAATCAAGAAAAGAATGAGGCAGTTAATTTGAAATAGTCACGATTTAATCTGACAGTTACCAATCTCCATCTGTTGGCCGAAAGCAGGTCTTTTCGGCATTTCGTTCTCCCGGCTTTGCAGATGCGTCGCCCCGAATCGCCCGCCGGCAGGGTTGAAAAGCGACGAAGAATCTTCAACAAAAACTTTATTTTTTTTTAGTTTTTCAGTCACATTTTACGTAAAGTATTTATACTCACCGTAATACGTGTGACTGAACGTGTGACTGAACGTGACTGGAGGTGACTGGAACGTGACTGGAGGTGACTGAAAAACTGAAAAAACAAAGTTTTTTGCAGGGGTTTCTTAGCCGTTTTTCCTTCAAGAAGTATTTTTGAGGGGTACTTGCCCCTGTTTTTTATATCGCCACCCGGATTATGGCAGTGAATATACCCGCGAAAATAGACATTAAGGTAAATGGGAGTAAACTTTCGGGGAAAGAATGGAAAGCGGAACCCGTGTCGCTTACTTTCCGCGGCTGAAAGCGGGCTGAAACATCTCCTTTCAGGATTTTGTTATGTAAGTCAGGCGTTTATGAGCAGGCTGGAAGCTGAAAGAAGGGGCGAAAAAAGTACTTATACAGGTAGATTATCATACGAAAACAACGTTTCCTTAATAAGGCAAGACGGCTTTGAATAAAAATCCGCGGCTATATTTTAGCAAAAAAAAACCATTATAGCGCGTTGAGCAAACCATTACGACGTTTTTACCAAACCATCATAGCGCTTTACTGAAACCGTCATAGCGCTTTACTGAAGGCGTCGTAATGGTTTGCCGGAGAGATCAAAATGATTTGCCGGAATTGGTAAAAAAAATCAAAATGATTCTTTTTATCAATATTATATTATAAATTTGCATAAAAAAACAGGACTTGCTTTTAATACTTTTGATGCTTTAAATTTTCAAACCTTATGTTATGAATAGCTTGTTTTATTTAAATGAATATCATTCCAGTGATAAGAAGAAGGCTGAATTTGACCCTGTGTTCAGGTGCGGAGAGATAAGGATAGGCGATTTTATTCTGTATACCGGTATGATTTACAATCATTTACTGTTTCTCAAAGAGGGGTTGATCAGGATGGATTGCGATGAGTTTCACGACAGGGAACTGGGCCGGCAGCAGTGTATACTGATTCCTAAGGGGGCGAATGTGTCGCTTACCGTTTTGCAGTCGGGGATGTTGCTGGCGTTCATTTTTGATATGTTGGAAAATCCGTTCGAAAGTCATATCCTGCAATCTTACCAGGCGATTCAGTCTAAAATGAGTTATACTTTTACGCCTGTACCCGTCAGGGAGCCGCTGACCTCTTACCTGGAACTTATCCTGTGTTATAAGGATAAGGGCCTTGAACGCAAACAACTGTACAGGATTAAAGAAAAAGAACTCTTTTTGCTCCTTTATTCATGTTATACGCAGGAAGAAGTAGTCGCTTTATTGTATCCGCTTATCGGAATGTCCGATTTTAAAAATTTTGTAATTAAAAACTACCCTAAAGTAAGAAATGTTGCCGAGCTGGTACGTATTTCGGGGATGGGAAGGACGGCATTCGACTATACTTTTCGCAATGTGTTCGGCGTTTCGGCAAGGCAATGGATGCTTATGCAAATAGCTAAGCAGGTAGAGTATAAGGCAATGGAACCCGATATCACCATCAAAGACCTCATCAAGGAATTTAAGTTTGATTCGGCTTCACATTTTAATCGTTTTTGCAGGAAACAATTTGATTGTACACCCGGAGAATTGATAAAAAAATCAAGTAAACGCTATTTTATTTGAATATTTATTCATATTTGGTGATTTTGTAAATATTATCGGTGATTTTGGCAATATTCATGTGAAAAAATATATCTATGTTTGCACTACGAAAAGTGATTTGTGAAAATATAACCGATTTAAAGCACAGAAGAAAACAAAAAAATGAGAGGATTTAGATCTTTTATCGTATTTCATGAAAGCATGATCTGCGAAGGGATTAATCAGATAATAAAACAAAGATGAGACGGACTTTGATGTTAATTAGCGTATTGACAGTCGTATTCAGTTTTGGCAATAGCCAGAATATTGCTGTAAAATCTAACATTCTATACGATGCCACCAGTACCGTAAACGTAGGATTGGAGATCGGTTTGTCTCCAAAATGGACGTTGGAGTTGCCGGTTAATTATAATCCGTGGAGTTTCTCAGACAGTTCAAAAATAAAGCATTGGGCCATTCAGCCCGAGGCGCGTTATTGGTTTTGCGAAAAATTCAACGGACATTTTCTGGGTATACACGGGCTGGTAGGAGGATATAATGTGGGAGGCGTTAATATACTTGGACTGGAAGAGCATCGCTACGAAGGGAATATGTACGGAGGAGGCATTTCGTACGGCTTCCAGTGGATACTGGGCAATCATTGGAGCATTGAAGCTACGGTGGGCGTAGGGTATGCGTATCTTGAACATAATAAATATCTCTGCGGAAAATGCGAGAACAAGATAAAGAACCCCGACAGGCCCGGCGACGATTTGTTTACCAAAAGCTGGATCGGCCCTACCAAAGCGGGTATCAGCATCATTTACGTCATTAAATAGAGGGGGAGCGGGAAATGAAAAAGATATACGCGACGGGGATAGCGCTTTTGGTAGCATTACTGACGATTACTGCAACCTTCGATGTGAGCGCGCAAACGGAAGCGCTGATTTTCGGCGAACAGATTCCGGTAAAAATACAACGCTTGCGCCAGACGGAAGATTCCGTACAATTGATAATGGATATAGACCTTACAAACGTGAAAATCGGCGCGGAGCGTTCGCTCGTGCTTACGCCTGTCTTGATTTCGCCGCAGGGACGCGAAGTGAAAATGAAGAACATCATGATAAACGGTAGCCGGCGCCATAAAGCGTTCATGCGCGAAATAGCCTTGAACGGCTGGGAGCGCGACGTGAAAAATACGCATTATGACGTAATCCCCCTTACAAACGAGAACCGCAAGGCGTACCGCTATACGCAATCGGTGGTTTTCGAAAGCTGGATGCGCGAAGCGCGGATGGATATAGTAACAGACCTGTGCGGTTGCGCGGCGGGAAGCGTGCAGGAGGTAGTTTCCGAAAAAGTAGCCAACCGCATTGTGCTCGAAGGAGCGAAAGAATACCGCGCCCTGCCCAATGTGGCGTATATCCGCCCGGAAGTGGAACAGGTAAAAGCGCGCAGCGAATCGGCCGACGTATTCCTCGATTTCCCGGTAGCCCGCACGGAAATTAACCCGGGATTCGGGAACAACCCCCGCGAACTGGCCAAGATAGAACAGATTATGAACGAGATACGTACGGATAAGAACCTTACCGTAACGGGAGCCCTGATCACCGGGTATGCCTCGCCCGAAGGAGACGTCAGTTTCAACAACCAGTTATCGCGCGGCCGCGCCGAAGCTTTGCGGAGCTACCTGTCGATGCGCGCAGGCATGCCCCCCCATTTATACCGGGTGGGTTATGGCGGCGAAGACTGGGAAGGCCTGGCGCGGCTGGTGCAAAATTCGTATATCGAACCCAAAGGCACGATTCTTTCCATCATCAACTACTACAACCCGATGGAGCGGAAAAACCGTTTGAGGGCCTTGAACGGCGGGCGCACCTATCAGCAGTTGTTGCATACGCTATACCCCCAGTTGAGGCGGGTAGTGGCAAAGATAGACTACAATGCGAAGAACTTTGACGTAGAGGAAGCCAGGCAGGTTATCAAGACGCATCCGAAGCAGTTGAGCCTGAACGAAATGTTCCTGGTGGCCAATACCTATCCGGAAGGCAGTAAAGAGTTCATGGAGGTATTTGAGATTGCCGTAAGGATATTCCCGGACGATCCGGTTGCCAACCTGAACGCCGCCGCTTCCGCCTTATTGACGAAAGACCTCGCCCGCGCCGAACGTTATTTGCAAAAAGCCGGCCGGAACGTGCCGGCCTATTACAACAACTTAGGCGTACTCAACATGATGCAGGGAAATAATGCAAGAGCCAGAAATCTATTCCAGCGCGCGGCGGACGACGGCGTGGAAGCCGCCCGTACAAACCTGGAAGAATTACGCAAGAAAGAGGAAGCCGACAAGCAGCTTCGGAATTAAATACATAAATTATAAATTAAATGATGATTGACAAAAAAGAAACAAAAAAAGAGAGAGACAGACAAAAGATTGTTAAATTAATGTTATTGCAAATTACTAATTAAAATTCAAATGAAAATGAAAAAGATGTTTAAACTTTTAATGTGCGCTGCCATCGTAGCAGCAGGTTTCACGGCTTGTTCGGAAGAAGTGATTCCGATTGATAATCCGGAAGGTCCGGGCGTAACCCCGGGAGAGAAAGAAAGCCAACCTACAAATGCAACTTTTAGCTTTAAATTATCAGATGCCAGTACAAAAAGCGTATATCCTGATGGTTCTGATCCTCAAACTGTTACAGATTTTCGTGTATTAATATTCAGGACAGCGGATAATACATTGGAAGTAGATACTGTTAAAAGCGTTGGCGCCTCTACCGATTCTTTGTTGACAATAACGTTATTGTCGGGATCAAAGAGAATTTTCGTATATGCTAATGGTGGATTTACTTCAGGAGGTGCTCCTGTTGTTAATACTGCTCCGGCTTATCTTGGGACTCCGGCAACGGGTAGCATTAATACGTTGGCTGATGTTAATAATATATTTAGATTTGTGACTACTGCAACCCCGCCCGCAGGATATTTCTCGGATGTGCCGTTAATGCACAGTCTTATCTATCCAAGTGGAATAACAACATTACCTCCTGCAAAGTTCTTCTTTAGCAGCAGGATGAATGAACCGGTTAAAAATCTTGAACCGGGTGTTTCTGCTGCTGACTCGAAAGATCCTGACAACACGAATTATTTGAAATTACAAATAGAAAGACCTGTTGCGAAAGTTGCTATTACTAAATCTGCAACATCAGATCCTACAGGGATTACTGGAAGTACTAAGATTTTAACAAGAGACTCTGCCGGTATAATTAGCGATGTTCAATACAGGTTCTGGTCAGTGAATGTAGGCTTCTACCCATTCCAGAATTATGAAGGTGCGGCACTTAAAACACCTGAATACCTCCCAACATCTCCTGCCGATACCGTTGTTCTTAAAAATTATTATGCAAGAGAATTAGGTAAATTTACCAGCGCTACAGCCCCGAATGATTATATTGCTATACCTAATCGTACTGGCGTACCTAGTGCAGGTTCGTTCTATTATATATCTGAAAACAGTCCTTCTATAAAGATGAGAGGTAATACGACTTATGCTGAAGTGCAGACAACATTCCTTCCTACTCAGTTTCATTATGTGAAATTAAATACAACTGAGTATACTACTCATGGTGGCGTGAATTTTGTGGCAAGTGCAGTTGCTGGTACAAATGGTACTTTCACTGTTTATCCTGCTTCCACCGATTTAGCGACTGCAAGTGATATGTATCTATTTAAAGAAACCGGTGTTCCGGGGCTTTTGGAAAATACGCTTTTTGCCGGCCCGGATGCTGTTAAATTAGCTAAGAAGATAACTTATCATCTTCTGAATCCTACCACACCTCCTCTTTCTGCTGGTATTGATGCTCCTGCGTATGTAGCTATAACTCCTGCAGAAATTGAAGCCTTTTTCGTTAAATTTGAAGCCGGTAAAGCATATTATCGTTTGGATATTGGCAATCCGAGTTCTGGTACTAATGATTATACCGTTAGGCGTAACTATTATTATGATGCACATATTACCGGTTTTGCAAGACTTGGCGAGAGCGGATCTATCAAACTGTTAAACCCTGTTAATGACGTATTGGCAGGTACGACTAACTTGACGGTTGTAATTACACTTCGCAACTGGGAAGGTGTAGCTATCCCTGGCGATCTTTAA
>JAITRG010000139.1 GCA_031288515.1 Tannerellaceae bacterium
CTTCGTCCTGAAGGCAAAACCAGGATATTTCGTCCCATCCCCAGATAAAATGCGAATCCAGCGTTGCTTCGCCGGGTGTCCGGCTGCGGCCAAAGTTGTCGAACTCTACCAGGTAGGGGAGATGCTCGCACTTCCAGCCGCTGGGGGTAGTGCAGGCCTTGCTTTTGAGGTAGATGCCGTCCAGATAGTTTGCTTCCAGTTTACCTTCATGGGGTTTCTCCGGGATTTCTTTTACGCGGAGGGGAAATGAATTGAAATCAAGGAGGCTTATGCCGTCTTTCACCATGCCTCCGAAGGGAACGTGCGCATCAATGATTACCCGGTTGCGGCGGGCATGTGCGGCGGCATATTCCCTGATTTTTGCAAGGACATCTGCCCAGTGGCTTTTATGAGGGTCGTTCATTCCGATGAGTTCTACCTGGCCGATATGAAACGCTTCGCAACCTATATTTATATAGGAACCGGCAAGGAAGTAAAACCAAAGCTTCGTTTCGGTCTTGCTGATATCGGGCACGCTGCTTTTTCCCCAGTGGTTCACCATGATGCCCTTGTCGTTCAGCATGGCCTCATACGAGAAGTGACGGTTTTCTACGGGGAGATTGAAGTCGCGGAATACCCATGCGGGGATGAGAACGTTGTTTACGTCCGACGTAATTATTTCAAAGAGGCATGCCTGGAATACGATGTCGGAGTCGAAGGCGTGCATTTCGTCTACCAGGTTTTTGGCTTTGTTCCAAAACTCGGCGGAATTAAGCAGACTTTCTCCGCCCCAGCGGTAGATGGCGCGTCCGATGAATTTGGCTCCGGTTTCCTTTATCATGCGTATATCGTCGGGATAATAGAGGTACGCGCTGTGGCGTTCGATATAATCGGGCATTAGGAAGTAGACCATTGTGATGGCGCGGTCCAGGTAGTTTTCCAGGCTTTCCCTTGAGATGCCGTTTTTGTCGAAACGGTAGGACAGCGGTTCTTTATCTTTCGCGGTCTGTTCACCGGCGAAGCCCTCGCCGGTCTGTGCCTGTGCAATTCCCGTAGAAACCAGCAGGCAGAGAATGATCCATATCATTCGGTACGTTGTGTTGTTCATGGTGTCTTTTTTTATTTAAGTTGTTCATTTAATCTAACAGTAATTCTCTTTTATCCTGTGCGAGGGGCGGCTGACTGTCGCGATGCAGCAGGTAAGGGCCCAGTACCAGACAGTCCATGCCGGAGAACAGAAAGTCTCGATAGGCTTCTTCGGGTGTGCAGACGACAGGCTCTCCCCTCACATTGAAGGAAGTGTTCACCAGTATTCCGATGCCTGTCTGCTGCTTAAAGGCGCGAAGCAGGCGGTAGAACTTCGGGTTGTCTTTTTCGGATACGGTCTGTACCCTTGCCGAATAGTCAATATGCGTGACGGCCGGGATTACGGAACGCCGGCGGTAGAGCCGTCCGTACAGGCCGGCTTCCGCGGGAAGGTCTTCGGGAAAGCGCCATTCTTCCTTTACGGGGGCAGTCAGTAACATATAGGGCGACTTCCCTTTCAGGGCGAAGTATAGCCCGGCGTCTTCTTCCAGTATGGCGGGGGCGAAGGGTCGGAATCCTTCCCTGAATTTGATTTTCAGGTTCAGCGTCTTTTGTATGCCGGGGTTTCCGGGATCGGCAAGGATGCTTCTGTTTCCAAGCGCGCGCGGTCCAAATTCCATTCTGTCTTGAAACCATCCGATTATTTTTCCTCCAGCCAGCCGGTCGCTTGTAACCGTAGCCAGCCGGTCGAAATCGGGATAGTACGTATAATTGGCCTGCAGACGGTTTAGCGTCTCTTCTATTTCCTTATCCGTAAAGGAAGGGCCGAGGCAGGCGCTTTTCATGCTGTCTTGTCCTTCTACGGTGATTCTTTCCTTTCCCAGATAGATATGCCAGGCGGCCAGGGCAGCTCCCAATGCACCGCCGGCATCACCGGCAGCCGGCTGTATCCAGCTGTCGCGGAAGATTCCGGCGTCGCGGAGTTTGCCGTTGGCTACACAGTTTAAGGCCACCCCTCCGGCCATTACCAGATTGTGGCAGCCGGTTAGCTGCCGGGCCGTGCGGGCTAGGCGGAGTACGATTTCTTCCGTCACCTGCTGGATAGCCAGGGCGAGGTTCATATGCCAGGGAGCAATTTCCGATTCGGGTTGGCGGCGGGGGAATCCAAAGAGAGCTTTCCAGCGTCTCTCCTGTATCATGGTAAGCCGGGTGGCAAAGCCGAAATACTTCATGTGTAACAGGAGGGAGCCGTCGGGACGGATGTCTGCCAGTTCTCCGGTTATCTTCTCTTTGAATGCGGCGGTTTGCGGGGCGTGAGGATCGCCGTAGGGAGCGAGTCCCATCAGCTTGTATTCTCCTCCGTTTACGTGGAATCCCAGGAAATAGGTGAAGGCGGAATATAGTAGCCCTACGGAGTGGGGGAAGTGCATCTCCTTCAGGGTTTGTATCCGTTCGTGTTCGCCCAGGGCGATGGTGGCGGTGGCCCATTCGCCTGCTCCGTCGACAGTGAGGATGGCTGCCTTCCTGAAAGGAGACGGATAGAAAGCGCTGGCTGCGTGAGAAAGATGGTGTTCGGCAAACAGCAGGGGCGCTTTGCTTTGCCCGAAAGCCTTGAACTCTTTCCGAAGCAGCCTCCGCATAAACAGCTTTTCTTTTAGCCAGACCGGCATGGCGGTGATGAAACTGCGCAATCCCCGCGGGGCGAAGGCGTGGCAGGTTTCCAGCAGCCGCTCAAACTTGAGGAGCGGTTTGTCGTAAAAGACGATGGCCGACAGTTCGTTGAAGGAAACGCCTGCCTCTTCCAGCGCATAGCGGATGGCGTGGGCGGGGAAACAGCTGTCGTGCTTCTTCCGGGTAAACCGTTCTTCCTGTGCGGCGGCCATAATCTCTCCGTCTACCAGGATGGCGGCGGCGCTGTCGTGGTAGTAGGCGGATATACCCAGGATGGCGATTCGGCCCGTCATCAGAAGATTGTATAAATAAACGGGGCAAGGGCCGATCCGCTTGCAAATACGATCAGGAGCGAGAGAATCAGCAGAATGATAAGAAGCGGTATCAACCAGTACTTCTTACGGGTTTGGAGGAAGTGAATCAGTTCTTTCAGAAATTCCATCATGCGTGCAATTGAAGGTTTAAAAGGTATGTATCATATCCTCTTTTGTGTAGAGGTGCGGCCTGTCTTTCAGTACCGAGCGGTTACTTTTTCCGAATTGCCGCAAGGAAAGGCTATCCTTTCCGAGGAGCCGCCTCGTTAGTCCCATAGGGGTTACAACCAGAAAGAAGACGAGGGTCAGCAGGGCGGACGAGACGAGCCTTTCCAGCAGATGCGCGAATTGATACCAGATGGCAGTCAGCGGAGCGAAGTACGGTGTGGGATGTATCATATACCTGTCGTATGTGTTTTCAGTTGTAAGGCTTCCCGGTGAGCGGGGTCTATCTCCAGCATTTTATTGATGTAGATAAGCACTCCTTTCCTGTTATCCATTTGCAGGTAGGCGGTCGCGATATCGTACATATAGGAGAGGCGGCGAGGCTCTGCGGCGAGCTTTTGCTTGCAGGCGATAACCTGTTCCACGAGCGGTTTAAGGGCTGTAAGGCCGGCGCCTTTGTCACTGCCGGCTGCATAATCAATGAGGGGCAGTGACGCTTCCGGCTGGTCGGTCATCAGGTAAAAGACGGCCAGGTAACGGGCTTTTTCGGGAGAAGGGGCGAGAGTGAACGACTTCCGGAGGTAGAAGACGGCCTTTTCCGTATAGCCGTGTTCGCCGCATATCATGGCGGTGTTTTCATAAAAGACAGGGTCTTCGGCATATTCCAGTACGGCGCCTTCAGACACGCGGATGGCTTTCCAGGGCTGGTTCAGTTTCAGATACGCGGTGTACAGGGTATTGTGCACGGAGAGCCAGTCTTCTTCTTTCCGGAAGAGACGACCTGCCAGTTTTTCCTCAATTGTGTGTTCGGGCGGGTAGACGTATGCGGTATCGTGGAAAGGCCAGTGCGCTTTCATCTGCCTGATGCGGAAGTCTCCTGCAATGGAATCAACGGGGGAGAGCGGCATATCGCTTCCCCACGGCTCTTCTTCCGGAGGAGGAGGCAGCAGGCGGGATTCCCTGATGGCCGAATAGAACGCATCCGACATAAGCCCGTATCCTTTCAGGTTGGGATGTACATGGTCGGTGAGTAGTTCGTCGCCCAGTATATGATGGGGGGAATGTGTTTCCAGCTCACCTTTTGTATCCACCAGATGGGCGAGGGGATACCGGCTGCACAGTTCTTCTATGATGGCGTTGATTTCTTCGGGAGCGCGGAAGCGCAGCAGGTCGTGGTCTTTGGCTTTGAGGAAGTATTCTTTGGCTTCCGGGTAACGGCCCTGTGCGTAGAGAGACCGGGCGGTATGGAAATATGAGCGAGCGTTTTCGCCTTCCGGCCCGTCGCTGATAAAGGGCGGAAGGTCTTTCGCGTTACTTACGAGATTGCTTACGAATACGGGAATCTGTTCCTTTTGCAGCAGTTCGAGCGTAGCCGTCATATTGTATCTGAACTGGGCGATGCCTTTGCGGTAGAGTTTGGATGAATAGGCAATCTCCTGTCCGCCTGCCATCAGCTCCATGCGCGTCATTTCGTTTTCAGGCTGCCTGTTCAGCGAGCGGGCGATTGTTGCGTAGCCGTTCATCAGCAGGCAGACTGTGTGGGTGCTGCGCATCCGGAGTATGAAATTTACGAGGGCGGGGCTTCCGCCGATTTTCTGTGTAGAGCCTGCCCCCAGGCCTCCGTAGTACTCATTCTGTCCGGTGTAGATAAGTACGGCGTCCGGTTCGAAGTGAACCAGTTCCCGAGCGAATCCTTTTACCGTGTAAGAGTTTACGGCCGTGAGCGAGAGGTTGATGATTTCAATGTGTTTTTCGGGATAGGCATGCATCAGGCGGTATAAGAGCCGGCGATGAAAGGAGCCGTTATGGAAATAAGGATACCCGATCGTGGTTGATTCGCCCAGGACGAAGAAGCGGAGGGTGTGCGAATCTTTTTTCTTCCTGAACAGCTCGCGGTTGCCCGTCGGAGCAAAGCGGCTGTCGGTAAAATAGCGTGTGGAAGCTTCGGGATTAAACAAATAGTATTCTTTGTTGGGCTGATAGGGCACGAACAGGTCGAGGTTATAGCCGTAATGTCCGATACGCAAACAGACCTCCGCCAGAAGAAGTAAAAGGAAAGGCAAAAGAATACCGATCCCTTTAAATAAAGCGATTCTTTTGCGGCTGATATGGGTCTTTTTAGTAGTCAAAGGAATTAAAGCAGTTAAAGGAGTCAAGTAGTCAGGGAGTAAAAGTAGTAAAAATAATTTAGCAGTCAAGCCCCCAGGGGGTAAGTAGTTAAAGCAGTCAGAGTAGTCAGAGTAGTCAACGGAATCAGGTAGCCGACTCTTTTACTACTTAACTCCTTTTACTACTTGACTCCTCTGACTACTAAAAAACTAATATCCCGGATTCTGATCCCAGTTCGGGTTTCGTTCCATCTCGCTGTGCGGAATAGGAGCGAGGTATCTTGTTTGTAATGCTTCGCCGGACGTATAGGTTATGTTCAACTCGTTTTCCCAATACCTGTCTGTCTGCCAGACGCCTGCTATCCTTTCTTTGATTAGCTGCGGCAGGAGTTGCAGACGGACAATATCAAACCAGCGGACGCCAAACTCTCCGGCACATTCGTAAGCCCTTTCGTATACCACCGAATCGCGGAAGGCAATTTGAGAAAGCCCCGGCGTCAGGTTGGGCAGGCCGGCGCGTTTCCGGATCAGGTTTACTGCCTCATAGCCGGCTGCCACTGGGCCTCCGCCTGCCATCGCCGAGGCTTCGGCATAGTTGAGGAGTACCATCGGATAGCGGATCAAATCCATGGTCTTGTCCGTACTTGGATTCATCTTTATGATCTCGGTTTCCGTTTCCTGAAGGCCGTCTCCCACGGTGGCGCCCGGTTCGGCTACGCCATAGCGGAATTTCTTGTAATAGGGATGCTGCAACAGTGTTTCCTGGTCGTCCCAGGGCAGGACTGTAAAGGAATCTCCCTCTTTCTTTTTGATAACAGTAAGGAACGTTTCGTCTGTCCGTTCGCATTTGGGCGCGTTCCGGAAGAACGTAATTTCGGAGCAGTAGTCGCACCAGCCGGCTTCCCCGTTTAACGACACCTCTTCTTCGGGAACACAGAACTGTCCGGTGCTTCTTCGGGGAAGTCCGCCGGCTGTATTGAACTGCAGGGAGAAGACAGACTCTGAATTGTTGTTGCTTCTGAACACATCGCCATAGTTGGGCACCAGCGTATATTTGCCCGACTTGATTACCTCTTCGGCTTTAGACGCCGCCAGGGCGTAATTGGCCGTTTCGTTCAAGGGCCAGCCGGCCATGTTCAGATACACGTCGGCCAGCAGCGACTTGGCGGCATAGCGGGTAGCTTTTCCCGGTTGCCCGGCCCATGTTTCGGGCAGATATTCTTCGGCTTTCTTCAAATCGTCTATTACTAATGTATAGACGTCTCTTATGGGCTGCCTGTCGGGGCGGTCGTCTACATCAATCCCTTCCGTAACGATGGGCAGGTCGCCGAATGTTCTTGTCAGGTAATAGTAAGACATCGCCCGCATGAAATACGCTTGTCCTGCGGCTGCGTTTCTGTCGGTTTCCGACGAAAAGTTTACTCCGTCTACGGAAGAGAGGATGGCGTTCGCCTGGTAGATACTTCTCCAGGGAGCTTGCCACTGAGCCTGCAAACTGCCATTTCCGGAGTTTCCCTGTAAGCGGTCGAAGTCGCGGAAGTCCGCCTTGTTGGACGCCGGGTGCGTAGTCATATCATCCGAACCGAAGTAAGAAGTCCAGCCGGCCGTGTAACCCCAGGCATCGTCGGGGGCCAGTACGCGGTACATGGCTGCAATTACGCCTTCCAGTTCTTCCGGCGTATTGAAGTAAGTTTCGGGTGTTAATTTTGATTTCGGGTCTTCTTCCAGGTTCTGACAGCCGGAGAACAGTGCCGCAGCTATCAAAATCGCAGATAAGAAATAGTTTATTTTCATATTGATTCTCATTTATAATAGTTGATAATTAGGTTACAGATTAGAAACCGATTCTCAGCCCCACCGTATAGGTACGCGGATTGGGGATTACTCCCATCTCTATACCTTGCGTCTGGGCGCCTGTAGCGCTGGTTGTTTCAGGGTCGTAACCCGGAAAGCTTGTAAAGGTAAACAGGTTCTGTCCGCTTACGTACACTTCCAGATTGTCTATGCACAGTTTGCTCAGCAGCTTTTTGGGGATATTGTAGGCGAGCGAGAGGTTTTTCAGTTTCACGAAGCTTCCGTCGTACACAAACCGGCTACTGTTAAAGAAGTTGGCCGATTTTCCGCCCAGTACGGGTATATCCGTGGGATGTTCGGCCGTCCATACGTCCAGCGCCCCTTTGATGGTAGCGTTTCTGGCCATGCCGTGGCCGCCCCACATGGTACCCAGCGTTTGCGAGAAGATATCGTTGCCGGCCATTCCCTGGAACATCACGCTCAGCGTGAAATCCTTATACCGGAAGTCGTTGATAAATCCGTAGGTCGCATCCGGCGTACCGTTGCCTATCACCTCCCTGTCTTCGGGCGTATAGGCATAGTCGCTGTTTCTGTCGAAGTACTTGGCGTCGCCCGGCTTCATCCCGTATTTGGCAGCTTCCTCGGCTTCGTTGGATTGCCAGGCTCCCAAAAACGTATATCCGTAAAAGTTGCCTAAGGCATCGCCTACGCGCAGCCGGCCTACTTCGGCTCCAAAGCCTCCCACGCCGCTGGCCGGCAGGTCGTCTTCTCCCATGAGGTCTATCACTTTGTTTCGGTTGAATGAAACGGTGAGGAAGGTATTCCAGGAGAAATCCTTATTGGATACGGGCACTCCGCCCAGCGACAGCTCAAGCCCCCGGTTGTTCAGCTTACCCATATTGCGCTTGTATTCGCCGCCGCCCATGTAGAGGGGAGCCGAATAATTGAAAAGCAAGTCGTTTACGTCTTTATTATAATAGTCCGCGGTGAAGGTAAACTTGCCGTTCCACAGTACAAGATCCAGGCCGGCGTCTACCTGCCGGGCATGTTCCCAGACTAATTTCTTGGAAACGGCCGTACCCAGACCGGTGGTAGTGGTTCCGGCTATGCCGTCAAAGAAATAAGCGGCGCCGGTGCTAACCTGGGCAATGGTAGAATAGGCGTCTACGGCCTGGCTGCCGGTTTCGCCGTAGCTGGCGCGGAGCTTCAGTCCCGAGATAACCGGGTTATCTTCGAGGAAGCTCTCCCGGGCGATGTTCCAGGCAACGGCTG
>JAITRG010000193.1 GCA_031288515.1 Tannerellaceae bacterium
TACGCGAGCGCAAAGGGCCGCCAGGTTCTCTACCGCCTCATCGGAAGGGACGTTCTTTATCCCCTGTTTTTCCGCTACGTTGGATGCCGTGAACTCGTCTAAGCAGAAGTTGTTCGACAACTTAATGCTTGTTTTCATGTTCATGTTCATTTGTTTGATTGTTTTTTAAATACACGGCTACTTTGGATGCCAATTCTTGAGTGCTAATATCGGCAATTACTTTCCCTACGATTTTGGCAGTCTGAGCGATTTCAGCTTTTTCCTTATCTTCGGCCTTTTCATAAACGCTTTTCAATTCGATGAATCCTACAAATATAGACCCTATAAATGTAAGAATAGGGATTAGCGGTAAATGTATGCCGGTTTGCTGGCTTACTTGCGAAATGGCTATCATTTGCATTGCGTCGATAACGGTAATTACAAATATCATATTGTAATACTTGCCTATTTTTTCAACCGTTTTGCGGAATCCAAATGACGACCGAAATTTGCCGCGTATTTTAGCTTTCCTTACTCCAGCCCAAAGGTCAAGGAATACGGCCACCAAAACAAGAAAGTACATTATCGCCAACATGACTATTTGTGGAAAAATCCGTTTTAAAAATTCCGTTAATTCCATACCAAAAAAATTCATAATGCTTGTAATTTATAAAATCCGTAAACTGCGATATAAACGCTGATAAAGGCGGCCAGTTCCAAAAAGAATGTCAGACTTGTTAGAGAGGTTCTTACGTCTCCTGATGCGCCTTTCGTTCTTAATCCGAATGCGGAAAACAGTAACGCCAAGGCTAAAGAGAAAACCCAAAACGGAGTATAAAGGAAAATCCACACCTGAGTAAGCAGCGCGCAGAGTGCGGCGCTTATAACGTGGACTTTATTCGTTATTCCCCTGTCTTTGAACGGGGCGGCCGCTCCTACGAAAAGCAAAAAGGCGCACCCGAAAAATATTAGAGACTGCGCTGTTCCGCCGGAAATGTTCAGCCAAAATATAACCAGCGGGATAGCCGTTAAAACAGTCCATCCGTAAAATACCGGCAGTCTTATTCCGGGTGGCAAAAGATAATAACTTTCGCTAATGGAAGCCGGAATACCGTATTTCAACGTTATGGCTACCAAACCAAGCACAAAGGCGATCAATGAAATAAAAAACAGTGTAATCATAATTAATCAATTATTATTGTTTTGCATCGTTACCTGTCCGTACAGGTGTAAAATAACTTTATGTACGTTATCGTAAAAGAGGTACGATTTATACCGGTAGTAATATTTATATTAGTAGCGTCCGCATAGCAGGATATAGCATTGGCAGGAGTTACGCTAACATTTGGAATATTTATACTTGATACTCCATCATTAGCCATTCCGCTAATGTTAACAATCATATCTATATTTTCTATTCCGTGTGCAACGGGATTAAAGGCAGCATTAGGCAGTGTGCCATAACTTACCGTACGTACGTATATCTTCTTACCGTCCACGAACGTAGCTCCCGTGTATGCTTCATCGAACGACCAGCTGTCGGGCGTTAGGTTGTCCAATTTGGTTTTATCGGAAGCAGACATAATACCGGCCTCTTGTGTGGTTGCGCCAGGTAATGTTACGTCATAGTCAGTTGCTACTCCTGTAGTAGTATCCATATATCTATTAACAAACTTCACAGTTGTAGCATCTTGTGTTACAGACCCTATAGGCGCTCCATAAGGAGAACATGTTACATAACGTTCTATAAAACTTAACCTGTCTATTTGCTCCTTATCTGTAGCAGACATAATACCAGGCTTGGAAGTAGTAGCAGGCGGCAATTCCGTTGACGATTCAAGAGACGTCGTCCCGGTTGTATCTATAGCGTTATAGTTTAACTTGAACGCGGAACTACTAATCTCTGTCGTAAGCAGATTGCCGTCTAAACCTCCTAATACATAACCGGGCAATTCGTAACTGTTTCCGCCGCCGTCAATCCCTGCCGCTAACTCCTCAAAATTCTCCGGATCGAGTTGCTCTCCGTCTATAAGCGTGTTTTCCATTGAATCGGGAAACAGCATGCTAACGCCCAGCCGTACAACCATGTTTTTCCCGGCTCTGGGTTCGACCGAAATCAAACCGGAGGGATAACTCCCATACTCTTCGCCTTTATAAATCAGGAACACCCTCCCGTCTTTGCTTACTATTTCTGTTTTCATATTACGTATTGCGTATATTTTTATGATTATTGTGAACCTAATCCTTCCCGTTACAACATTAATATCGTATTATCAGTATACCCTGATAACCGCTACCACCCTCGCTTGACATATACGCTCCGCCTCCTCCTCCGGCTCCGTAAAAGGTACCGTCCTTTGTTCCCGCAAACCCTTGATACCCCCCTATGCCGCCGCCGGTTTCACTTGAATACCCACGAAAACTGCTTGCGCCCGTGCTCCCGGCCGCACCGAATTTTTTTCCGTTCAAATCGGGAAAAGATGACAGGTCAAACGGACATAATACGCCGTCTTCGCCACGCGGCTCATTGGGCGTGTGCGACGTTCCTATAATCCTCCATCCCGACGTGGCGGATCCTTCGACTACCGGTTGTGTAAAATTCATCCATTGCATGGTATTCAACTTATACCCTCCAAGGCCGCCAACGGCGGTAACGCTATTGGCAAACGAAGTGTCTCCCCCCGGATTGCCGCTTTTTTGACCTGTCTGAACGCCGCCCTGTCCTATACTAATGCCGTATGTGCTCCCCGGTATGACGGGGATGGTCTGCAATACAACCTGTCCGCCGCTACCCCCGTTGCGGACATAGTTTAGATATCCCGACGCGTAATCCCCATACGCCCCCGAACCCCCTCCTCCAACGGCGAAGACTTCGACCGCAGTTACGCCGGTTGGAGCAGTAAAGGTTCCATCTTCCGTGAATACTGTTATCTTGGGTTCAGGCTCGGCCGGCTTTGTTAAATTGTCGAAAAGAAGCTCTTTAAAGTTATCCTCCGTCAACTGCACGCCGCCCACCAGTACGTTAAACGTCTTTTCGGACAGCAGGACGCTTTCGCAAATTCTCACTAAGAGCGTGACCGTATCCTTCTTTTCAAAAGAAATTATTTTTAAGGGATAACTGCCGTAGTCTTCCCCCCGGTATATCAAATGCACCCGCCCTGCTTCTGTTTTAATTTCTGTTTTCATATCGTAAAATCCGCCCTAATATTTACAACTGCCGTCGTGTAATCTATACTGATAACACCCCAGATCTTTAGCGCCGGCATTGACGCGAATGTCTTATACAATATAATATCTCCGCCGGTTCGCGCATTCCAGTTACTGCCATGCCGTACCTGGAATGCATTGGAGGTACTGCCGTTGGTCGTGATGACGAATGTTATATCGTTGGTTAAATTACGCCCATTAACGTTAAAAAACCACTGATATTCGTTTCCTTCAACATTATCAAAATAATCATTCTTTCCACTTGGCGTAACCGTCATATACGGCATCTCGACAGCATTCCATGTCACAACCATTTGAGCCATCAGAATATTACCGAAATCCCCGCCAGGCAAAACTGGCGGCATAGTGGCAACCCAGAATATGGCTCCTTGCCCTTCGCCAAGAGCCGAAGGAGTAACCGCAACGTTAAATAAGCTGGCATATTCGCCGCGGCCCTGCGTAATATCTTGCGTCAAATTGAGCGAGATTTTATCTTCGTCTTCGAGGCGATTCCAGATTGAGCCAAGTGTCCGATCGGCAGCCTGTATTTCTGCAACGCCATTAACCATATTATTTTTATTCATTATAAATCTCTCGGTACCGCCAGTCATATACGCGGCATTCAGGTTTCCTGCCAAAATACTTAAATGGGTACGCCCAGGTCTTATCTGCGGGAACATAGTGGTAAACCCGTAAGGTATATTTCCCAATGACACGTTCTCAAACCGGTCGTATTGCGTATTACTTATTGTTCTCCTTTGCGCGACAACAAAATCCTGGCGTAATACGAAAGTGCAGGACACCCGCATAGAGGCGCTGCCGCCGGGCGTTGCGGCGACAACCTGAACTTGCATGGTACTTGGACCCGGAGACACGAGGCGCATCAGATAAGATATATCGCCTCCGGTTTTAGAATCAAAGTTCTCGTCTAAAGTTGCTAAAAATTTAACGTTACTCTGACCCAAATATTCAACATAGAGCGTCTGGTCTGGCCATAAATTTTTAGCGATTATCCGAACTGTATGCGTTTCAGGTTTAATGTCGCCAATAAAGTTAAGGCCTGTGACGGTTGGATAGTCATATCCATTATTGATTAGCGGTAAATCGGCTATAATATAGCTTTCGCCGAAACTAACCTTGCCATTGGCTTCATCAATCTCCCAATACAGCGCGAAATCGATTGTACTGTTGTATAATGTATGCGTAGCCTTGCGTGTAACCCGTACCGTACCGCCCGCATCATTGTCCCATCCAGGTTGCTTAACGGCGCTTTCTATAAAGTCTGAATCGGAAAGAATATCAACGACAATACCGCCGGCGATATTTTCACCCGTAACTTCAACGTCAATATACGTATTAGAGTTGGTGAAGTTAACCGTCGGGGGAGTAACCGTTAATGCCGGCTCCGCCGGCGCAGGCGGAAGTTCTCCGAACTCGCCGGTCAACTGCGTAAGGATTAATATAACGTCAAAAGTGGAAGCAAGCGCATCGGTGTAGTTGTATTTGAAATTTCCATTAAAAATACGGAACTCATACCAATGATCCGTATCTACTACATGTATCCTCCCTAATAATTCTACGTGTGCCATAAAGGACATCACGCCGCCATTCATGGATATCAAAGCACGAATTGGAGGCGGTGGGGTATAATTATTAGACATGTGATAGAGATCCATTGGAATAGCATTATTCAAACCTGCATACCGGTCATCGCCAACTTCATCTATATTAAAACTTCCGGTAGCAAAAAGCGAAATCTCTGCATCGTACCCAGGTGGCGTATTACTGTTGTGAACGCCTACTCTAAGATATCTATATGTGGCATCATCGCTAAAACCACGGACAGTATTGCAATATATCCGCAGGTCATACCCTAAGTTATCAAAGTTCCCTATATTCCACGTTTTACCGGTAGTACCGTTAAGCGTCAACTCACTGCGGCCTACGAATATCGTGCGGGGGTAACCCGAACCTCCGGCAACGGGCAAGCCCGCATCGCCTTTGTCTCCCTTGTCTCCCTTATCTCCTTTGTCCCCTTTCGGGCCTTGCTCCCCGGTATCGCCGGTATCGCCTTTTTGACCCTGTTCGCCGGTATCGCCTTTGTCCCCTTTATCGCCCTTGTCCCCTTTTTCTCCCTTCCACGGCTTTTCCGTATCCTCGGTTCCTATCCACCAGTTACCGTTCTCGCCCGGATAAGGAGTTAATCCGTTAAGTCCCGGCTCAATAACATCCGCTATTTCAATACAGATACAATCCGGGTCATGGTCGGCGCCGCTGCACGGGCAATCATCCTGCGAAGAATTTACAACTATCCGCACGGCCAGCGGGTCGCGCCTTTTCTTAATCCCCCCTTCCATGGTAAAGGAAACGACAAGGCGGTACTCCCCCGTTACCATGTTGGAACCTTCAAAAAACAAGTCCAGCATATTGCTGTTGCTTTGTTGAAGAGTTGGGGCTATCCGTATCCAGGGCTTCATCCGGTGTTGCAGATGAACGGATAAATCCCTCACGTCGTTAATATTCAACAACTCTTTTACAAGATGCGAATCTTTTACCTGAGGCGTTCCGCATCCGCAGCACGAATCCGCTCCGCATCCGGCAGGATGTTCCGGATCAAGAAACGTACCCGTCCAAAACCGGCGGAAAAGGAAATACCTTATCGTAAAACTGTTCCCTGTCGCTACTTTCCTCGCCATATCTTTACGGTTTATAATTTACTGCTACCCACCTTGTGATTTTCACGTTGTTCCCTACATGGCCGGGAACGCCTACAAACTGCATGTGCTCGCCCAGAAGCGCTATGTCGAGCGGATACGTCGCATCTTGCTTTGCCCCAGACTTGTACGTGCCGGCTATCCCATGGCGGAGAAGAGCGTTGAGACTATCGGATGCTACGGAAGGGTGTAACTGCGCAGATACTTTTGTGTATCCTATATACGTCTTTGTATACGGCCCAAACCGGCCGTCTACTATATTAACGACGGAGCCTGTGTAAGAGGGGTCGTAGGGGAGAATGACGGTAATATCCATATCGCCATAGGGAGGGTCGGCGCCAAGGGCGTTTACGAATACGTTCAGGTTATTTTTCAAAAGGAAGGTAATATTATCTGCCGTTACCGCATCGGATTCATTCAACTCCACGAAAGGCATTTTCAAATAACCGCTGAACACGCCTCCCAGCGCCTCTACAATACCCTTAAACCTGCCGTTCCGCCCTATTACCGTGCCTGCCTTATCCGCCAATGAATAGTTGTTTATTCCTTCGTAAAACGCAATACTTGGTTCGGCGCCCTTGGCGGTTATAATAATGGCGCTTTGGCGTTCCGCATTCGTCCGGCTGCCGAGCTGCACTATCTTGTCTCCCGCCCCGGGAATGCCGCTTCCCGCTTCGCAGTCGGACTTAGACAGGTCTATATAATTCGTTCCTGTGCCGGCAACGAGCCTCCAGTATCTTTTTACATTGTCTCCGTCAAATTTCTGGCAGATGGCCTGGTCTCCTGTGGAAAACTTGTTGGGAGCGTATCCGTTCTGATTGTCAAAATAACAACGGTAAGAGGTATCGCGCTCTTCCACGCCGGTACATTCCGTCTGCGCCACGGAAACGATAAGCGTCCCCGCGATGCTTTTTACTTCCTCAATGACAAGCTCCGCGAACGAAGCGGCGCCACGTACATTGAGCGTATCCACATCAAACCGCCACTTGTTTCCTTCCTTGAATAAAGCGGCGCCTTCCCCCGCAAATCCCGGCGAAAAGGCCTGCCCCGCCTGCCAGCCTTCAAGGAAGGTTATTTTTTTTTGCGCCGTATCTTCCTCTTTCCGCTTCAGGAACTCGTTGCGTTGCCGGAGGGCGGAGTAAACGTTCGCATCGCCCGGAGTGGTCGTTTCTCCCAGCTTGATAATAACAATGCCGCCGCTTCCGCCGCTTCCGCCGGGTATTTCTCCGGATGCTACTTTTAAGAACAGTTCGTTACCGTTGACTTCGTATTCTACATCCCCGTTTGTTTCGTCTATATAATAACTCATAAATCAGTTGGAAGCATTTCTATTGCTATTGTTTTCATCCTGTCCGCCGTGCCCGGATTCTCGAAAATCGAATAAACCAGGTAAGCGCACATATAACATATCGATTCAAAGAGTTCATCTCCCAGTTTACCCAGTTCGTTATCGTTTATTTCAGACAGGTTCGCCACATATCTGAAATAAAGTATATCCCCGGAAGGAAAACATTCTATCGTATCGTTGTTTTGCGAATTGGCAAATACGCAAACCGGCTTGTTTACGCCCGATCGCGTTATTGCATTATGCTGTTTTTTGTATTCTTCGCTGCCGTAAGGGAAGACGGATTGTACTTCCCTCTTCCATCCCTCGAGCCTGACAGCCACAAGGCGGATAAAGTCGGCAGGAAGGACGGCTGTCGTACATCCGTCGTCTGCGTTTACCGTCCCCGATGCAATTTCGCCTGCATTCAAATAGCGCGGAGGGCATTCTTTTAATTTGGAAATAAGAAAAACGGCGTCGGGTATAACAGACCTGATATAATCATTGAGCCTAACCGTATCTTCCGACAGCAGTTCAAGCGGCGGGGCCTCCCCTGTTTCGTTCAGAATGGCGCGCGCTTTGTCTGTTATACCCTGTACCGTCATCGTTTATGCAAGATTGGGAAATGAAACTTTCTTTTTGCTTGCCGCCGCCAGCACATCTTCCTTGTTCTTCAATTCCGTAAGCAGCACGCCGTATTTACGGTGGAGCACGTCTTTGGCTTCCTGTACTTTGGTAATTTCCGGGTATTCGGCAAAGCCGGCCTTGTTCAGTTTGCCCTCCAGGACTTCTGCAGATATTTTGCTTTCGGCCTCTCCCTCTTTCGGGTCTTCATACTTGGCGCTGATGAAAATATTCTTGTTTTTGAATGCCTTTTTCTTTTCGATGGCTTCCTGAATCTCTTCGTCAGACGTGGTGAATTTGGCGTCAACCTTGAAAGGAAACATCTGTCCGCCGCTAAAGGTGATGCGTTTCCGTTTGCCGTCTATCTCTATAACGGTCGATAGCTCTACAACATCTTTGTATGAATACGTTTTTTTTGACATAATTTCTTAATTTTAATTTTATAAAAAAAGGAGGAAGGGACCTGTCCCATCCCTCCTCGCCATAACTGCTCCCGCTATTCGGGGCGGACGATCATATGATTAAAGCCCTTCAATGCCGGACAATCTATGATCGTGGTAACATTCCTTTCGGCCTCTTCCCCCGTGACGGCAAGGTCTATCTTTTGCGATTTTTGATCGCGCATTACGTAACGCACGAAACGGTCAAGGTCAAGCACTATCCCTTCCTTGGAGCGGCCCGTTTCGTCCAGAACCGGAAGCTGCACAAGGTTTATTGTTCCGAATATGCTCTTGTACGAGCGCATTTCGATGCCCCATTGCTTTTTTGTTTCGATTGTCAAATCCTTGTAGATAGAATAATCTATCGTGTGGATTTCTTCCGCCAGGTCGCAGCCCACGCCAAAGAAAGCCTGCTTGCTTCCGTTATTACCGGCAAACTGCATCTTGGTAATACTCAAAAGGTTGTTGTAGGTGAACGCTCCTTCCGTATATTCATAGAATTTCTTGATATCCCAGTAAATACCGCCCATAAAATACACGTTTTCCGCCCCGCGGTTGGGGACGTTCGGATCGCTCATGCTTACGATCTTTCCCTGAACGCCGAGAAGATACGTTTTTTCAGTCTTGCGCTTGAACTCGTAAAGAGCCTGTTCAACGATATCCTGCTCGTCGTAGGGCACTTCGCGTTTCACGTTCTTGAAATACTCGGTAAACTTCGTATTCACAATCTGCCGCTGCATGTACTTCACCGTCGGAACGGGAGTATAGTTGCTCGGAGGAACAAACATCTGGCTTTCGGAGCCGGCGTTCTGCATCACATACAGTTCGCTGCCGGCAGGGATGGAGGGGACGTACGTATCCTTGTCGGTCGCATTCGCCTTCTTGCCGTTTATGGCCATAACGATGGGCAGGCCGCTCGTATTGTTGATACCCACCACATAAAGCATCAGGTCGACGCCGGTAGCCGTAGCGCCCGAAGAATCATAACCGCTCACGCCTTTGACGTTGATGGTCATATACTGCTGGAATATATCCGCATCGTCAGCCGATATGGCAAGGGTAGCCCTTTTACTGGCCGCCACTCCCGTATAAGCGGTAGTCGTCTCGGCCACTGCGCGCTCCACGCCTATCTGGTAGTGCTTCACTTCATAATTCCCGCGCATCCGCTTTGATACGGCCTGCCTGATAATAGAATCCAAAGGCGTAAACTCGGGACGAAACTTAGCTATATCCTCGTCTATTTCCTGAATTATAATCTCCGAACCATCGCCGGAATTCTCCAGCGTTGTCACAGAGCCGTCTTTCCCGGTAAGCTGGGTTTGCAGACCGGAATCGTCCACCTTTCCCAAAACGCCCGGACTGCCCGCTACAACCTCGGCGTACAACATTCCGGAGCCTCCTCCCGCCAGAAGCCCGATAACCAGGCAAAGAAGGGAGAGGAGAATCCCTTTTTCTTTCGATAAAAACTTAAACACTTTTCTCATATAAAAAAATTATTAATGATTATTCACCGTCCCATACGGATTTATTATTTATTCTGCCTAATGCGCCGGTACGGGCGGGTTTGGGTTTCGGGGTTATCTCCCCGGAACTGCCGCCAAGACTTGGCATCCCGTCGCCTTTATCGGCTCGCATTTGCTCTATCTTTTTGTTCTGCGCCTGCACTTTCCCGGCCCTCATGGCCTGTTCCACATCTGCGTCGTAATTGATAGCGTTATTAAGCAGGGTAAGCAGCTCCGGCGTATATTTGCCGTTGAATATCGGATCGATTATTTTGTCGTATACCGTACCGAGGAATTCGTCTACGTCCAGTCCGTTGTCGGCGGCAAACTTTTCAAGCGCCGGCGAACTTTCGTCAATGGCCGACTGGTAATCGGCAAGGGCTTTGTCGCGGTTCGACATTTCGGTCAGCCGCTCCGATTCCGCGTTTTGTATCTCGTCCCATTCGGGAGTACCCTCTTCCGCATTGAGCAGGTCTTTCCCGAAATACCGGGCAAAAGAGGCTGCGGCCCCTCTTTTTTTGTTAAGCACATCCGACAGTAGCTGTGCCAGCCGCGGATCGGAGCTTAACGCTTCGGCCAGTCTGTCCTGTGCATCGTCGTTGCCCCTGGTCATTTCCCCCAGGAATCCGTAGGTCGATTCTTCGTCTTCGGGGTCGAACTTGCCGGGATGCCGCCCTTTGAGGTATTCAATATATTCCTCTCGCTTGGATTTCGGGGGCGCCTCTTCTTTTATTTCTTCATTCATAATTCGGTACTTAAAGTAATACTTTAACAAAGTAAACTTAATATAATGAATAATATACTGTTATTTTGTCGTAAAAATAAGGATGGTAAGAAAAAACAATCTATTTTTGTATGACAGACCAAAAGGAAACATAGATGAGACGTACCGGTATAAACGAACAAAAGGAGGAAGATATAAAATCCGCATACAAAAAGGCGATGCTTTTTTTCGGAGACGAAGCCCCCTTTATACGGAAAGACAGGCTGGTAAAAAAGGCAATGGAGTTTCCGGCGCCAAGGTTCTATATCAGCTACGAAGAGGCAAGGCGTATCCTGTCAAGAATGGACAGGGGAGTATCAGTCGACATCAAACGAAAAGAAAAAAGAAAAATGTATCAGGATTTACTAAGTAAGCTCCGGGAGCAAAGAAAGAACGGAAAGGCTACCCCCTCCGCATTGCAGGAAGCCATCAACACCGAAGCCCCGGGTTTTTATATCGGCAGAGAACATTTTACAAGAATCATAAACCGGAAACCATGTATTTGATATTACTGTTCATATTGATATATTCCGTCTCAAGGTTTTACGACCTTACTTTTCTCTCGGCCTGTAAAGGATGCGAGCTGTGGCGCTACCTTACGTTCCATTTCGTACACGTTTCTTTCTTTCACCTGGCTGTTAATTCATTCGCCATATACCTCTATTGGAAAGCGCTCAGGCAAGCGTCAAATATAAAATACGCCCTGCCCGTCATTGCGGCGTCCTCCCTGGCCGCCGGCTATCTGTCCGCAACAGACATTCCCACGATAGGCTCGTCTGCCATTGCTTTCTCCATGATTGCCGTATACTGCGTCTTGCTGTTTTTCAAAAAAGGGCCGAAAGACGGGCAGACGCTTAAACTGTATATCGTTTTGGCCGCTTTTGCAATCATCCAATCCATATTTTATACGGGGATAAACGTAAAGATACATGCGCTTTCTTTCCTTTTCGCCGCTTTCCTTTCATTCCTGTTCAGACGGAAACTCTTCTATGGACTATGAAAAGATACTGTCGGAGAATAAGCGGAGGATTGACGTAATCAATCAGGAGTACAATCCCATTACCGGCTACGGAAGCGCATCTGTAGAGAGGATTCATGTGCAAATAGAAGACTGCCCGCTTCCCGATATGTGGCTGCCTGCCGGATTTGCGGAAACCGGATTTGTAAAAACGCTGGCAAAAGAAGGGTTCAACAAATTCATAAAGAAAAGGCAAGGCGCGGTAACGGAAAAGAAAAGGGACGTCCTCTGGAGGGAGTTCATAAAAGAACGCATCAGGTACGATTTTGAATACTGGGCGTATTCCTTTATAAAAATCAAAGCCAAAGGAAAACCTTTCGACATAAACTTCCTTCTCAACCGCGCCCAGAGAGTATTCCTTAAAGAACTTGAAAGATTAAGGCTTTCCGGAGCGCCGATTGAAATCATCCTGTTAAAAGCCCGGCAATGGGGAGGCTCTACGCTGATACAGATTTATATGCTATGGATACAGCTCGTTCATCGTAAAAACTGGAATAGCGTAATATGCGGAGACGTAGAGTCTCAATCAAGAACTGTCCGCGCAATGGTATCCAAAGCAATTGGAAACTATCCCAAATGGCTTTCCTGCGAAGCGATCGCTTTCGCCCCCTTTGAGGGAAGTACGAAAAACAGGATAATAAAAAACCGTAACTGCGTTATCTCTATCGGCTCGGCGCAGCAACCGGATGCGCTAAGGAGTTCCGACATTTCAATGGCTCATCTTACGGAGGTTGGGGTATGGAAGGCCACGGAAGGGAAAAAGCCGGAAGACCTGGTACAGTCTATCGTAGGCTCCATTTACGAGACGGATTGCTCCGTTAAAGTGCTGGAGAGTACCGCTAAAGGCGTAGGAAATTACTTCAACCGCGAATGGATAGACGCCGTTTCGAGGAAAAACAACCTCAGTCCCGTATTCATTCCCTGGTTTATGATAGACATTTATTCAAGGGAGATCGACGATTACCGGAAATTCATTGATTCCATGGACGAATACGAATGGATGTTATGGCAATTGGGAGCCTCCCTTGAAGCCGTCAACTGGTATCGGAAAAAATCAAAAGATTTGAAGGAAAGATGGCGAATGAACTCCGAATTTCCAAGCACGCCGGAAGAAGCTTTCCAGTCCACAGGGCGCCGCCGGTTCAGGATGGAAGACACAATCAAACTGAAAAAAACCTGCATCGACCCCGAATGGATAGGGGACGTCTGCGGAGAAACCGAATCGGGAAAGAACGCGCTGAAAGATATAAGGCTGGTTCAAGACAAACAGGCTTCCACAAACGATGAAAATAAACTCTGGATATGGACGATGCCCGACAATTCCGGGAAATGGAGAGACCGGTATGTTACCATTGTGGATGTGGGCGGGGTATCAGACGGAGCCGACTTTTCCGACGTCTTAGTCCTGGACAGGTATTATATGGCAGAAGGAGGCATACCTGAAGTTGTAGCAGAATGGCACGGGCATATCGATCATGACCTTCTCGCATGGAAAGCCGCGCAGATAGCCACGCTATTCGGAAACGCCTTACTGGTGATAGAAAGCAACACCCTCGAAACGGAGGGAACGGAAGGAAACAACTTTGAATACATCCTCGACGAAATCGCGGACACTTACCGCAACCTGTACAGTCGTACGCCCTCCGACCAGATAAAGAAAGGCATTCCGGCCAAATGGGGATTCCATACCAATACGTCCACCAAACCGATGGTAATATCCCATCAGGCTAAAGTTGTCCGTGGCGAACTGTATGTTGAAAGATGCCTATTCGCCGTTATGGAACATGACGTTTTTGAAATCAAAAAAGACGGCAAAACGCTGGGAGCCGTAGAAGGCATGCACGACGACCGACTGATCACCCGCGCCATAGGCAACTGGATATGCTACAAACTGCCGTTACCCAAATTGATAATAACAGACCAGACAAACAACGCCGCAAGAAAGATACAGGGAGAGGCAACCATATAATAGCCGGGCAAATACCCGGCTATCTTATCCTGTTTGTAAAGGAAGTATCTACCATAAGCTCAAGATTGTTTATAAAGGAAGTTGTCCTGATATTGCCGGAGAGGCAGAATATAAAATACTTGTAAGATTTCGACCTGTTCATATTCGCTATAATATCGCGCGTCTCATAAAAATTGTCTTTCCCCCCGATTACTTCAAAATGTTCAGCGTCGTTACTTCCTAAAACATAGAAGCCGGCGCGTCCGAAAATGAATACGTCTTCGCCCCTGAATAAAACAGGCTCCCCGCGGAATTTCAGTTGCCCCCTGGCCGTATGGAGCAGGCATCTTAAAGAAAATTGATAAAGCCTTTTATGGCTTAACGAGCCGAGTTTGACAGGGCGTGTTATGAGGGCTATATTATTAACGCCTTCGCCCGGGTTATACATATTGTAGATGCACGACGAGCCTTCGCTTTTTACCGCTCCCCAGCATTCGGGATAGGTCTTTACATAATAGTCTATCCCTTTGGAAATCTTACTCCAATATCCGGAATTGAAAGAATAGACATACGAATAATCATAATCGGGGTTAGACACGATCAGCTCGCGTTCTTCATACATGAATCCTGTCGTTGCATTCCTGATGAAATCCCGGAACCGGGCGACAGACTTACTGTTTTCAAGTTTCCCGATTTTGAGGATTTTATCAAACGCCGGATTGTTTTTGAACAAAGTGGGGAGCCATCCGTCTATTTCCTGCGATAACAGCGTAGTGGTTCCCCCGGAAACAATCATTAGGCCCGCATCGGTTATAAAGGCCACGGCTTTATCAAGCGGGCAAACATTGGGATTGACGCATACGTCGCGCGAAACGGGGGAACTTATGTTATAGGTAGTTTCGCCGCTTGCATCGACGGAAAGCGAGTAGATACCATCCTTGCAAAAAACATACAGCGGATATTGCCCGAACTGTCCCGTAGAAACAGGCTCGGTATTTGAGCACATCGCTACTACTTCGTAAGCAGAAGGCGTATACGTATTTTTAGCCGGGAAATAGAACGGGTTGTTCACCTCCGAAACGCGGATCACATTGTTGCCTTTCTCCGTATTGTCTATTTCGTATGCGGGCGGCTCGCCCCGACTGAATTCGTCAATAGTGATAGCCTTTAATTCTTCAAGGTAATAAGCCAGGTTAAGAAACGGATGGGGTTTTAAGGGAAATTCTTTGAAGAGACAGTTCGGATAAAACCCAAGTACTATTGTCATTTTGGTTGCCCTTATGTCGGGATACGATAAGTAAGGAGTAATCCCGTACCGCATACCTGTCGCCTGCTGGTATGAAATGTCGGCTTTTACCGTTTTCCTCCCCTGTTCGGTATTTATGTCCGTAAGTATATACCCCACCGTAGTTATACTGAAGTTTGATATGTTCCAAAGCGTTTTATTCAAATTGAAAAACAATAATCCGTCATATCCACCAAATATCTTTTTGGTTATTTTTGCCAGATGCAGCCTTGCGTTGTATACAAAGGATACCTCTCCCGTTATTTCATTGTTGGTATAATCGTCGTCGGGAAGTTCTTCTTTTTGTTCAAGGTTGTCAAGTACACCCTCTTTTGAAATAGAGCCGATAGGACTTGAAACGTGATTATCTGACGTTATCTCGTTAACAGAAAAGGAACGGACAAGGTAAAACGAGCTTTCATTTAAAATCTTTTCTTTTATTTTATCTTCGCCAAACTGGTTCAATTCAATATGCGGAAGGGCCATATCTCCTCCGTCCAGGTCGCCGGGGACGTCCATATTATAAATAACGTCTATTTCCTTATTCAAGTCATATTGAAGTACCGGCCTGGATATAAATACGTCTACCGATGCAATCAAATCCTTCCATGATTCAATACCGCCTGAATTGTATATCTTATAGTTGAGTGAATATTTCTCCCCTTTTATGCGGTAAGATATTTCTTTAATTCTGTCATAGTAGGTATGGTCCTCGCCACCGGCAGATTGACGGACGAAATTCATCGTATCTTTATTCGGGGTAAGCAGCAAGACAGGGGGAGAATGTTTAATGTAGCTCCCATCATACATTCGGATAGTATACCTTACGATAACGGGAGAAACAAAGTACCCTTCTTTCTGTACCTTTGAAACTACCAGATTACCAGTACCGTTCACGGATGACGACACTACGCTCTTATTATCCCCTTCAAGGATATACGTGCCTCCCGGCCTCATATCTATTGCAGAAGGAAGGACGATGCGTATTTCTTCGGATTCATAAACGCCGTTCCCCTCGAACAGGAAATTAATAATGGGCATTTCCGGTTGCGAGCCGATATTATAATACTCTCCATTCTTGAACAGAAAATAAATTATTTCCCCGGACGTAATCGCAGACAGCGTATTGCCTATACTCTCAATGCTTTTTATTTCGGAATCTCCCTTCAGAATCATCGATTGCCTGTACGTCCCGTCTTCCTGTTTGATGTGCGCGTCTATGTTATTGTCATAGACGCAAATAAGATTCTCAAACCCGGAACCCGTGTGCTTGAATATCTTATCGTACGGTTTATCGAACCGGCGTTTGATTACGGGCTTGCCTGTCGGCACAATTGAGCCGCCGGCTACTCTCCCGTTAATAAGCTCGGCGCAATAGCCGTCGCTCGAAATACCGGAATCGGTGTTTCTTGATATTCCCTTGAATGTTATCAGTTCTTTTTCCATACTCAAAATTCTGAAAGTAAATCAAAATTGCTTCTTTATCTCTCCGGGCGAACGCTGAAACCCGTTTATCAAATCGGCATTGCTGCCGGCGGCCACCTGTCCGGACACATCCTGCGGGATACCTTCCAACTGCGGCATAGTCCCGTTCATCCTCGCCTCCTCAATCGCCTGCTCGTCGCGTTTAATAGATTCCAGGATACGCGTGGCAAACGGAAGCGAAGAGTTTTCAAGAAGCTGCTTTACCGTAATGGCTTGCTTGTCGAACAACGTCATCAGGAAGTCGTTCATCACCATCTGATAAACTGGCGTATTTGTCCCTTCGGTTACGGAAACGTCAATCTCGGCCTGCTGAACCCGTTCGGGATTATAAAACTTGGCCTCCTCGCTATAATCGTTACCGGCCAAATCGATATACCTGCGGGAAGTATAAAACTGCTGGATGGTTTGCATCAATTTATTGTCCCGTTTAATCCGGAAATTCCTGAACGATTCCAATAACCCTTTGATGTTTAAAGACGAATTCTGAACCTGCTGGGCGTAAAGCGAGGCAGGCGTTCCCGAAGCGGGCGCCTTGCCCTGCATGGCCGAATTTACGCCCGATATATCGTTGATAAGCTGGATTTGCAGGTTAAGAAGCTCGTAATCCCCTGCCTGAACCGCCTGGCCGTGATACTGCTTGATTACGTTGTCTATATTCTTACCGGGTTTAAGGGTAGCGAAAATAACTCCGTTATACCGGATATACTCATCCACAATCTGTTCGCGCGACATCCCTTCGATAGCGTCCTCATCCACGATAAGTAACCCCTTGGCGGAGGCCCCGCGTACAAAGTCTATAGTTGTGACCGTCCGGTTTATCGCCCGTTGCTGGTCGATAAAGTCCTCTACAAAGTTAAACACCTTACCATGCACCAGCGGGTAGAGATTCAATATGTAGTTATGCTGTTTGTGCCAGTAAGGCGAACGCCCCTCTTTCAGCACGTATCCGTTAGGCGACAGATACCTGTAATACCAGTACTGTTCTATCTCCCACTGATATTCTATAAGCAGAATATCTTCCGTCTCCACGCCGTTTGCCAAAGCCTCTTCCGTGCGCTGCCGGTTTATCTCCTCTATCCGGGGTTTATCGGAAAGCGGGCCGTACCACCATTCGCCGTTCAGGGTATCATGGCAGAAATACGCCTCCCTCGATTCTTTTTTCCAGACGAGTATCACACGGCAAAGGTCGTCGCGCGCCGGGACGTAGAAATCCATATTTTTATTCTGCTCCCCGCCCATCCCGTTATATTCCTGATACATTCCTTCCATCCTCTCGCCGTAGACAGACCTTATGCTCTGCGCATCCTCCCTGCTTTGGGCAAAACTGGCCGCCACATCCTTATAGGTGATATCGAACATCTCTCCGATAATATTCACATCCCACGCCCTTACGTCTTCAACATTGGCGTTAAAGAACATCCTGAAAGGATTGGAATTATAGGCCCATGCGTCCAGCGCCTGCCTGGCCGGATTAAAGCCATACTCCACGCGCTGCATGCACATCCCCGACATCATTAGCGTATTAAGGGAGGCCGCATCCAGCTCATGTATTTCATTCATCTGGTAAGCGTATTCAAGGGCAATACTCATCATTTCGCCAACCTTCGCCTCCTTCGGGTCGCGTACCACGCAAACCGGGCGGGTCTGATTCTGCCTGAACTGCCCGTCAATATTCTTAACGATAGGACGTATCACATTGTTTTTAAGGGGAACCTTCCCCTGATTCATGATATATTTCGCCTCGGTAATATACCGTCCCCCCGTATCCTGATCGCACGCCCCCCTGTCAAAGTCCGGGTTCCTGATTACATCCCCCCATTGATCCTCATACGCATACATAACCGATCGGCGCGTTTTCCTTCTCACATTCTCCAGAGACGTCCACGCATTACATGCCTCCTGCAGTACGTCGGTAGCAAGGCTCAACGTTACGGCGGAATAGCCTGTCTTCTTTTCAGGCTTTAATCTCCGGTTAAAAAACTTCGTGTTCTGCATATTTATTTACCTCTTTATTTTAGTTGAAATTTCATCAATAAGCCTCAATACTTCTTTTCTGTCTTCCGGTATATAAGATTCGTCGGAGGCATCATCCTTTTTATCTTTTAAATACGCGGAATAAAATTTGGACGCATCTTCAACTGCGAAGTAAAAATCTTCCAGCTTCTCGCCTAATGGCTCCAGT
>JAITRG010000259.1 GCA_031288515.1 Tannerellaceae bacterium
TTTGAATGTCCATTGCTTGTTTAATATAAAACTGTTCAACAGGCCGGCTATGTATCCGGTTATGTTAGACAAGACAGCCGGACAGCCGGACAGTTTCATCATCACCCAAATAACGGCAGCCGTTACGATTGTGTTGCTTATTCCTACAATTCCGTATTTAATGACCTGCCTTATTGCCTCCATATTTCTTTTCTAAAGCTTCGGCAATTTCCTCGGCCGACAATTCTTTTACATTCGTAACAGTCAATATACCCGACAGGAAATTACCATACTGGTTACATTCCGTAATCACATTGTCGAGCGTTGCTTTTATGTCTGTGCGGACAGGAATAAGGAATAATAGCTCTACGTACAGGTCGCTGATGACGAGCCGTTCTATTTCGCAATCCTCTTTCGCCAGGTAATAGGCAAATTCACGTTCTACCACCTGTCGCTGGTAGTTTTCAAAAGGTTTATGTTCCGAGGCGAGGAATAGGGCGTAGAAACGCAGTTTTTCCCCTTTTCCTCCCAAGCCGGTAGAGATGTAGATTTGTTTTTTTTCAGATAATTCGGATTCAAGGGAGATGCGGCTTTCCATTAGCGCCATGTATGCCCAGTTGGTTACGTCCGGCTCCGGATGCTGTACATACTCTTCCAGTACCCGGTACGCCCTTACTTCATGGGAAACGGCTAATGCTAAAAGCGCGTATTTTTTCATCTCGGCCGTAGCGTTACTGTCGGAAAGGTCTTGTTTGTAGGTATTGAAATCTTTTTCTGTCATCACGGTATTACCGCGGCGCATCCGTTCGGAATGTTTGAAATATTCCATTTGAAGTTCTACGGGAACCCTTTGTTCAAGCACGTGGAAATGCCCGTCCATCTTATTGAATGATTCCCTGAAACGCTCAAATATATCATCATTTTCTCTTCCGCCCATACCTTTTCTTTTTTTCTTAGTAGGCAAAGGTAATGATTTTTTTATCTTACCCGCACGATGGCAAAGATAATCATCCGCAATGGACATAATATAATGGTATTATTTTGCGGCAGGTTGGCGCATCATATAGGACTCAATTAAAGAAGCTACCCGGGCAGGCGGCATTTGTTCGACGAGGCGGATATGTTTCCCGTTTTCAGACGGGTTCCATGTGTTGGCTCCATCGCCGTCTATGGATACCGTTCCCTTTTCGGTTGAATAATAGGGCTCATATCCTTTTATCGCCACTAAGACAGCCGTTTGGTCCCAACTGTTACGCCCGTCGAAGTCGCCTTCTTTCAGGCACATTTCATAGGCGTCTTTTACCGGGCTGTTCGTTACCGGCATTTTTGCCGTTAGCTTTCCTGTCAGTACCGCCTCTCCTATCTCAAAACCACTGAAAATGATTTCCGTAGGCCACTCGTCGATTACTGCTTTCGATGCCGGTATATCACAATAGACATTAAATTCACGTCCTTCGGGAAACCGGGCAGCCATCGAAACCAGGCGCTTTACCTTTTTATCTACCAATTCTTTACCGGATAGCGGGCTATATTCGTCCCCCGTAGAAAGCAGCAAATCTTTCAGGTTTGTAAAGAAACCGATCGTACAAATCGTCACGCTATGATCTTCCTGTTCTCTGAGAATCCGGCGATAAACCTTCACTGCGTCCGGGGCGTCTGATGTTTTCTTTGTTTTATGCTCGTAGACAGACGGTAAAAAATCCGTCCATTTATCCTTGTGCCAGGTAGTCAGCGACGCCCCTCCTTCACTCTTGGGAGCTCCCACCGGAATAGCCGGGCGGTTGAAATAATAATTTAAGACTTCTATACAAGGAATCACCCGCTCGTCTTTATTAGAAGAAACGGTTGCCAAAATACTTACCAGGCCGCTGTCAGCCAGAGCGTGCATAAGGACCATTGCGCCTACATCATCGTAGTCGGGCCCTAAATCGGTGTCAAGAATCAGGTTTACAACGTCTTTCCCATCTATCGGGACAGCCGTCTCATTACTCTTTTTATGTCCACATGAAAATAATAATAATACAGACAGGCTAAGTAAAAGATAGGTTTTCATACGATATATATTTATTGATGAATAATTTCAAGATAACATTATCTTTTTGTTTTTCAGATGAATACATTCATTCATAAACGCTGCGTAGAGCATCGGAGCTTCCATTTGCATAAATCATGGTATCAATCTGTTTACTAAAATCTGCAACCGTTGACAATATTGTTTCCACCCCTGCTTCGGTTAATATAATGCTACTTTAACGCATTAACCCCTTCTCATCAAAGCATAAAATTACCACATCGCAGTATTTTCCGGCAAGATATAAATAGCTAAGAATAAACCTTTAACTCTATTTAACGAGTACGCCTTTCAAGCCTCCACACCCCGCCATTGAATATACCACCTTATAGCTGGCTGGTTGCTTGACAGGGTATAGTTGAAAAATAATTTCTCCCTGAATCGCTTGATTACTGGATAAATATTTTTCTGTATATCAAACATTTACTAAATTTGTAAACAGACTTGATAATAACCGCTCCCTAAAAAGAGATAAAAAGAAAATTTATGAATTGTCCTTATTGCTGTAAAGAAATTGGCGGCTATGTTGAACTTGGGTCAAAGGAATATCAACGGGTACAACAAGGCCAATGTCCCCATTGTGGAAGGTCAATGCCCAGCGGGCACACTGTTGGCTTTGTAGAACAGCCTCGGTATAATAAAAAACTAAAACTGACAGAAAGCGAGTTTGAGAAAGCGAAAGGAGAAGGAATAATTTGCTTTTGGCTTTGTTTGTTTTTTACTTTACTCGGCGGTTTTGCCTTAGGAGGCCTGATTGGTAAAGGGGTAGTAACTGTTGGCGGAGTCATTGCCGGCATTGCCTATTTTGCTATTCTGTTTGGTTTCGCATACTTATGGTACATTTTTAATTATAAGTATACTATTTATGTAACGGAAGATGACATTCATTCATGCGTATATGCAGTTTTTGTCGGTATAGTTAGTATAACGCTTGTCGTTTGTAGCTGCATTAAATATCCGGTTCTGTTCTTTACCTTAATGCAAGTCATTCTCGGCCTTGCTATCCCCTGGATCATTCTTTTAATTTTAGGTTATATTATTGGCAAATTCAGTAAACATTGAAACCATTGACAAGAATATTATCAATGGAAGAAATTATACTGCGCGCGATCGGGCGCTATTGCCTTACTTTATATTCAGGCAAACTTAACTGTTGAATGTCGCGCGCATTTAGTATCAAGGGTAAGGTTGTCGGTAAATATTCGCTGTATTTTAGGGTTGGCATTTTACAAAAAGATAGAAAAAACGATTAATAGCTTTCAAAGAACCTGTTTTTCCTGCATTTCGCATGGGTTATTAGCATGTTTTGTTATAAATAAGGCTTTATTCATTACAATATGATATTTATAAATGGATTTTGTTTTGGATTAAAATAGAGAAAAACAAGAGAAAAACCGGCGGTCGGGAGCCTCTGATTTGGATAAATACTCATTAAAATTGGATAAATCGGTTCTGCGAAGGGGTAGGGGCGTCTCAAATCTTATAATGATATTGCAGGTAATCGGGATTCTATGGGAGAAGGTATTGATGATAAATGAACTTACCAAGATTGTCCCAGGATAAATATGCAGGATTCAGAGCGGTATCGGAAACCCGGCAACGCTGTTTCCTTCTGCATATATTATAAGGTTAATAATGGTTAAGTAAAGTAGTTTATAAAATAAACTTGTTATCTTTGGGATGTGGAGAAATGAACGGAAGCAGATTCCGTTTTTTTAGACAAATGAGGTTTATAAAATAAATCACTTTATAATAAATAATATGGAAGATCGGAAAATCAATGAGAAAGAAAGTCTTGAGCTGATTGCTCAAATGATTCGTAATACCCGGAATAAGTTGGCAGTGGGTAGCGGGCGGCCATTCCTTCTTTTCGGGTATGTCGGTGTGGCGTTTGCCCTTGTTATATGGCAACTGCTTTGCGCGACGGATGCATGGCAGTGGAATTTGCTCTGGTTTGCGCTCCCGCTTATTTTCTGGCCTGTCGTAATTCGCATCTACAAAAATATGATGGACAAAACAACCTATGTAGACCGGATCATTAAATATATCTGGATACTTACCGGTTTTACCATTCTTATCGCTTGCGGGTTTACGCTTATTTTTGTCCGGATGGAAAGCCTCTTCTTTTCGGCCTTATTGTTAGGAATGTCTACTGCGCTGACGGGGCTTGCCGTAAGGATACCTCCTGTTGCCATGGCCGGTATAGCCGGGATGGTTATATCGCCCGCAGCCCTCTGGCTGCAGGATGAAAACAGGTTGCTGTTACTTGCCGTCCTGTTTGTGCTGGTATTTGTTATCCCCGGCCATATACTGAATTATAAAAGCAAAACCGCCAACTGATGTTTAAAGAGCTAAACCCGTTACTTCATTCTGAATTGCGGCTCGGAATTATGTCGCTCCTGCTCTCGGTTGAAACCGCCGACTTTGTCTACATACGCGAACAGACAGGAGCTACGGCCGGCAACCTCAGCGTGCAACTCGACAAACTAAGTAAAGCCGGTTATATTGAAATAGAAAAAACCTATAAAGGCAAAGCGCCCTGTACTCTCTGTAAAATAACGCCCGAAGGCGTGAATGCCTTCGGACAATATGTCGATGCGCTCAAAAGCTATATACATTTCAAGGATGAATGATTAACGATTAATCCCCCTCCTTCCTACGCTGTCTTGATACGGATAGGGGTAGAGGCAAGCCCTCTCCCTTTTGCAGGCGCTCTGTAAAGAGTGCGCAGGGTTTGTATTGCCTTATACGAAAGGAAACGATAACAATAAACAGATGGTATTATAAAACCGGAATGAATCGTAATCGAAAATGTATATATAATAATACAATGATGATATTTTTAATTAGTAAAAGAATAATAGATAATGGATATAATAATAGACATAATATGAAAATGATATTAATAAAATATATTATAAATAATATAGTAAGAAAGAAGAAGCAAACAATCTTTTGTTTTTCATCTATTTTTGTACCTTCTTTAATTATTCTGACAGACTATGCGATTATAAATGGTATAGAGGGAGGATTGAAAAGAGGTATTGATCAGGTAATATCGGGGCAATTACTAATCGTATCCGGTAAAAACAATGATATAAATATATTAGAATCGCAACTAAACGAACAGGAGTTATTTATTAATGATGAAAATAATTTGAAAGAATTGGAAACAATATTTCCTGCGGCCCTGCTGAACCGACGGGTACGTCTCGGCGCGCTTGTCTCTTATGGGAGCGAAACATCGTACGCAAACGTCCATGCGCTTGAGGATAATCACCTCCGGCGGATAGGCGAAATGTTGTCTGTTGGTAAAGGAAGGATGCCGGAAAAAGGGAACGAAATGATCATCAGCAAGAGCCTTGCACAAAACCTTCTCTGTGGGGTGGGCGATACGTTATTACTCCTGGCTACGAATGTGAACGACTATATGTCAGACGCGCTGGGCGTTGTGTCAGGTATTTTTGAAGAAAAAGGATTGGCTGTCTTTTTAAACTATACGGCCTTCATACCTTATCGGTTTGGGCAGGAAATAGCAGAGATTCCCGAAGGGCAAGCCGTTGAACTGATCGTTAATCATGCTGCCGGAAAGGATTTCACGCGCGAAGAGATACGATCTGCCGGAGATTATTTTAAAGCGTCAAATCCCGCATTAACAGTAGCTACCTGGAGGCAAACCGTTCCTCTTATGAGCGCTATTGTAAATGTATGGAAGGGGGGAGGAGTTATCACGCAAATCGTATTTATCTCGTTCAGCCTCATTATATTGGTGACGCTTACATCGCTTGTGGTACGTTCGCGGCGGAAGGAGACAGGAACCCTCTTGGCGATCGGTTTTTCGTGGACAAGGATAAGCCTGTTGCTTTGCTTCGAATACTTGCTGATAACATTTATTTCTGTTACAGCGAGTTACCTGTTGCTGCATATCCTGTTGGCGTCGCTGCCTCCGACGGGTATCGAGATAACGTCCGAATATATGCAGGCCGCGTTGATGGCCGAAAAACTTCAGCCTGTAAGCGCTTTTACAGACTTCCTTTATGTAGCCTTCCTGTTTGGCTCCACTGCTACCCTGTCGGCGCTGATAAGTATTCGGAAATTAAAGAAAATGAAAATTCATTCACTCATTACTAACTGATAATTATTATGCTCATCTATATTAAATTAGCTATCCGGAATGTACACAAAAACTTCCGCTCTGCCTGGCTTAACGGAGCAGGTATCGCACTGGCCGTTATAGCTGTCGTTTTTATCATCTCTATCTCGAGGGGTATTATGAAACACATTTTTACACGTAATAATCAGTTTTAAACGGGAGCCGTAACCCTCACGCTGAAACATGAATTAATAACCTGCGAAAACAAACAGGCGGGAGACGAAATATACGGCAGCCTGCTATCCGTTCTCGGTAATACCCCGGAAATAACCGGCTACCGCCTCCGCATCATTGCCTGGAATGCCATGTTATATACGTCCGACAGTAATAAACGCATCCGGATAGAAGGGCTTACTTCAGAAGAACTCCCCCTGTTCATGAAAACCGTCAAGCTGCTTGAAGGCTCGGCGGATTGGGAAGAAATCCCGGATGGGATCGTTATCAGCCAGGGTCTGGCGGGAGAAACCGGTTTGAAAGTGGGCGATGGCTGCTCTGTCGTTATCCAGTCTGCCGAAGGTACCATCAATATGCAGGATTATACCGTAACAGGCCTTTTCCCTGATACCTCGCAAGCCAATAAGTATGTTATTTATTCCTCTTACGAACAGGCAAAAGAACTTTACTACATAAACCGTCCCACTCACATACTCGTTGATATAGCCAATCTCGACCAGGCCGGCGAGGTAAAAAAGCGCCTCAGGGAAGAAATTCACCATCCCTGGATAACCATTGAAGCCTATACAGACAACCTCAGCACGGCTCAGACGCTGTCGAATATCAACAAATATTCCATGTCGGGTATGGTTTCTTTCCTTCTATTTATTTCATTTGTAGGAATTTGGGCGATGCAGGTGGAGAATATCAACGAACGGCGCAAAGAAATCGGCGCTTTACTCTCCTTTGGATTTACCCGGAGGGCCGTCAAGCGGATATTCCTGTTCGAGTCTGCGTATATCAGCCTGTTGTTTCTCCTGACAGGGTTAGGGGTGGCGTTGCCGGCTATCTATATAATAAATGTATCAGACGGGCTGTATCTTGGAAGCTCGGCGTCGTTTGCCTTTGGCTCGTCTGTTATTAAGCCCGAAGCAGGGCTGGCAGACGTCTTTACCGCCGCGCTGGTAGCCCTCTTTTATCCATTAGCGGCTACCTGGCTTTCCCTTATGGGCATCAATAACATGCGAATTGTCAAATTATTAAATAATGCATACTGATTAATAAAAATATGAAAGCGCTTTTTATAACAATAGCCATCCTGTACATAAGTACGAACCTGTCCGTACAGGCGGCAGGGCCCGATTTCCTTGCCCTGATAGATAAATCCCTGTATGTAGAATACGCCGGTATCAGGATGGAAATCTACAAAAACAATAAGCTCATCAAATATTATGGGATCGAATTTTACCGGAAAGAGGCGAAAATGCGCATGGAATTTGTAGAGCCTGCCGTAGAAAAAGGCCGCCGGATACTCAACGACGAATCAAATATGTGGATGTACATGCCGCGCACAAGCAAAGTAATCAAGCTACCCCTCAGGCAAGCCTTTATGGGTAGCGACGCTTCCAACCGCGACCTGATGCGTATCGAGTTCGCTAAAGATTACGATTTGGTTGCCGGCGAACAACCGGATGGGGCAATACTTCAATTGGAACTGAAAGCGAAAAGCCTCTCCGTTTCGTATAATAAAGTAGTGGTATTTTTCGACCCCAAAAGGAATATTCCCTTGGGCCAGAAGATGTTCAGCCTGTCGGGGAAGCTTATCAAAACAATTGAATATATCTATAAGGAACAGCCTGATAACACACTCTATATGAGCGAAATGATTATAAAAGACGAGTTAATGAACAATTCATTTACCAAAATGTATTATGAAAACTGCAAACGCAGACAAAATAAGCCGGACGTCTTCTTTACCTTGGGTTCCTTAAAGCAATAAGCCATGAAAAGCGTTAAATACGGTATACATATACTCCTGTTTTCCCTGTCGCCTTTGCTAAGTAACGGACAGTCTGCAATCTGGGAATACCTGCTGATAGCGGAATCGAAAAACCAATACAACCATCGGAATAAAGCTTCTGTTATAAATAAAGACAACCGGATGAAGATAGACGAACTGTCTTCCACGACGGAACTCTACCCGATTGTAACGGCCGGGAATGAGTGGGATGGGTTGCGCAATACGCTTCAGGCGGAAGGCAATATGACGAATTATAATTTTGATAAAGATTCTGTCCGCTTCACATTCAGGGAACTGTATACCCGTTTTTCGTGGAAAGACAGGCATCATTGGACTGTTGGCAAAAAACGCCTCGACTGGGGAACCGGCATGCTTTGGAACCCAACCAATTTCTATATCCAAAAAGATCCTTTCCGCACGCAAAACCGCCTGGAAGGAATTTTTCAGCTAAATTATACCTGCCTGTTTACTGCAGGTTCATTGGAAGTTTATGTATTCCCGGAAAAAAAGACGAAAGATTTCAGTTATTCCCTCAGGTATACTTATACGGGCGAGCGTATCGATGCAAGCGTTTCTTTCCTCGAATATGCCCGGCGTCAGCAGATAGGGTATGATATTTCATACGGGGGCGACCGCTTTACCGCCTATGCCGAAGGCGTCTTCCGCAACTATTCCAGGAGTTACCGGGTAGGGAAGGAGGGCGGATTAATACCTCCCCGCAACAGGGCGGCAAGGTTTTATTCGGAAATTGTGTCAGGCGCCTCGTATACCTTTAACGCCTCTTCAGGCGCCCGGCTGGAATACCGTTTCAGGGAAGACTACCTGAACCGGGAAGAAGTGGCGGATTTTAAGAAATACCTGCCTCTGAACAGTATAATATACGACCCGGTAAGCGTCGGAAAGCATACTTTATATGCAAGTGCAGAAATAAAAGATATGTATGACAGATTTAATCTGCAAGCGAGAATCTTTTTTGATTTATTCTCTAATCAGTTGATAGTGTCTCCGTTATTCGTTTGGAAAAAGGATAACTTCCAGATTGAATTTTCGTCGGTGATATTTGCTGATTCGCCGGCTGTATTTAAGTCGCAGACAACGCTGTTATTAAGTTGTCATTTTTAAAAATAATCGCTATGAAACAAGCATGTAAAAACTGTTTACGCCAAAGGCGACGAATAAAACATACGGCGAGTTTCATACCAACCTGTTAAAATTTTTATTCGTATGAATACATTTATCAAACTAAGTAAAATCAACAAATCTTACCGGATGGGTAAAGTTAAAAACCAGGTATTAACCGATTTCTCCTGTGCGTTTGAAGAGCATTGTTTTGTCATTCTGGCAGGTCCTTCCGGCTCCGGGAAATCAACCCTTTTAAACATTCTGGCAACGCTGGATAAACCGGATAGCGGGACTTATCTTTTCAATAAGGAAGAAGTAAATTTCGCGAAGGATAAAGCGCTGACGGAAATACGGAAAAACAACTTCGGTTTCGTCTTTCAGTCGTTCAACCTGATACCTGTGTTAACGGCTTTGGAAAATGTAGCCTTGCCCCTCACCCTGTTTAATTATAGCCGGAAAGAACAAACCGAACGGGCCGGCGGCGTACTGGAACAGGTGGGGCTAAAAGACAAATTAAACCGGAAACCCGGCGAACTCTCAGGGGGAGAACAACAACGGGTGGCTATCGCGCGGGCCATCGTTACCAGCCCGCAAATCATCTTCGCCGACGAACCTACCGCTAACTTGGACAAACGGGACGCCGAAAATATCATCTGCCTGATGCAACGCCTGAATACGCAAACGGGGATGAGTTTCGTCATTGCCAGCCATGACGCGAAAGTAATAGAAGCGGGAAAAGAAGTGTTGAGGCTGTGAGGATAATGCCGGAATGTATGTATGGTCTTATTGTTTATGACGGGTTAATGAAGTAGCCCGCCTGGGAAATAAAAACATCGGCAGCGTAGCCCCTACGGCCAGCAGAAAAACAACGGTCGTCGCGATGATGGTATTGGAGAAAAACATCTCCATATATTTTACTTTTTCAACCGGATGGTCGATGGATTGTAAAAACATGATCAGCGAAAACACCATATTGTAAGCAAACTTGCCGGGAATCATCGGCAGTAATGCCGGAATGTAAAGTACGGTCATGGGCGAATAAACCTTCTTCCCGAACCATAGACTCCCCATCCCGATGATAAAAGCGCCTGTCAGGGAAGCCCCGGCAATCTCGAACCCGGCATAGGCCATCAGGCAGTAACGGCACATATGCCCTGTGGCGGCCAGTAAAGCGATATAACGAAAAGCTTTACGCGGAGGGTCGGAAATAGCGCCGAAACCAATACCCGCAATGGCTGCAAAAAAAGCGTCGAAAAGAATATCCCTTAGTATCATATCAAACTGTCTTTAACTAAAAATAAAGTGGAAGCCAAACCGATGGCTATGCAAACAATCAATAAGGAGGCTTGCGTAAGCCGGGCGAAACCTGTTAGCGTATGCCCTTCTACAATATCGATAACCCCGTTGATGAGCGGTACGCCCGGAACCAGAAATAAGACGCTGGTGGCAAGGGCGATATCCGAAGTGGTATCAAAAATCAACGACGCGGAAGCGCAAAGGGAAGCAATAAAGGCAGACAGGATAAAGACCAGGTAATGATTGAGGCGAACCGACATCCTTTGCTTCAGGTACAAACCGGCCAGCGTAGACGAAAAGACAATCCCGGTAGAAATCCAGTCGCCCCCGAAAAGCCGGCAGAAAGAGGCGTTGGCAAAGCCTGCCAGCAGTAAAACGACTAACGGGCGGATAGGCGGAGCCGCTATAATCTTTTCGTACTTTTCGCGCAGGGCCTTAAGCGAAAGGCGCTCGTCATACGTTTCCCAGCTCAACGCGCTTAGTTCCGAGTTATGTTCAAAGCTGATGGGAAGGGCAGGGATGTCTACCACCGCATTGTGGTATTCCTTCGTCTCGCCGTCGTGCAGCGTCAATATCAAACTTTTCTGGAATACGCTGATGTGCATATGATAACCGTAAGCCTCGGCAATCCTTTTACTGCTCCGTATCACCCGCGACGTATGAATGCCGCACCCCATCATATGCGAAGCATATTCGGCAATAAACTCGCCCACCTCTATCAAAGGTTCTTTATTATTATCCATGAGTTAATTTTCAGGGCGCGAATTTACATAAAAAAATTGTTTCCTGATTCTACTTTACCAGATTAAAAGACGTGCGGAAAAAGAAGATAAACCTGATATCCGTCCGGAAGTTACTTTTTCAACAGGAAAATCCCCCTGCTAAACGATACTTTTTCACCTTTCCTTTCAGCTTCCAGTTTTGTTTCAACTGACTGGTTTACAGAATAAAATCCTGAAAGAAGACGAAAGAAGACCTTTCAGTTTCCTTACAGCCGGAAAACCGGAGGAGAGGGATTGACGCAAAAAAAAACCGTTATGACGTCTTTATCAAAGCATTATGATGTCTTTGGCAAACCGTTATATACTCTTTACCAAAGCATTATACCGGTTTACTGAAGGTATCATAATGACTTTTTTTTCCTTTTTGCCGGCCTAATTTTTTTGCTGAAACGAGGCTGAAAGGTCTTCTTTCAGCCATAGCCGTTCAGACACAAGTATCTGTA
>JAITRG010000275.1 GCA_031288515.1 Tannerellaceae bacterium
TTTGTCGATGGTAAGTTGTGCCATAATTTTTTTATATTATTGATTTTGAGCTATAAATATAATGAAAATTAATCAACTTACCAATTTTTTCATGCTTTTCTTACGTCGAACTCAGGTTACCAAATAATCCTGAAAAATTTTCAGGGTGTTGCAATGCGGAAAACAGGTGGGGTAAGGCTTTTTCTAGATGTAGCTTTTTGTTAAAATCAAGATGGTTTGCCTTGTGTTGTTTTAGGTAAAGACACTACTCAACCCCTCATTCTGCTCCTGCTAATAAGAGATTAATTGCTGTTTCGATGAGGGTGTCGCGCCCGTTTTCCATATCTTCGGAGGGTAGGGTTACTTCAATGTCGGGTTCGATTCCAAATTCGGTATGTTGCATGTTTACATTTAATATCGGACTGGTTGAGAAACGGATACTCCAGCCATTGGGGAGTTCTGAAGTAAAGGGGAAACCGCTTCCTCCGCCTGTATTACCGCCAAGTGTACGGACATTCGGTAGTTCACGCATTTTACTGACAAAATTATTGGCTGCACTATAACATCTCCTGTTTGTCAACACAATGACAGGTTTTAGCCACAACGTGCTGTGAGAAGGCTTTAAATAGATCGAATACGGATGCGAGAAATCGGATCGTCCCTTGCCTGTCTTATGCTGAATATATCCGCACAACGTTTTTTCTGCCAGAAAGCGGGACGCTAAACGGTCCGAGTTTGTCAACGAACCTCCGCCATTATCGCGTACGTCAATGATAAGCGCCCGGCAATGCTCAAAAGAATGAAAAATACTATCCAACTCCATTTCTAAAATACTTTCCTTAAAACTTCCATAATAAATATATCCTATCTGATTGCCGGCAAAACGGGTATATCTTATTTCATCGTAATCTCCGCAACGGGCAGCGCCGGCCAGGTATTTACTATTTAATACGCCCCAACTGAAATTTGACGGATATTCGGTATACCAGTTTTCATAAGAAGAAAAAAGAAAAGAAGTGTTCAGGTTAATATGGCCGTCTTTCAATTCATTCACCATGTCAGACAATACCTGGAATAACTTGTATTCGTACATAGACTCATCAATTTGCGGGCTATATTTATCATGCACTTCATTCCAGTCTATTCCTTTATAATCAAAAAAGCAGTAATTTTCGTCCAATATTTTCCAAAGCGCCTCAAAGTTCTTTCGCGGAGAAGCGCTATACTCGTCAGCCATATCACATCCCTGGTTAAGTAAACAAAGGATGATTAAATAAAGATATACATTGAAATAAGCCATGCCTTTAATAGTAAGAACTTCTTATCTTGTTTTTGTATTTTATCCGTTTGCTTCCCAAAGGTATAAATTCTTTTACCCAACCAATTATAAATGAATTGGAAATAATACGTGTTTCAATATTTTTAGTATCCGAATAGTATAAACTGTTCAAATAGCCAAGCCGGAGGATGGAACTATGTATGGGAATATCTACCGTAATATAATTCTTGAGGGCGAATTTATTATGAAAAGAATTAAAAGTAACTACATCCGAAAGATTTCCAATGTTAAACATCTCATAATAAGAGACGCCATATTCGGGCGAAAAGAAAACGCCGGAAAAAGGCAATTCTCCCTGATATCGCAAAGTAAGCGGAAGTTTATTTATACGGAAATTCCACAAAACAATCATGGAAATCCCCAAATCAATATCAATCTTTGCCGAAAGAGGATTATTTCCGTTACGGGTATTATAAATAAAGCCGCCTAATAAATGAGTGGATATACCGGTTAATACCCTGAAAGCGGGAGACACATCAAATTGATAATGATACCCTAACGAATAATCTACAAAAGCGCCGAAGTCATTTACATTCTCCGCTGGGTTTTTAGTGGAAGAAATATCCACGTTAATAATCTGTTGGAGAGAGAAGTTTCCCTTGCCATGTCCTATTATCTTCATCCGTTCATTAAGGATACGAATCCCCCAGCCCGAATAATTAAAAGGAGAAAGGTACGTGTCTTTTACATGCGAGATCCCGGCTCCAATCAATGTGCCTTCATTCATTGTCTTCGGAAGTTCCTCTTCCATGGATTGTGCTGACAGACGGATAAAACAAAAGCACAGTAATAAAAAACCGGTTATTCGTTTCATAGGCTATTCATCAAATAGTTTCATCTGTCCTGTTATCTCATCGATAATATCCGAATTGCTTTTCTCCGATTCTTGCTCTTCTTCATCATTTCCGGCATTTTCATTGTTTGAAATCTGTACGGAAGATGTTTCCTCTGGGGGGAAGCATACCGGGTCCAATTCATTTATTGTTTGAATCTCGAAAGTAGAAATGCGTTTTCCTTTTGCCTTAAAACCTTTCACGCCAACAAATTCTTCGGCGTCGATAACTAACGATTCCCTAAAGCTGTCTTTGCCTCCAAACACGACCTCAATGCGCGGGAAAACCTCATCGGTAAGCAGGAACAGCCGGCTATCGGGATTGTCGCTTACAAAATTCTGTTTACGACTGGAGGCGACATCCAACTGGAAACGTTTCAGGTACCGGTATCCCTGGTCGGCGTCATAGAATACAGCCGTCCATATTTTGTTGGGGTCGTACTTTTCAATCATCAGGATATTATCTTCGTAATGATTGCTCAAGTCGAAGTTTGTAATGCAGAAATCGCCATTCCGTAAGATTACCAATATCTGGTCTGCGCTTTCAAATTCGCCTAATCCGTCTCCCCGCCCGTCATAATTAAGGCGTAGTACATCCCAGTCAAACCATACTTCTCTTCCACCCAGCGTAGAATTTCCTTTCTGCTTCAATGTAATTTTATGGATTTCCGCTTTTGTCAGGATATTGCCTACCGAAGTACGCCCTTTGATTACTACCTCGCTGAAATCCTTTTCAAATACCAATAATTTCTGGCGGGGCTTGGGCTTTAATATGATCTTTATGGTTTCGGCCTCTCCATTCGGATTTGCGCTGAAATACATCACACGGGAGTTGTCTACTCCTTTCGTTACTGTATAATCTTTATCGCGGGTAATACTTGTAATATTAAAACGCTTAATATAATTATAGCCCATTTTGCCGTCACGGTAAACCACATTATATATCGTCCGGCTGTCGTTTCGTTTAAACACATTCAGGTAAATAATGTCTTTCCCCACAAACAGTTTATCGGCTACCTTCACCACTTTATAGGCTCCGTTCCGGTAGAATATGACAACATCATCCATATCGGAGCAATTACATACAAATTCATCCTTTTTTAACGACATGCCGATAAAGCCTTCCTGACGGTTGATGTAAAGCCTTTCGTTTGCTTCTACCACCTTTACGGCTTCTATTGTGTCAAAACTGCGAATCTCCGTATGCCTCGGATAGGCGGCGCCGTATTTTTCTTTCAACATTGAGAACCAGCGTATCGTATAAGCTACGATGTTATTAAGATGGCCGTCAAGTTCTTTGATGTCTTTCTCTGTCTGAACGATAAAGACCTTGCTCTTATCCGAATTAAATTTAAGGATACGCCCCATCTTTATCTCCATTAACTTCAGAATGTCTTCATGAGTTACTTCGCGGATAAATTGAGGTTTAAAAGGCACCAGTCGCTTGTCAATATAAGCAACTGCATGATCCATGTCTTTTGCATTCTCAAACCCTGCATCTTTATAGATACGCTCTTCGATAAATATCTTCTCCAGAGAGGCAAAGAAGAGGGTTTCTTCCAGTTCTGCCCGCTGGATTTCCAACTCTGTGCGTAATAACACCAACGTATTGTTGGTAGAATGCTGCAATACGTCGCTCACCGTCAGGAAGCGAGGCTTATTGTCTTGTATAACGCAACAGTTGGGTGAAATACTTATTTCGCAATCGGAGAAAGCATACAGTGCATCTATTGTTTTATCCGATGATACGCCCGGCGCCAGGTGGATTAATATCTCTACATCGCGGGCCGTATTATCATCTACCTTCTTTATTTTTATTTTCCCTTTATCATTTGCTTTGAGAATGGATTCGATGAGTGACGAAGTAGTCCGGCCATACGGAATTTCACTGATAACAAGTGTTTTATTATCGAGTTTGCTGATTTTTGCACGAACTTTAACCGAGCCTCCACGCTCCCCGTCATTGTATTTGGTGACGTCAATATAACCCCCCATCTGGAAATCGGGATAGAGCGTAAACTTTTCTCCTCTCAGATAAGCAATCGAAGCATCCAGCAACTCGTTAAAATTATGTGGAAGTATCTTGGACGACAGCCCTACGGCAATCCCTTCTACCCCTTGGGCAAGCAAGAGGGGAAATTTCACCGGGAGCGTCACCGGCTCTTTGTTGCGCCCATCATACGAAGGTTGCCACAAGGTAGTCTTCGGATTGAAAACGGTTTCGAGGGCAAACTTGGATAAACGGGCCTCAATATAACGGGACGCAGCCGCTCCGTCGCCGGTCAGGATATTCCCCCAATTCCCTTGGCAATCGATTAACAAATCTTTTTGTCCTAACTGAACCAGCGCATCGCCTATGGATGCGTCGCCATGCGGGTGGAATTGCATGGTATGCCCTACCACGTTCGCCACCTTATTATACCGGCCGTCGTCGAGGCGCTTCATCGAGTGCAGAATACGGCGCTGAACCGGCTTCAGTCCATCATTGATATGAGGCACGGCACGTTCCAGAATTACATACGAAGCATAGTCGAGAAACCAGCTCTGATACATACCGGAAAGATGGTGCGTAATTTTCCCCTCCCCTTTCTCCGGCACCTTATACTCCGAATGCGTATCTGCCGAAAGCTCCTCCTCCTTTGCATCCAGGAAGGATTGTATTTCTTCCTCTTTATCTTTGTTTTCGTTGTAATCTGTATTATTGTCTGATTTCATAAGCACTATCCAGTATTTTTTATCTATATACGTTGTGCAAAGATAACCAGAATCTCGCAAAGATAGGCAAAATTTGGAAGAATAGAGTAAGTGTTTGGCTGTTAGGTTTGTTCGGCGTTGTTTCGCTGTATTCTTCCGATAGGCTAAAT
>JAITRG010000024.1 GCA_031288515.1 Tannerellaceae bacterium
TGCAAGTTAGAAAGAAATCCGCAATTCGCACATACAAACAATAAAAAATCCATTACCCAAAATACGCAGATTTACACAGAAGTCTACTATAAATTTATAAGCGGGACGAAAGAAAAAAATCGTTACGATCTCTTTAACAAACCATTACGATGGATTTACTAAACCATTGTGATGGCTTCAGCAAACCATTGTGACGGCTTTACTAACACTATTGTAATGGTTTTACTAACACTATTGTAATGGTTTACTGAAGACATCGTAATGATTTTTTGCCAAAACATACCCACGGATTTTTATTTAATGTCGTTTCGTCAGTTAGGGAAACGTTGTTTCAAGATAATAATCTACCTGTATAAGTATTCTTTTTTACCTCTTCTTTCAGTTTTCAGCCTGCTTATAAATACCTGATATACAAGAACGAAATCCTGAAAGGATAGCTTTCAGCCTGCTTTCAGGCTCCCGCTCCCTATATGAGATTGCCTTTTAGGGGATGGATGGGTGGTTTAAGAAGATAATTGTATTTTATCCATATAAATAATATATATTATTCAAATAAAATATACTACAATCTATTATAATTATATAATTATCTGAATATCAAAGATATAAAACAACATATACTGTTATTAAATTTCATAAAGTATAATAATATATATAATCTATTTATGATATAATAAAAAACAATATGATATATATTCATTTTTATATAAGAAAATATATAATAGACAAAAGAATATATACTATAATCATAGATAATTTTATATAAATATAAAATTATTTACAAACCCATCATTTTAACGCAAAACAATAAAAAGATAAAGGAAAAATAATTTTCAGTTTCCTCCGCAGAGAAAATAAAGATTCAACAAAAAAGCAATTAAGCTCACGATGTGCGTATCTGGCCGATTCCTTCGATCAGGTATTTATAGGTGGTCAGTTCGTGTAATGACATAGGGCCGCGGGCGTGCAGTTTTTGCGTGCTGATACCTATTTCCGCGCCAAAACCGAATTGGGCGCCGTCGGTAAAGGCTGTTGATACGTTGGCGTATACACAGGCGGCGTCTACGTGTTGCTGGAATTTCAGAATGGTATCCGGGTTTTGGGTAATGATACATTCGCTGTGTTTTGAGCCGTATTTGGCGATATGGCCCAAGGCTTCGTCCAAAGAAGCTACTGTTTTGACGCTCATTTTGTAGTCGAGAAATTCGGTTCCGTAGTGTTCTTCGAAGGCATGTTGCAATAATTCCGGGGGATAATGGGCGGAAAGAATGGCGTAAGAAGGTTCATCGGCATACAGGATGACGTTTTTTTCCTGTAAATCTTTGTTGCAAATGACCGGAAGGGATTTGAGACGTTCGTTATGGATAATCAGACAGTCTAATGCGTTGCAGACACTTACCCTCCTTGTTTTAGCATTTAAAACGATGGATTGCGCGACAGGTTCGTCGCCCTCTTTGTCGAAATAGGTGTGACAGATGCCGGCGCCGGTTTCTATTACGGGTATGCGTGCGTTCGCGCGTACATTATTAATAAGAGAACTGCTTCCGCGCGGAATAATAAGGTCTACGAGGCCTGTTGCATTTAAAAGTCCGGTTGTCGCTTCGCGGCTGGAAGGTAAAAGAGTACAAATGGCGGGAGGAATCGCGTATGTTTCCAATACTTCGTGAATCAGGGATACGAGGGCTTTGTTTGAAAATTCGGCGTCGGAACCACCTTTGAGAACACAGGCATTCCCACTTTTCAAGCACAGGGAAAAGACGTCGAACGTCACATTCGGGCGGGCTTCGTAAATGACGCCTATTACGCCAAAAGGGACTGTTATTTTGGTAATAACCATTCCGTTGGGTCGTTCTGTCCGGCTTAATACCTTTCCCAGCGGCGAAGGAAGGGAGGCTACCGACTTCATGTCTGCGGCGATACCCTGCAAGCGTTCGGGGGTAAGTTTGAGCCTGTCGTGTTTGGGATCCGACGGTTTCATCAGCACCAGGTCTTTTCCGTTTTCGGCAAGAATGAAATCCTGTTTTTCTAACAGCCGATCGGCTGTTCTTTGCAGTACGTTTTGAATTTTATCGTCCGATAGCCCTGAAATAGAACGGGAGGCTATTGCCGTTTGTTTTAACAGTTCGACATTCATACTAATATTCTATATACAAAAAATCATAATGCACGATCGGTTTCATATCTTTCTGACCTATCAGCCTGGCTGCTTCTCCGCTGCTATAGGATGTGCAGCCTACGCCGATTTGTTTCCCCCCCCCGTCGATTATACGGACAATATCGTCTTTTTCGAAATCGCCTGCGATACGCGTTACGCCTACCAGCAGGATGCTTGTGGCCCGCGGTTCTTTTAGCGCCTGTACGGCGCCTTTGTTTATGTGTACCTCTCCTTTTGCGAAGCCTTCGGAGTGGGCAATCCACTTCTTTACGTTGCTTACGGGTTTGGAAGAGGGTTTAAAACGGGTACATACTACCGGGCTGTTTCCGTCGAGCAACTGGAGGAGTATATTTTCTTTTTTACCATTGGCGATGATTACCGGGATACCCTCGTCGGCTACTTTCTGGGCGATCGTACATTTGGTAAGCATGCCTCCCCGCCCAAAGGAAGATTTCGTTGTTTGAACGTAATCCGAGAGGTTTTCCGTCCCTTTTATGATTTCCGGGATTACG
>JAITRG010000037.1 GCA_031288515.1 Tannerellaceae bacterium
CTACTTAACGCATTACTACTTTCTCATCAAAAACGTAAAGCTCCCTCCCCCTCTTCAGGCCCATGCCATTAACCCCATTACACAAGCTTGTCTGGCGCTATCTTTCAGCTTCCAGCCGGCTTATAAGCGCTTGCGTATGAACGGCTATGGCTGAAAGAAGACCTTTCAGCCACGTTTCAGAAAAAAAATACGGGGCCGGCAAAAAAAGGAAAAAATCATTACATCCTCTTTTCCAAACCATTACGATGACTTTAGAACGTCCTTGCGACGCCTTTGGTAAACCATTGAGAAGACTCTGATGAAGCATTGCGAAGACTAAAAAAAGGCGCTATGACGCCTCCAACAGACCATTATAATGGTTTGATAAAGAGTATATATTGGTTTACTGAAGACTGTATAATGATTTTTTTATGGAATAAATCCCTCTCTTCCGGTTTCCTGAAAAGAAGCTGAACGGTCTTTCTTCAGGATTTCATCCTGTAAACCAATCCTTTGCAACAAATCTGAAAGCTGAAAGGAAAGGTGAAAAAGTATCGTTTAGCAGGGGCGTTTTCCTGTTGAAAAAGCGGTTCCCGGGCCGATATCAGGTTTAGCTTCTTTCTTCGCACGTTTTTTAATCTGTTAAAGTAGAAATAAAATGCTCCCCTTTCTCCTTCACAGGGGGGGAATTTCCATAAGACAATCCTGGGACGCTTTGCCGCTATAATAGAATGTCGCCAGTTAAGCCGGTCACACTATAGGTCGCTTAACTGACGACATTGGGGGTAAATATAAGCGTTTGAGTAATGAAATTAATTGGCCGGCTTTATTGAGCCTGAACCTGATTTGCTGGATTTGATGGAGGGGCTTCCTTTATACGTAATGTTGCCGCTGCCCATTATGCTGGCGTTTAACTGGGCGGAGGCGCAGAGTTCAATTCTTCCCGAGCCGCTTATATTAGCGCTTACCTGATTGGCATTGCAATCGTATGCATTAATTTTTCCACTGCCTGCTACATTGTACGATGCTTCGTTTGTTGTTCCGGTAATTGCAAGTTCGCCGCTGCTTGTTAAGTTGCAATCCGCTTTTGACACATCTGCTTTGTAAACGATTAACTTGCCGCTGCCGGCTAAATTCAGTTTGGCATGATTGCCTTTCAATCCATTGTTTACTGCAATTCTCCCGCTGCCTGCCATATTTAAGTCCGTATTATCTATAGCAAACTCGCTGGCGTTGATGCTTCCCGAACCGGCCATATTTGCTTTTATATTGTTTGCCGTAACTATCCGGGTAAGCTCTACTTTCCCGCTGCCTGCCATATCAATAGCGAATGAAGAAGTACGAAGCGGGCTGTTTGCAATGAAATGTCCCGAACCGGCAAAACTGATTTTTTGTAATTCTTTGGAATTGGATTTGATTTTGTATACGGTAGGGTTTAGGTTATAACTACTATTGCGCCACCTGTCTTCGTCTCTTTTAGGAGCGACAATAAGTTTTTTACCTTGCACTTCTATGTTGATATACGGGAGGATGTTTTCGTCTACCGTTATTTCAAAATAGGGTTCTTTATCAGACTGTTCGTATTCGAATGTCATGCTTCCGGCGGCAGATACCTCGTCGTAGTCTTTAACAGGGATTGTTTTTGTAATAACATTTTTGTTTCCCTTTATCGTTTCACTGTGGATGGGAAAGCTGGCCATGATTGTTAAAAAAGCAATCAGGAAAATAGATGTTTTTGTTTTCATATTACACTTGTTTTTAAGATTATTCTATATATAGAATACGGATAGCGAATAAAAAAAGTTGCATAATAGAGACTTTATTTGTATTAGGCCTGCAAAATTGTTGGCAAACATATGATTTCTGATTTATATCCTGTATATTTACGGGGTTTTTTAGTGTTGTGTTATCGCAAACATTATTATTTAAATACAAATATACCATGAAATTAAATGAAAATTCACGCCGCTTATTTCTGAAGCAGGCAATTGCTTTATCGGCTGTATCTGCCGTTCCTTCTTTCTCAGCGAAGGTAAATGCCCGTACGACGCCTTCCCGTCCGTTGGTAAGCGCGAACGACAAGGTAAACCTGGCGCTTATAGGAATTGGATTCCGGGGAGGCGAGATTGCCGAAGAATTGTATAATACCGGGTTATGTAACATTGTCGCCTTGTGTGATGTGGATATGGGAGCGCCTCATACGCAGAAGATGATAAATAAATTCCCGAACGTGCCCCGCTTCCAGGACTTCCGCAAGATGTTCGACAAAATGGCAAACCAAATTGACGCCGTAACGGCAGGCGTGCCCGACCATGCGCATTTCCCGATAACCATGGAGGCCATGGCGCATGGGAAACATGTATATGTAGAGAAACCAATGGCCCGTACCTTTTGCGAAGTAGAGCTGATGATGGCTGCCGGAAAGAAATACGGCGTTGTTACTCAGATGGGAAACCAGGGACACTCCGAGGCCAACTACTTCCAGTTTAAAGCATGGAAAGACGCCGGTATAATCAAAGACGTAACGGCTGTAACAGCTCACATGAACAACTCGCGCCGCTGGCATGAGTGGGATCCGCGGATAACCGCTTTCCCGGCAGCCGAATCTCTTCCGCCTACTATGGACTGGGATACCTGGCAGGGCGTTACGCACGAACATGATTACAACAGGAACTTCGTAAACGGACAGTGGCGTTGCTGGTACGACTTCGGTATGGGAGCCTTGGGCGACTGGGGAGCGCATATCCTGGACACTGTGCATGAGTTTATGGATTTAGGGCTGCCTTATGAGATAAATCCAACGTATCTGAAAGACCATAATCCGTTCTTTTTCCCCATGTCGTCTACCATTATGTTTAAATTCCCGGCAAGAGGCGCTATGCCTCCGGTAGATATTTCATGGCACGACGGACTGGATAATATCCCGGCAGTACCCCAAGGGTATGGCGTATCGGAAATAGACCCGAATATACCGCCCGTAGCAGGCGGTAAAATACAACCGGCCAAGCTGAATCCCGGTAAGGAAATATACACGAAAACACTTACCTTCAAGGGTGGTTCGCATGGAAGCACACTTTCTATCATACCCGAAGAGCAGGCAAAAGACATGGCCTCCAAATTGCCGGAAGTACCGAAGAGCCCTTCCAATCATTATGCCAACTTCCTGTTGAGTTGTATGGGGAAAGAGAAACCCCGTTCGCCGTTCTCCATCGCCGGCCCGCTAAGCCAGGTATTCTGTTTAGGCGTATTAAGCCAGCAATTAGGAACCAAGCTCCTTTTCGATCGTGAAACGAAACGTATCACCAACAATCCATTGGCTAATCAAATGCTATACGGCTCTTCTCCCCGCAAAGGCTGGGAAGAATATTATCTTCTGAAGTAGTTAAAGCAGTCAGGGAGTTGCCGGCACAAAATCCCCGCTGGAGAAATAAGTCTGTTTTATACAGGTTTTCCTGCTTAAAAGACGGCTTGATACCAGCGGAGCCGGTTTCTGTACCAATTATTTAGTTCGGTATAATTTGATCGTAGCGGATAAACGGAAAGGCCGGAAAAGGTGGCGACGTCGTAATAACCGCCACTGCCTGTTGTGAAAATCTGTTTTGTTGAATAAGGATAGAGTACGGCCTTTTCCAACGCTTTTTCAAATCGCCGGTATTGTTCTTCGGTAGCCAGCCGCTTGATCATATCGGCAAAATCGACAAGTACGACGGGTGATTTCGGGAGATAGGATAAGACCTGTATGTCGGAAATATCGAGTGATAAGACGGCCTCTTCATTGCCCCTGAGAATCTCCTTTGTGATAGCGGCTAATCCGTCCAGCTCTTTCGTAGCGGTTACCGATATATTGCCTACGGGGTAGGTATAGGTTTTGAAAAATTCGTAAAAGTCTTTTGCCACATTCGCTAAATCGGCTTCTTTCGTAAATAAGCGGGGGAGGATGGTTTGATAGGGAAACCCCACCGTCAGTACTTCGGAAGGGGAAGCGACAATGTAATTTGCCTTGTCTTTTAATTCATACACACACTCTATGGCTCCCATGCTGCAAGCGTCAAAAAGGAGGAAATCAAACAGATTGTCAGGTATGGCTTCCGCCAGATCGTCTATCTCGAGCCATCGCCCGTTTTCTTCTCCGAAGGCGCGGAGCATCGTATGGTATCCTGCCGGCATCCAGGCCGAAGCATGGCTTGATAATAACATTCCATAGCTGTCGGCCGGATATAATGTCACGACTTCATTGATAACATTGCGCATGGTTTCTTTGGATACGGCGCTCTGTCCTTCATAGTTGCGTATAACAGATTGAGCGGGTATGCCATCTTCATCCGGTTTTATTTCAAAGAGGCTGGCTTTTTCTTTATTCTCCGAATAATAAACAAGAAGATGCCCGCCATTGAGGTTTTCTTTTGTCGTTACGGAGCTTATAAGCTCCAGGTTGTTTTTGAGGTCGTCGCCCAGGTTACTGGCAATCATATAAACCAGGAGGGTGCGTTTGGAAGCGCCTTCTTCAATCCCTTTTGTGGGTTTGGTTCCCCCGCCTGGTATAATTTCTTCCTGTACCACGCAGCCAATAAGGGGAAAGAATAAGGACAAGACAAGTACGGTAAGTCTTATATTCATTGATAACCGATTTAGAAAAACGCTGCAAGATACGTTCTTTTTTATTGTTAATCAAAAGAATATCGTAAGTTTAACATTTCAACCCGAAAGTTTATGTCTTTCTTTATTCTTTGAATCTTTTACTCTATCTTCGTGGGAAGTAGTAAATAAGTTAAAGCGATTAATAACTCTCATGAAAAAGGTAAATAATAAAATGTTCCTGTATAGCGGATTGGCGCTATTATTGACGGCATTTGCCGTCAGGTGGCTGAGGCCCGGCGTTCCTTCCGCTTATTTTTGGATATTGTCAGGTATAGCCATTGCCTGCAAGCTGGTTTTCCTCGTCAACGTTTTTCGCAGAAAAGATTTTAAACCGGCTTTATGGCTCTATTTTATTCTGGCCGGCGTAATTATGATCCTTGTGTCTTTACTTTTCAAGCATGTATACCCTATGCCGTTTGTCCGGCTCGCCTTGTTTTACGGCGCTATCATCTTAAAAGTTTCAGGATTGGTATTACTGCTTATGCAGCGGAAATAACGTAAAAAGGGGATGGCAACCTTATATGGCTGCGCATCCCCTTCCGGCTAAATATAACAAGTTACGACGTCAAGGCATATAGGCAAGGATTTTATCCATTTGCCCGGATATTTTCTTCAGATGCGCTTTATCGCCTCCGCCTACTTCGGCAGTTATCCAGCCGCCACGATAGTTTATTTCGCTAACGGCTTTCATTACTGCCGGCCAGTTATTATCGCCTTCCAGCAATTCCACGTCAAAGCCCGACCTTAATCCTTTCGTATTCATTATCTCACGGCTAAACTCCTTTACGTGAAGCTTTACGATCCGGGAATTTAATGTTTTAATCCAATGCTCCGGCCAGCCGTAGCGCAAGACGTTACCGATATCGAAATACCAGCCAATCAGCGGATGATTAATTTCATCTACAAAATTGCGCGCTTCTACCGGGCTTAGGATAAAATTGCTCCACACATTTTCAAGGCCGATATGTATACCGGTTTTTTCTACAAAAGGTATTAATTTGCGGATTGAATCCAGCGCCGTATTGTACGCTTGCTCATAAGGCGCTTTATCATTTACCACGCCCGGCACCACCAGCGCCGTGTCGCCTCCTAAAGCTTTTACTTCTTCCAGCGACCTGGCAACGGATTCGATACAGGCCTGGCGTACTTTCGGATCAGGATCGGAGAGAGGTTTCGCCCAGTGGTCTTTATTTACGACGCTTGGCAGTTCGATACCGGTTTTCTCTTTAGCGTCCAACAGCTCGCGAACCGGAATATCAACGGGCGCATTAAACTCGATTCCGTCGAAACCGGTATCTTTTGCCATTTTGAACTTGTCAAGTAAGGAGACGTCTGCCGTTATCATACCATAACCCAGGCCTTTCTTTACCTTTTTGTTCGTTACCGCCTCCACCTGCGGAGCAGTAGCAGCCGTAAAAAGCGGCGCAGACGAAAGCCCTGCTGCTGCTACGGCTGATTTTATAAAATGACGCCTTTCCATAGGTACTTATTTGAATGGAGTCAGACCGGGGACAGCAATGGGAATGTCATATTTCGTATCCCAGGAAATGGGTTCGGGAAACATCGTATCCAAAGAGCATAATACCTGTTCGCAGGTAATGGTTTGCCCGGTATACCCGGCTGTCCTGCCGGCCAATGCAATTAAGTTGGAACGTGTCATCCAGTCGCCGTCATTCACCGGTTTTTTATTCCTGACAGACGCAAACAATTCATCATGTTCCTGCTGGTACATGCTTCTTACTTTCGACTGTTTATAGGCATTTTCGTCGGTAAATTTTGTTTCGTCATCATATTTCCACGGATGCTTCCCTTTTATCTCATGAACGCCCGTACGGCAGTCTACAATACACTTACCCTCTTTACCTGTAAATTCAACGGCATAAGACGGAACGGTATCAGCCTGCTGGCGGCAATAGAAATAGGCTTTCGCCCCATTGGAATATTCATACGTCAGTGCAAAATGGTCGTAGATATTCCCGAATTTCCCGTCGGTTCTTTTCTGCCTTCCTCCCGTACCTGTTACGCTTACCGGCATGGTGTCTCCCATACCCCATTGGAGCATATCCAAGCTATGAATGGCTTGTTCTACGATATGGTCGCCCGACAACCAGTTATAGTATAACCAGTTGCGAAGTTTGTATTCCATATCCGTCCAGCCGCTCCGGCGTTCCTTATACCAAAGTTCGCCTGTGTTATAGGTTGCTTCCGCCGTTAGTATTTCGCCGATTTGCCCATCCAGAACCCGGTTGAAGGTTTCTCTTTTAGGCAAATGGTATCTCCAGCATAAGCCTGATACCAAAGAGATTCTCTTTTCTTTTGCTTTCCGGGCGGCCATAATTACCCTGCGCATACCCGGGCCGTCCACGGCAAAAGGTTTTTCGCAAAAGATATGTTTTCCGGCATCCACGGCCGCTTCCAGGTGTGCCGGGCGAAATGCCGTAGGAGCGGCCAGCAAAACGACATCCACATCCGAGTCGATCAGCTTCTGATACGCATCCAGGCCAACGAATTTTTTATTGTCGGCCACCTGTACTTTCTGTGCTAATTTGCCTTTGAGCGCTTTGTAAGAAGCATCCAACTGATCGCCGAACGCATCCGCCATGGCTGTTAATACCACATTGGGGTCTGCATTCAAAGCCTCTTCCGCTGCGCCGGTTCCACGCCCGCCACAGCCAATCAAACCTACTTTTAATGTATCGCTGTTTGCCGCCCATACAGATTCCGAGGCGAGAATCGTACTTTTCGGTATAAGGGCGCTTGCTGTAACAACGCCCGCTGTTTTAATAAAATGCCTTCTTGAAAGTGTCATATGATATTGATTTTACAGTTATAATTAATATCCCGGATTTTGTTGTAGTTGAGGAGCTTTATTTATCTCGGCAATAGAGATGGGCAACCAGTATTGCCTGTCTGACCATTTCCTTTCATCCGCCAGGGTGATTGTGTTGTAAATATAGATAGAAACGCCATCTTCAAAATGATAGATGTAAGTTGGGCTGAAACTTTTGATAGCCTTATCGCAGATCATCCATTTCCGGATGCAATACCATCTGTCTCCTTCCGCCATCATTTCAATCAGCCGCTCATGCCTGTACCATTCCCTGGCCTGCTCCTGCGTTGCCGTAAGGGCTCTGCCCGGCAAGCCGGCTCTGTTCCTTATCAGGTTTACGGTTTTTAGACCTTCTTCTACTTCGCCTAACTCAATACAGGCTTCGGCATAATCCAGCAATACTTCGGCAAACCTCATTTCTGCCCAGGTATTCTCATTATTGGCTATTTCTCCGTTTAGTCCTATATCGAGCATTTTCCGTAAATAATAACCTGTTTTTGTGCCGTTCCACGCCTGATTAGCCGCCGACCGTGAATCTTCGCCGCCTGTCTGGAGAGGTTCCAGTTTTGCTATTTCACTCATTACGCTTCCTACATCTTTCCCTGTTAAGGCGCTTCCCTGGCTTTTAATCGTAGTTCCTATCTGAATTTTATTCTCCGTAGAAGGCCTGTCGCGCCAGGGAGCGCCGTCAAACAAAATGGAAGCATAAAAGCGAGGTTCTCTTCCAACATAGGGATTCCGTTCGGGATCAGCATCTGATTGCTCCTTGGTAAACGCCCGTATGTTCATTTCGCCCGAATTATATTTATCCCACTGGAAAGGGGCGCCGTCTTTCATTTCATATTCCCTGATAAGGTCTTCTACCGGCTCATTATTTCCCCAGCAGTTGTATCCATTGGGTCCCCAATACAAATTATTGCAGGCTGCATTCTTTTGTTTGTCCAAGTATTGCACGCCAAAGATCAATTCGTCGTCCCAAGCCCCTTTTTGCAAGAATATACCGGCATAATTGTCGGCATAGGCCATTATTTCCTCTTCCGTCAGAGTAGCCGGCGGTTCGTTTGTCGAACCGGTAAGCGCATATAAGCCATACGTTCCGTTCATAACCTCTTTTGCCGCATTTTTCGCCGCTTGCAGCCGTTCGGCCCTGCTGCCGCTCTGGAAAGAAACCAATGCATTGGAAGCTTCATATCCGCCATTCATCAGTTTACCGGTAATGAAACTCAATACGCGTGATTTTAAGGCTCCGGCAGCGCCCTTCGTTGCCCTTCCCTGTTCAATGTTTGTTTTCAGCGGTAACCCTTCTATTGCTTTTTCAATATCGGACAAAATAAAATCTACCGTTTCCTGAAGTGTAGCCCTTTTAGAAACGGAAAAATCTTCATCCAGTTCATATTTCTTGTCGGAAAGCGCCAGACCTCCATAAGATCTCATCAGGTTTGCGTAGCTGAATGCTCTTATAAAATAAGCCTCAGCCTTTATCTGGGCGATTTTTGCCGCATCGGCGTCGCTCTTTACCGGCACATTATCGATACCATCCAATAAGGTATTTACATTCTTAATGTTTTTATAGATATCATCCCAAAGTATCCAACTGTGGCGTACTCCGCTTGTCCCGCCAAAATGCCCCAGATAGCTCGGGCTTAATGTGCCTTTGGTAAAGGTTATATTTCCGGCTCTGTGAATATTGAGTAATTCGTCTGTTGAAGAAGACAACAAGTCTTCACGCATTCCGAGAACCTCTTCCCTGTCGCCTCCCAGTTGGTCATAACATTGGTATAAAAATGCTTCTACAAGATTGATATCCTGAAAAAGAGACTCTTCATTAAATGAGTCGACAGGGTCTTTATCCAGTACATTCTCACAGGATACTATTGCAAAAACCGTTAACAGAACAACTATGCAATACGTGTATAATAATCTATTCTTTTTCATATTATTTCGCTTTATCCATTAATAATAGTGTCAGAAATTAACCTTAATACCGATAGAATACGTCTTCATTGTCGGGTAATATTGAGGATTGGCAACTTCAGGGTCAAAGTTTTTCTGCGCTGCGTAGAGCATTAATAAATTATAACCTGAAACAAAAAGATCAGCGCGCGATATGCCTATCTTCTTTGTCCATACGGAAGGAACCGTATAATTAAGTACCACGTTCTTCAAACGCAGGTAGGCCATATTCTCAAACCAGTATGAATTGGCATTACTCAAATACGACCAATATTGGTCGGCGCGATGGAAGGGCCTTGCTTTGTCGGAAGTACTGTTTTCCGGCGTCCAGTAGCCGGTGGCCATCCATTTATACACGTTTTGCCCGACCCCTCTGTTGCCTTCTATCGAACTGACATAATAAGAACCTTGTCCTTGAGCTAAAAGGGATAATGTCCAGTTTTTATACGCCAGGTCTACTTTCATTCCATAGAATAATTCCGGCGCGTCTGTTTTGTCCATAAGGATTCTGTCGTCTGCGTCAATTACGCCGTCGTCATTATGATCTTCGAAGATAATATCGCCTGGTTTGGCGCCTGTCCAATGGGGATAGGCATCCACTTCTGCCTGTGTTTTAAAGATACCGATCGCATTATAAACTAACTTTGTGCCGTATGGGTGGCCGGGGTTTCTCTTTGCCAGGGGACAGAGCGTTCGGGTTCATCCATAAACTTCACTTTGTTTTTGGCTAAACTGATATTACCGGTAAGGTCCAGGCGTATATCGCCAAATGATTTATGAAATCCGGCGTCTATTTCAAAGCCTTTGTTGTCTACAATACCGATATTCTCGTCCGGCAATGCCAAGCCTGTAAAACTCGGGACGGACGCATTTTTCTTAACTAAAATATCCGACCGTCTGTTATAAAAGAACTCTGTATTCAAATGGAATATCTGATTAGCGAATTGGGAGTCGAAACCAACATTGTAGGTCGTTTGTTTTTCCCAGGTGATATTCGGATTGGCAAGTACCGACTGATAAATCTTTGTTACCACATCCTTACTCATGCCTAAAGATAGCCCGGCGTCCAAGGCGTATTTGTTTATGTATTGGAACGGGTCGCCCGGATCCATTCCCATCTTACCATAGGTACCCCTTAGTTTAAAATAATCGATAAACGACAGGCTTTCTTTCCAGAAAGCTTCTTCCGAAGCGCGCCATGCCAACAAGATAGCAGGGAAATTACCCCACCTGCTGTTGGGCGGGAATTTGAGCGAACCGTCGCGCCTGTATATAAACTCCAGCAAATACCGGTCTTTAAAACTATAATTAAGCCTGCTGATCCAAGAACGGCGTGCATAGATACCCAGCTCCCCGGAGTTTGTTTTATCTTTATCCCCTCCTGCACTGAGCGCTTCCACTAAATTCGAAATAAAATATTTCCGGTAAGCGTCGAACATGAAAGAATCTTCATTATACTGTTCGAAAGAACCAAATACAGAGAACGTATGATCGCCAAAAGTCCGCCCATAGTTGAAGCTGACATTGAACATGGTTTTTCTTGCCCGGGAATTTTCTTCCGTTAGATCCGGAGAATCCAAGCCACGCAGACGGGGTTCAAGTTCCATATCGGTAATAAAACCGTCGGCATTCCGTACCGCTGTTTCATACATGGGATAATATAGCGTCCATGGTTTTTTAAAGATTTTCTTGTTGTAATTATTGACGTCATAATTAAAAAAAGCGTCAAGCGACAACCCTTCAATCATCGGAGGCTTAATAGAAGCGCGGAAAGTGATTTCATTTTTGTAGTTTTCCTGTCTGTCGTAGCCTGCTTCAAAACTCGTATTTACAACCGGGTTTACGCCGCCTTCAAAGTCGGGTCCCGGTTCTCCTGTCGGCCAGAATGCCGGTACGGTAGGCACCACTAAGGTTGCCCAGCCTAATAATCGGGCCGTTTCCGTTATCGGATATTTTCTTGTAGTCATGAACCCTCCATATTGAACAGACGTTTCCAGCCAATCGGTAATAGGCATATCCAGCTTAGCCCTCAGGTTATATTGTTTATAGCTGGTAGATTCCTGTTTATAAAAAGCCTCATTATTCTTGTATCCAAACGAAACATAATACCTCATTTTCTCCATTCCGCCGTTTATTGACAAACTATGGCGGGATTCGGTTGTCCATTTCTTTATAAGATCGCTCATCCAGTCGGTATTCGGATGTTCCCAAGGGTCTACGCCGCTTTTGTATAGCTCTACATCCCTGTCCGAATACAAACGGCTTAATCCCTGATACGTTTGATAGTCGCTTATATATTGAGAATATTCTCCTGCATCGGCCAGTTCCGGGAGCTTGGTAGCTGTTTTAAAACCGTGTGAAAACTGATAACTTAATGTAGCTTTCTTATCAGCGCCGCTTTTCGTCGTTACCAGGATAACCCCGTTGGCGGCGCGCGATCCGTAAATAGCAGCCGATGCGTCTTTCAATACAGAGATGTTCTCAATATCATTCGGGTCTATCTCATATAAACTCCGGTCGGGTATACCATCAATTACAACCAACGGATTCAATGGCTTCGAGTCGCCTTTCCTGTCGCCTAAAGTAGACCTGCCGCGAATGAGAATCTGCGCTTCATCCTTTCCCGGCTCTCCGGAACCCTGTATGACAATAGCGCCCGGGATTCTTCCCGAGATGGCGTTGCCAACGTCAAAAGCATTAGCCGAAGCAATTTCCGCTCCCTGGATAGCGGCTACCGCTCCAACCAGGTTTTCTTTCTTCTGTACGCCATACCCTACTACTACCACTTCGCTCAGCGCCTGCCGGTCTTCCATTAAACGAATGGCTAATGAGGTTTGATTATTGATGGTTATTGATTGCTGTACGTAGCCTACATAACGTATTTCCACGATATCGCCGGGAGAAGCGTCCAGCGAAAAGTTGCCGTCAATATCCGTTATTGTGCCATCCGTAGTGCCTTTTATAATAACATTCGCTCCGATAACCGCATCTCCTCTCTCGTCGGTTACCGTACCGGTTATTTTTCTCTTTGAACTATTCTGATTGTTAACAGGCACATTTTTAGCCTTCTCAACAGATAAAACGATGTGCGAACCTTCAACTACATATTTTATAGTTGTTTTCTTGAATAATTCGTCTAATACTTCTGTGACCAATTTGTTTTCAACATCAACAGACACTTTCCGGCTCAAGTCAATCTGGCTATTAAAAATGAACATATAACCGGTTTGTTTCTCAATAATTGAAAAGACTTGCTCCATGTTAATATCCTTTTCATGAATAGAGATTTCAAGTTTTTGAAATTCAATGTTGGAAGAATAAGAGCATATTACGCAAGTAAATAGTAAGATAACAGAAAGCTGTATGGTTCTTAATAAATGTTTAAGATTTGGAGATTTAATGGTATAAAATCCCCGCAAAAGCTTTTTTCTCATAACTTTGTAATTTTAAATTAATACTACATGTGTTAATTTCTCTTAAAGTCCGGGAAGTGCGTCACCATTTTCCGGACTTAATGTTTTTTTACGAATAAAGATCAATAAAATACTATTCCATAGGCAAATCATTTAAATTGAAACTCTGTTAATTAATCACTATAGTGTTCGTTTCCTTATCTCTTGAATAAGTCAAATGGATATTTTTCTGCAAAAGCTTTAATGCGTAATCCACGCCATCCGTTTGAACAAATTTTCCGGTATAAAGGTATTGACCTGCTATTTTATTCTTTACAATAATCCGGCAACCATAGGAACGCTCAAATACTTCCATAATTTGTTTGAAAGATTTCTTTTCAAAACAAAGAAGCCCTTCTCTCCAACTGTATTGTTCCGGATAGGTAAGCGGTTTAACATGCAGGCTTCCTTCTTCATAACAGACGGTATTAGGGGTGAGCTTTATGGCTTTCTCCGGAGACAAAGAGTTGAAAACCTTAACAGAACCTTCAAAAAGAGCTGTTTCAAATTGGGAACCGATGGCATTTACATTGAATTTAGTGCCTGATACTTCAATTGTATGGTTGCCTGCTATAACCCTGAATAATGAATTTTCTTTTTTAGCGATTTCAAAATAGGCTTCTCCGCTTATGATAACTTCCCTTACGTTATCATTAAATGAGACCGGATATTTAATCGTCGTTCCCGCATTAAGCCAGACCTTGCTTCCATCCGGCAAATCCAGGTTAACTCGTTGTCCGAATGGCAGCGTAATGGTTTGATAAGCTGTTGCCTCTTCCTGCGCTCCGGTAGCTTTCGCTTTGTCAAACAGATAGTAGCCAGCAAAAGCCAGCAAAAGGACTGCTGCAATCTTGGAGCATGAAGTTAAGATATTTCGGGCAATAAAAAGTTTTGACGAACGCCTCTCTCCCTGTAGCAAAGATGCAACTGAAAAATGTAAGGCCGTAATGTTATATAGTTTTCTTTCTTTCAGGAAAATTTCCATATGAGTAGAATCCTCTTCCAGCCATTGGCGTAGATATTCTTTTTCTTCTTTGGAAGAATCTCCCGAAAAAAATGTATATAAATCAGGCTTCGTCATTACTATATTATGCTAATTCAGGGAAACTACATATATAGAACCTGAACCGGGCAGAAGCCTGGTTTATAAGTGTTAAATTAAAATAAATAATCTTTCAGTTTCAATTGTAGCAGACGTAATGTTTTGGCTATGTGATATTCAACCCCTTTAACACTCATATTCATCACCTGGGCAATTTCTTTTCTGCTTTTATTCTCGAACCGGCTTAAATAGAAAATATACCTTGTATCCGAAGGAAGTTTTTCCAAAGCCTGTTCTACTATTTCATGTATTTCGGAGACGAATAGTTCTTTCGGTTCACAAGATTCAAGAGAATTAATTTGCAGGTTCAGCTCCCATTGGTAGGAGTTGCGTATCTTTTCCGATACTTTGACATGGTTCATTTCATGCCGGAGGTGATTCAGGCATTTATGTTTTATAACGGCAATGATATAAGCGGGAATATTTACATTTTCATCATTATTCACCCTGTGTCTGTTCTCCCAATATTCCATAAATGATTCAAGCACATAATCTTCCGCAGCCTCCATGTTCTCTATATAAGAATATGCAAATTGAATAAACGGCTTTTCGTATTGGCACATTAATTTATTCAACCGTTTCAAATCCTGTTTATTATGAGCTTCGCTTGGCATAGGTATGTAGGTTTTAAATTAAGATATTGGATATAAAAATAGCGTGGAAACAACCTGTCTGAATCTCAGGTTTCCACGCCTACACTTTCAACAAGTCGTTCCACGCCGTAAACACGGCGCTTCGCCATCTTATTCTTGAAAGTGTACCCCTTTGGGTTATTGTGGAAAATGAGATTCAAGAATAACGAGCAAATCGCTATTAATATGTCTAAAATGAGAGATTTCCCTCTCAATATACTTTATTTACATAAGCAAAATTTCTTTAAAATTATGCGACGAAGATATAAAAATATTTGCATATTCTTTCCGTTTATCCGTTTTAATTGCGAGGCTATTATCCGATTCATCAGACATTGCCCCAAAGGACGGTATGATATTCATTTATGATAATCTGCCTGCCGGACTCCTTCTTTTACCTCTTTTTTCAGCTACCAGCCTTGTCGCAAAGGATTGGCTTACAGAACAAAATCCTGAAAACTTTCTTTCAGTCTCGTTTCAGCGGAAGTCAAGGTTGGGTAAGCGTCATTTTCTAATTCTACTTTAACACATTAAATTTCAGGACAAACCTATAATTTATGTTTCCGAAGCTCCCGTTAGAGCGTATGCCTAGGTTGTACAAAAGATAATTAATAAATATTCCGAGAAAACATGCTGCATTTGTTTTATAAATAGGTTAAAAGCAGAAGATTATGAACAAGAACGCATTAAAAGAATCGGAAAAGAGATTAAAAGAGTCAGAGAAAAAGTTGTTCCAACTGGAAGTGAAATTAGAGGATGTCAGAGAAAAGCTTAGGGAGGAAAAGCAAAAGAACAAATCCCTGACAAACAAATTATCAAGGCGCGCCTTGTCTCAATCGGCTTTGGAAGAAGAGGTATCTATATTAAAGGAAGAGGTCTCGGCTTTTAAAAAAAACTTTTCATTCCAAGTATGGAACTCACTCCTGTCAGCCGACATAAATATTCGGAGTTTGCAGTTTCCTTACTTTTAAATATTTGCATGATAACCAATTGTGGATTCCGCAAGTCAGTTCTTTTGTTTGAATGCCTCAACGAGACACTGAAGTGGGGTATATCAGAGATTCCCTGTTTTAATTCGGTTGTGAATTGGACAAAGAAATCGGGATATTTCATCTATACTAATTCCCAGTTGAAGACCTCGGGAAGTGACTATGGAATAATAATAGACGAAAATCTGACATTAGGGAATGAACGGCTGGTACTTACTCTTGGA
>JAITRG010000129.1 GCA_031288515.1 Tannerellaceae bacterium
TCGATTTATCAGGCTTGGGCAGATATAAATTTGAGCTCAGAACATCGTGAAAATATTCAGGCTATAGAATATTTTAACAACAAAATAACTTTTAGAGAAACTGATAATAAAGCAGGCAATTATGCGCGTTCGTTTAAATCACTGAGCAATAATACCAGTGATTCATCGGTAGCATTTTGTTCGTTAACCTTGCCCTCCACAATGGAGGGAATTCTTGGGGCAAACCAAGTCGGTTCATCTGCAAATTTAATCTCAAAAAATACAATACAAACAAGCCCAAGAGAATATTTGGACGGAACTAATACAGATACACTTGTCGTTCTAGACACATTTTATCATGCTATCAAAGAGGCTATAGCAACCACCAGCGTGAAAAATATCGTGATAGTTTCATTATTAGATGATATAGGCGATCCAAAAGCTCTTGTTGATAAAATAAAGGTTTCCAATCCAAACTTTAAATATGTACCTTCGGCTATAATCATGAGGAGGCTCGAAAATTCATATAAAAAAATCACAGCAAAAAATACTATCCCGGGTAGAGAATATTATAGCCTACAAGATTTTTTAAATACTACAAAAAAAGATCAAACTAAACTAGACCCCGCTTATAATCATGAAGCTACAGCAATAATTTCGTACACTGGCGGATCAACAACAGGTAAGCCCAAAGGAGTAGAGATAACGAACGAAGCCGTGAACGGGATGTACCTTAGTAACCTAGAACAGGGGCACACAGCATTACCCGGAGAACGTAATTTATGTTTATTTCCTTCTAATCACGCTACGGTAATAGTCCATAATGTTTTAATGCCTTCCTTTTATGGCGCTACCAACGTCATGCAACCCGTTTATTATGAGAATACCCTAGCGGATGCTGTAGTGGAGTTGAATGGTCAGTACGCTGTTGCCGCACCAAGCCATTACTCCAGTCTATTAAGTCGTGAGGTTAGTCCCGGAGACTTTGCCCACATAAAAACTTTATATTGTGGTGGTGAGCCAATCACCAAGAGGCAGGTGAGAGACATTGAAAAAATATTAAACGCAGGGTCTATGGAGCACCCATATCTTAATTTGTCATACGGTATGAGTGAAATCGGGCCAATGGCAATGTCGGCAGTAGATAGAGAGGGTTTGTTAGATAGTGTCGGTAAACCTATACCTGGGGTAGAAGCTCGCATAGTGGATAGCGAGGGCAATATATTAGGCGATAACCAAAGAGGGTTGGTAGAGGTTAAGTCAAAATATCGCATGAAAGGGTATCTCAACAACCCTGAAGCAACAAAACAGGCTTTTACCCAAGATAACTTCATGAAAACAGGTGACTCAGGCATTAGAAATAGTGCTGGCAACTATAACATTATAGGGCGGGCGAAAGATTCATTTGTGACATTAGAAGGTGACGTGATCAACGTGCAAGACATCAGGAATTTCGTTTGCAATATAGAAGACGTGCTGGACGCTGAGGTTTTGAAATGTGCAGTGGTAAAAGATGGTAAAGTAAGCTATCGCCCAGTTGTGCATATAATGTTAAGACGGAGTTCGCCAGGAAGAATTAATGATATATTGAGCGACATTATTCAAGAATGTAGACGTACTTTTACAGGTGAAGCTATGCCCGTTGCTTATAAACTTAGGAGAAAATTCCCCAAAAACCCAGACAGCGATAAACGAGATTATCCAAACATATCAAAGGAAATCGACGGGTTTTATGACTTGGATGAAAACGGTAATTTTATTAAAGTCTATTTCGCAAGTGGTAGAGAACGTATAACTGAATATATAAATCATTCCAAACAAATACGGGCAGTATAGGTGAACATAAAGGTGAATGATTGCTATATTGTGGGTCTAGTGCTATAATTGCGATATGGGGAATTACGGCTTGTGAGCAAGAAGAATGAAATCCGACTTAGAGGAGAAATGATATGTCAAGACGCAAGGGGAATCAACAGTTAAGCGCTGCATTGACGATTGAAAACAACAACGGAGAAAAGTAGAAAATGAACCGGAAAACTTTGAGCATTGCTAAAGTTATCCCAATTGTAGCGCTCTCTGTCGTTACATTGTTTCTTTGCGGCTATGGTCCCGAGCGTAGTTCATATACACTTGCCGAGATAAACAGCGGTGTGCTGGGTAATAAAATCGTACTGAACTCGATATCGGACTCAGTAATCGGCCATGAATTTAACTTTGTAAGGGTTAGGGAAAATACCGTATCTTATTCGGAAGAAGATAATCTTGGTTCCAATAATCTTTGGAGTGCGGATTCAATCGAAGTCGAACGTGACAAAACCTATTACATATCATTATATGTACACAATGATTCTCCTTTAGGAAAGGCTGCTATTGCCGAAGATGTGAAGGTCGTGTTCAATGTGCCGACGGATACCAGTCGTAGTATCAAAGTAAATGGGCTCATCGAATCAAGTAATGCTTCACCCAATGAAATTTGGGATCAGGTCACTTTTACAAGCGAAGAAGATTTCAATCTTGTCTATATTGAAGGATCCGCCCACTACGAAAATAATGGAATTGGCAGGGGTGGAACCGGCGGGATGAGCCTAAGTGATAGCATCGTTACCAGCAAAGGAGTGCTTCTTGGATATGAAGAACTTGATGGAAGAATCCCAGGATGTTATCAATATGCTGGATATGTATCGATAATGGTTCGACCTCAGTTTGCGGATGAGAAGACCAACTCATCTGTAAACTATTACGAAAATTACATCAGTATAGGCGAGGATAATTCAGGACAGATTTTTATAGGTGACGGCTTCAACTCTACTGCTGGGCCGGGGGAATCTGATAACCTGATTACGATGGATGATCCCCTTATTTCAATTCCGGCAGGTATTTTTATAGCGGTTGTTGCTGGTTTGCTTTTAAGGATTTTTATTCGATGCCGGGTTTCTAATGGGAAAAACAAGAATAAGAATCTGATGGATTTCAAGAATGCGAAATAAGACGGCATTAACGCATAAGGCATTTTTATTGAGCTATTATCATGATACCGCTATCGTTATTTCTATACGCGTGGGGTCCCGGGAGAGAAGTATACGACTTGGACGATGACACTATGTCAAAATTTGAAACAGTGCAGAGGCTACCGAGAATTGATTTTTCCGGGGAGGAAGTCAGTTGGAACGAGCTTGATGAGGCGAGGAAACACACCGCCTCCACAAATACCCGGATTCAACGAAACAGCCGTAGCGGTCAGAAGGGCGATTCACCCGCTATTGCTGAAAATCATGTCACGGGACAGGAAACTGCGCGGTCTTAACTTGTACGTCGAAAACGAGGGCGAGTTTCCCTTTCCTGACGATGGTCGACCTGTTGTTTTCGTCGAGAATCATACCAACGCTTACGATCTACCATATGTCGCGGAAGTCATATGCAAGCATTTTTACGTTTTGGCGGCTGTTGACGGACATACGTCCCTGACCCGCATCTTATCCAATATCAACGGTGTTTCTTATTGGGTGGAAAGAGGGGACAGCGAAGCAGCGAAGGTGGGACGCGCTGTCGGGCTTTTGGCGACGATACAAATGTTACGGCATGGCGTTCACAATTTGATGTATCCGGAAGGGACATGGAACCCGTTCTACAAACTATCCTGCGCGATTCTACCATAGGCCTGCCCCCGGATTGTTTAACACAGGAGGCACGATCACGAAGGAGGAAATATCATGAAATATCCAAGGAACAGCGCCGAGGGACAGCACCGAGTGATCGGCTGTTTTGTGTTGTCTGAGCCCAATGTGTAGGGTGAATAGAAATTATAAAAAATATTGAACAGTAG
>JAITRG010000153.1 GCA_031288515.1 Tannerellaceae bacterium
GTACTGAACGGTCTTCTTTCAGCCATAGTCGTTCATACGCAAGCGCTTATAAACCGGCTGAAAGATGAAAGATAGCGCCAGACAAGCCTGTGTAATGGGGTTAATGCCATGAGCCTGAAGAGGGGGATGGGGCTTTACGCTTTTGATGAGAACGTAGTAATGCGTTAAGTAGAATTAAGCGGAATTGCTACATTTTCCGGCGTTTTTATTCCTTGATAACAGACACAATTTTTTGGAGGAAAAGATTATTAGGTATCACAATAAGCTCATTCTCATCCGTCCGGATATGCGTATAAAACGTCTGTATGTTCTCAATCGTAGCTTTTATCGGCAAATCTTTATCTATAAGATGTATTCTGTCGCCTACGCTATAGGGCGCCGAGAAAAACATGATAATACCTGCTGTTATATTACTCAAGATAGACCATTGAGCAAACATTGCCACACCAATTATAGCGAAGACAGAAGATAACCCTAACAACAAGTTATGCGGGTCGAGCCCCCAGATGATAGCAATTATAAAAACAAATATAATATTCAGCAGAATATTCATGATATGTTTCATTTGCAAGGCTCGTAATTCCGGCTTATTCAATAGCTGGGTATATCTCTTTATCAACTTTTTAGATATATACTTTGCAATAACCAACAAGAGAACGACAACGCCTGATGCTACAATTTGCAAAAAATAGTCTTCTACCGGAATCATTAACCACATTATTTTATACGTTACAGAATATAAACAAAAACAAACAGGTTTTGGTTTGATTTAATAGAGTTAATGTAAATTAATATTCGTAATGCCCATGTTCTACCCTTATTCTAAAAGAAGCGGCTTCCCGGAAAGATTGATATTTTCGGGAAGGATAATAACTTTTTTTGTGTATCTTATTGATATGATATTCGTTAAGAAGCCCTACCTTTGCGAATTTCCAATGGATGACAGATGAAGATGAATAGTTTGATCAAGGTAAAAGATTGGCTTTCCATACAGAAACACTTCTATTTTCTGTTCGGGTTGCTGTTTATTATTCCTAATTGCGTATTATTTGTTACAGACCCGATGCCTGTTACAGTAGGCATTGCTTCTATCGCTATACCTTTGGCTATCTGGCTGGGTATACTATTATTGTTGCGCAAACCGGGAATTATTGTCTGGATACTTCTTCCCAAAGTAATTCTCGACGGAGGGCAATTAGTTCTTTTGCACCTTTTCGGCGAATCCGTCATTGCTGTCGACATGTTTCTGAACCTGACAAGTTCGAATGTATCGGAAGCAAGCGAATTGCTTGGAAACATATTTCTGGTAATAATCTGTGTCTTCCTATTGTATACGCTGCCTACTTTATGCCTGGCGGCTTATTCTACCAAAGTAAAAGACCGCTTGCCGGATGAATTTCGTAAAAAATGGGGGAAAATAAGCCTCTTGCTGTTTATAGTGGGCGCCTTATCAGGCAGTTTGTCTTTTTTACAAGGTCATGCGTTTTCTGTAAAAAAGGATATTTATCCGATGAATGCCTTGTATAACCTGTATTTCGCCTTTGATAAAGCCAACAGGAATAAGAATTACGCTCTTACATCGGCCGGTTTTACTTTTAACGCAAGCAAACCGGTTCAGGTGGATAACAACCGGGAAATTTACGTCCTGGTAGTGGGAGAAACAGCCCGCGCTATGGAATGGAGTCTATACGGATACGGGCGCGAAACAAGCCCCCGTATGGATAAGCTACCTGGCCTTGTGTATTTTAAAGATGCAATCACGCAATCCAACAATACGCATAAAAGCGTTCCTATCATATTATCGGCGGCAAGTGCGGAAGATTATGATATTCTTTATCAAAAGAAAAGTATCATAACAGCGTTCAAAGAGGCCGGCTTCCGTACGGTCGCTATTGTAAATCAGAAACTGACAGGGTCGTTGATAAGCACATTCTACCGAGAAGCGGATACCTATATCGATATGAGCGCTTTTCATACGGGCTCGTACCTTGCCTCTTCGTATGATGATGCGATTCTTCCTCATTTACAAAAAGAAGTGAATGATGCGGAAGGCAATTTATTTATAGTGCTTCATACCTACGGTTCCCATTTTAATTACTCCGAGCGGTATCCGAAAGAATTCGCCTATTATACGCCGGATAAATCGGATCGGATACGCGCTACCTGCAAAAATAAGTTGAGAAACGCCTACGACAATTCCATTTTATTTACAGACTATGTGCTTGGCGAAGTAGTAAGTATACTGGAAAAATCAGGCGCTTGCTCGTCTATGTTATATTTGAGCGATCATGGGGAGGATATTTTTGACGACGCCCGCGCCCGTTATTTACATGCCTCTCCCATCCCCACGTATTACCAGTTGCATATACCTTATTTATTATGGTTTTCGGATAGTTACCAACGCGGTTATCCGGAGAAATACCGGCAGGCCCTCGAACATAAGGCATTGCCGGTAAGTACAAACAGCGTTTTCCATACCATGCTTGATTTGGCCGGCATTGAAACGAAAGAAGCGGATCCTTCTCTGGCGCTGACTAATGAGGCGTTTATTGTACGGAGCCGTATGTATCTGGATGATCACGACGACCCGGCGCCCTTCTGGAAAGTCGGACTGAAGAAATTAGATTTTGAAATGATGAATAAATGGAATATATCGTATGGCGATGAATAAAACTACTTAAGATAAAAATCATACCATGGCAAAAAAGAAAGAACATCTAACCCGGAAAGTCGTTTTAGGATATGTATCCCTGATCGTTGTAGCGACAGTCGCTGTGTTGTATATATTTAACCTGGTTTCAAAAATTGCCGGAAACCGGAATATAGACGATACGCCTATGGAAAAAATCAATCTTATAACAAATGTATTATCTCTTCTGTATGAAGGGGAGACGTATACGCAGTTTGCCGTCGACCCCCAGGCGGAATTTGAGAAATTTAATGAAATAATGGATCAGGTACACATTCAGATGGATTCATTGCGCCTCATTGATTCGGACAATTGGGGAAAAATAGATACCATTAATTTGTTAGTGGAGAAAAAACGGGACAATACCAAACTGCTCCTTGAAACGATACAGGAAATGAAAAATGTGTATGCAAAAAGCATCGCAAAAGAAATGTCTGCACCCCGTAAACATTCAAAAGAACTGGAAGTCAGAAAACAGGAAGAAAACTCCAAAGACACATTAGTTACCCAACGCGAAAAAAAAGGATTCTTTAAACGATTGGCGGAAGCATTCGTCCCGGTAAAAGAAGATACGACGGTTCGCGTAAACATTACCAGCCGTACAAAGACAGATTCATTAGTAAATGCCTACGACCCATCGAAAGAAATCGCCAGCGTACTGCTCAAGGTACAAAAGGAAATTGCGTCGGAACGCGAACAGCTAACCCAAATACTGACAAACCGCACGAATGAACTTCATAAAAACAATAATATAATTACCAATGAAATAAACCGTGTGCTCGTAGTCATTGAAGAAAAAGAAATTCACAAATTACAGGAAGAAGAGCTGGAAAAGCAAACGATGATTCATGGCGCTTCCCAGCATCTGGCTGCCATATCTATCATAGCGATTATCATTTTTCTACTCTTTCTCTCCCTTACTATCAGGGATATCTGGCGAAGCCGGTACTACCGCGACCAATTGGAAAAAGCAAAGCTATACGCTGAGAATTTGCTGCAAAGCAGGGAAAAGTTACTGCTCGCCATCAGCCATGACATACGGGCCCCGCTCTCATCCATACTGGGGTATATCGAATTATTACGGAAAAACAAGCCGGACGAAACACAAAAGGATTATCTGGAAAACATGAATGTTTCAGCTAAACATATCCTTGCATTGGTGACTGATTTATTGGATTTTCACCGCCTGGAGTCCGGGAAGATGGATATACATCCGGCGCCTTTCCTTATTCCTTCTTTATTCAGGGAAATATATACCGGTTTTAAACCGTTGGCCGATGCAAAAAACTTACGGTTCAATATGACTATAGAAAATGTATCCGACACGCAAGCCTATAAGGGAGATACGGTGCGTATCCGCCAGGCGGTGGGTAATTTATTGTCTAACGCCATAAAATTCACGCAAAAAGGAAACGTATGGATGAACGTATCCGTACATCAAACGGATGATGGAATACCCTGTTTACTTGTATCTGTAAAAGATGAAGGCCCCGGTATTGCCGAAGACGAACAGAAAAAAATATTCGGGGAATTTACCCGGCTCAATGGAGCCGAGAAAACAGAAGGTTTTGGGTTAGGCCTCTCTATTACAGGAAAACTCCTGTCGTTAATGGGCGGACAAATAACATTGCAGAGTCTACCGGGCGAAGGTTCGGAATTTACCATCACACTCCCGTTACAAGTATCGGATGAGGAAATTTGCGGGGAAATACCCGATAAAGAAGAAACGAAACTGACCGTTATCACAGATCGTAAAATAAATTGCTTAGTGGTAGACGACGACCGCGCCCAAATTAAACTAACGGAGGAATTATTAAAACGAAACCAGGTGAATGTCATCCCCATAACAAATCCGCATCTGGTTGTTGATTTATTAGGTAAAGCCTCTTTTGATATGATTTTTACAGATATTCAAATGCCGGGGTTAAGCGGGTATGAATTGCTCGGTCAGGTACGCTCTTCGGGCATACCAGGTTCTGATACGATTCCTGTAGTAGCCCTTTCGGCCAGTGCGGAAGAAGAGGCGACGCATTATATAAAAGCCGGTTTTACCGGTTTCCTTTGCAAACCTTTTACGTCGGACGAACTGATTACATTAGTGAATGAATTACTTTCCATTCATCTCACGCCTGTCAATATCTCTTCGCTTACCTCTTTTGCAGAGAATGATAAAGAAGCCTTGAATTCTATTCTCCAAACATTCTCGGAAGAAACGGAGAAAAACCTTCTTCTAATGAAAAATGCCTTATCAGGTAAGGATAAAGAACAGATAAGTAAAATCGCCCATAAATTAATCCCGCTACTTAAAATGCTTGAAGCGCATACGCTTGTAGATAAATTAATATTACTGGAAAGAAAAGAATTATCCGGTCAAAAATGGGAACAAACCGTAGGAGAAATGATAAAACAACTATCAGCCATTACCGGACAAATCAAGTCAATGGTTCAACAGTAATGCTATAAATTGTGGAATTATGCCACAGTTGTGGAAATTTTCCACAATCCAATATATAAAGAGTGCGGAGATTTTATTTCCGCACTCTTTATATATTGCAAGTTATCAACTAATTGTAAATGACGATAAAGGAAAGGACAAGTCTGGCACGGTATTCGCGTTATCTATTTATAGATAATGGCATTTCTGCATTTAACCTTTTTAAGAGTAATCATCATTGAATAACGAATGTTATTAAAATTCGTATCTGAGGAGGCCGTCTCTGTGTTGAGCTGGCCTTTCCTTTTTCATACTACTTATATAAGGGGCCGTAAGCGGCGCATGCCCTGTAGTCGGAGCCTTCCGGTTCCGAACCGAATGCGCTCCAGGCAGAGGGGCGGAATATCTTTCCTTCTTCTACATTATGCATACAGACGGGTATGGAAAGTATGGAAGCCAGCGCAATCAAATCGGCGCCTGTATGGCCGTAGCTGATCGCCCCATGGTTGGCGCCCCAATAATTCATGACCGAATAAACGTCTTTAAACCGTCCCTCGCCTGTCGTTCTTGGCACAAAAAAGGTAGAGGGCCATGTTTTGTCTGTCCGTTTATTGATTACATCGAATACATGATCGGGGAAAGTAGCTGTCCAGCCTTCTGCTATTTGCAGAACGGGGCCTAATCCTTTTACCATATTCAGGCGGCTCATCGTTATCGGCATGCCTGGTTTGGTAAGGAAATGAGAAGAATAGCCTCCGCCGCGGAAATATTCCAATGAAGCAGGATACCAAGTGGTAGCACCTAACATCTTACTTACTTCATCATCTGTTATCTCCCAATAAGGCTTCATCGCCGGATGGCCGTCTTTGGTTTGTTGTCCGGTACCGTCTAAGGTACAGGCGCCTGAATTAATGAGATGAATAACGCCTTCTGCCGACAGCCCTTCCGGTTTCCAACCGCTTACCCTTTCTATAGCTTCCGAGCTCCAATATGTCCGTACATCGGCAAATATCTGTGACGTATTAGTCAATAACTTTCCGAATAACATGGCAAGGCCATTCAAATGATCGTTTTCCGTAGCAACGACAAATGGTTCGCGAATGCCATTCCAGTCAAAAGAAGAGTTGAGTATTGCTTCGGAGAAATCGCCGTTGGGCATAAAGTCTGTCCATTGCCGTTGTCCCTGAAAACCGCCGGCTATGGCATTATGCCCCATGGATTCTTCTTCGTACCCCATCTCTTTCAATTTACCATTACCTGTCATTAAATCGCGGATAATAATGGTTAGTTTTACTACGAACTCCCAGTCTTTATCCTTTTGTTCGCGCGTTTTCCTGAAGGTATCCGAATTAAAGTCCTCGCCTTCTTCAGGCATGCAATGCGTTTTAACCCAGGCGAAGGCTTTCTCGTATTCGTCTTTATCATAAATACCCTGATGGACACGGCGAATGATTTCAGCGCTATCCACATATTCGGTTCTCATCCCTAAATATTCCTGCAAAAGGTCGGCGTTCACAATAGAACCGGCTATCCCCATCGACACCGTTCCGATGGAAAGATAAGACTTCCCACGCATAAGTGCCACCGCCAGTCCGGCTTTAGCAAAACGAAGCAATTTCTCTTTCACATCTTCGGGAATTACCGGATCCGTTACATCCTGCACATCCCTTCCGTAAATACCAAAGGCCGGCAAACCTTTTTGACTATGAGCGGCTAATGCTGCCGCCAGATAAACGGCCCCGGGGCGTTCCGTCCCGTTAAAGCCCCATATTGCTTTAGGCAGTAAAGGATTCATATCGATCGTTTCGGAACCGTAGCACCAACAAGGCGTTACAGACAGCGATAAGCCTACGCCTTCCTTTTCAAACTTCTCTGCACAGTTGGCTGCCTCTTTAACGCCTCCGATACAGGTATCGGCTATCACACATTCTACGGGCGAGCCATCCGGGTAACGGAGGGTTTCGCTATACAACCGGGCGACTCTTTCGGCCAGGCCCATTGTCATATCTTCGAGGGATTCGCGAACCCCGCGACGGCGTCCGTCTATTACCGGACGGATACCGATTTTAGGAAATGTCTTTTTCATGATTGATTGATTGATTTTTTATTTGATTACAGGATGTTTTCTTTCTATATACAAGCCAAAGGCAACGACTACCAGAAAGCAGGCTAAAGGTACGATATAGGAATAATTAATAACGCCTGTCTGATCCGACACAATACCCTGGATAGCCGTTACCACCGCTCCGCCTAAAATAGCCATAATATGCCCCGAACCGCCTATCTTGGTATCTTCTCCCAGCCCGGTGATGGTAAGCCCGTAGATTGTAGGGAACATTAACGACATAAAGAAAGATATCAGCATTAAACAGGTTACGCCCATGTACCCATGGGATACCATCGTTAATCCGCAACATACAGACGCCATGATGGCGGCAAACAATAAGAGTTTACCCGGGCTGAAATATTTCATCAATCCTGTAAAGATAAACCTGGCGCCAATAAAGAAGGCCAACGAAAGAATGTAGTAAATAGAAGCGCTCTCTTCATTAACAGACAGTTCTTTCATGGCATAACGTATCGTAAAAGACCAAACGGTTATTTGCGCTCCTACATAGAAGAATTGAGTTATAATTCCGTAAAAATATTTTTTGTTTGCATACAAACGCTTGGCCGTAGGGACTAAATTCAGGGAAGAACCGCCGTCTGAAGCTTTTGGCATTCTTGCAAAAACAATCAGCAACAAAATAACTATCAAGACAAAGGCAACTCCCACATAAGGCCCCATCACTGCATTTAATTCTGCCGATTGGACTGTCGCTAACTTATCTGTACTCATCTGCGCCCGCTCTGCTGCGGAATAAGAAGTAAGGCCGGATAAGATAAAGAACTTACTTAATATAACTCCCGTTATAGAACCTATCGGATTAAACGATTGCGCCAGGTTAAGGCGACGGGTGGCCGTTTCTTCCGGCCCCATGAGGATTACATACGGATTAGAAGTTGTTTCCAGCACAGACAATCCCCCGGCCAATACATATAACGCAATAAGGAAATGCGCGTACACCATCGTTTGGCTACAGGGATAAAAGAGCAAAGCCCCGGTTATAAACATTAACAACCCACCTACAATACCCGTCTTGTAGGTGGTTTTCTTTATTAATATGGCTGCCGGCAAAGCCAGGCAAAAATAAGAGAAATAAAAAGCAATTTGTATCCACGACGTTTGAAAGTCTGTCATACTCATGATTCTCTTAAATGCAGCCAGCAGCGTATCCGTCATATTATTAGCCAGTCCCCAGGCAAAGAACAGCGACGTAAGCAAAATGAATGGTAAAAGAAACTCTTTAGGCACTAATGGCTTCTTGTTAATTTCAGATAGTAGATTTGTTTTCATGATACATTATGTTTATGTTTTTTCATTGCCTGATTAGCATTTTCACAAAGGTAATGCTTTTTTTCAGATAAAATAGCGTAAAGGATTACTCACTTTTTATCACCTCTGCAGGATTACTGTTTGCCGCCTTCAATACTTGCCCCAATACAGTGAGTAAAATGATAACGGCTACTACGGCAATTACCCCGGCCGGCAACCGCAACGGGACGTCTGTGCGGTAGGCATATCCTTGCAGCCAGCGGCTCATGGCAAGGTAAGCCGGCGGAAGCGCAACGGCGCCGGCTATAATCGTCAGCCGGGCGTATTCGCTGAAAAACATACGGACAATAGCGCCGGCGTCGGCGCCGGCTATTTTACGGATGGCTATTTCCTTACGGCGGCGCTGAGTGGAGGCCGTGGCTACGGCATAAATACCGAACAGCGAAATGAACAGGCAAACCGCCGCCAATAGGGAAAACAGTTGTAATCCGTTTTGTTCGGATTGATTGAGGCGGGCGTTCGCCTGCCGGCGCCAGGCGAACGCCCGCCATCGTAGCATCGATGCCGGGAAGGATAGCGGAGATCTGCCGGATAGCCTCCTGCTCTCCGCCAGGTACGACGCGGACATACAGAATATTGTCCGAGACAAACCTGCCTTGTAAGTCGGATTGTCTGAAGATAGTCGGCAGGATGCGACTGCGGAACGACTGGGTATGGAAATCTTTCGCCACGCCCACTACTTCGTAATCCTCTATGTAATCGGCGTCACTCATAAAAACAGACATCCGGATAATGGTTCCTTCCGGTTCGCTAAGCCCCATGACCCGGACGGCTTCCTCGTTGAGAACAATTTTATTCCCTTCCGCCCCGTTCCACCATCTTCCCGTAAGTATGTTTAACCCGAATGTTTCGGCAAACCGGCTGTCGGTGGGGATCACGTTGAAAGCAGGCTTTTCGTAGGACGGTTTTCCCGGCCATTCCACGACAGTGACCATTTCCTCAAGGTTGATGTTGTGTCGAGGCTCGAAAGTGCTTGCGGTGACGTTTTCGATTTGCGGGATGGCTTCAAGTTCATGGATCAGGGCTGTACGCAGGCTCCTTTCCATCTGAGGAAGCAAACCGGACAACTGTATGATGCCGTTACGATTAAATCCCACATCTTTGCGGTCGACAAAACGCATTTGCATCATTACGACCCATGCCGCAATAATGAACGCCACGCTGACGGCGAGTTGCAAGGTAACAGCCATACGCCGTAGCACCGGTTGCCCGGTTGTTTTTCTTTCCGATTGAGGACGCATGGCCAAATGACTCAAGTGGCCAAACAGCATAAAGCCGACGAACAGTATCAACGCCATCATCCCAGCCGCGCAAACGGCAAACAGCGACGTCAACTCCGACATGCCCATCTTAATATCCAGCAACCCGGAAAATGCGGGACGGGCAATAAAGACAAAGCAAAAGGCCGGCAGTAGCGCCAAGAGGATTGCACAAGCCAATTCAAACATCATTTGCCAAATGAGTCGACCCCCTGAAGCCCCATGTACCGTACGCAAATACAGCTCGCGGAGACGCCGGCGGAAAAGGTCGAGATGTAAGTTCAGGAAGTTGAACAGTGCGCTGAACAGCAACAATATCCCGGCCGCGACGAACAGCCGTACGAAATTCAGCGTAAATATCAAATTGGCGTTCATCTGGTGGCGGACGTCGCTTACAGGCAGCATCCGCAACTCAATATCGGCGTTTACTTCCAGCCGCGAGGTATAATCACGCAGTTGCTCCGCCAGCTCGCCGGCGTCTGCGCGGGGATGTAATCTCACATAGGCTTGCGTGTTAAAATGTTTCCAAAACCACCTCTCCGTGTCACCGGGCTGCAATGGGTAAAAGATGATGGCATCGAACGGCAAATTCGTATTGGGAGGCGGGTCTTTTACCACGGCTGTGACCGTGTAAGGCGGATACATAAAGTAATACAGACTTTTGACCTGCTGTCCGATAGCTCTTTCCACATCGCCGAACAGACGTATGGCCACCGTTTCCGTAAGGATTATATTGTTCCTGGCTACCAACGGATGTTGGGTATCTCCACCGACAAACATCTGCGGAAAAACAGTGAAAAAAGTAGGGTCGGTAAGCAGCGTACGCAGCCGGATATACGGCGTCCCTTCAGCGCTGCAAACATTTGTTTCGGGGTAAAAACCGGTGGCGGCCTCCGTTGCCGGAAACTGTTCGCGCAGCATCCATACCAAAGGTTCCTGAACCATTTCGTTCACCTTACCCGATTGTTTTTCCACCGCATAGATGCGGTAAATATGCTCCGCGCCGGGATAAAAACCGTCGTAAGACGTTTCATAACGCATCCAGTAAAGCGCCGGAACAAAACAGGCCAAACCGAACGCCAGACTGAAAATTCCGGTAAACGACTGCGTTTTGTATTTCCACAGATTGCGGAAAGCGATTTTGAGATAATGTGTTGTCATGGTCATTTCAATTCTTGTCTTATTTCTATATATAGAGTAAAATGAACTGCAAATTCCATAAATGGAGTAAAAAAACATATGGAACAGTGTTATGCATACGTAAACGAACCATCTTCCACGGCTCGCACTTGCGAACGGTAGAAAACGAGGCAAACAAAATATGAAATCTATCGGAACCCGTCAATAACGTTATACGCCGTAACGAATAATTTCTCCACAGATTGAGCGGGTATTCGCCAAAAAAGAGAAGGAAAAGGAAAAAATATTCAGGCATTTACTTGTATATCGGCTGAAAATATTGTTCCTTTGCATCCGCTTTACGTAATCTCTGTCGGGAAAAGGTGACCCGTTATATTGCGTTTTGTTTTAAAATAATTATAAAAAGCTATAACACAATGGATTTAATTAAAATTGCAGAAGAAGCGTTTGCTACCAAAAAGGAACTTCCTCCGTTTAGAAGCGGCGATACGATTACTGTAGCTTACCGTATCAAAGAAGGTAACAAAGAGCGTATCCAGCAGTATAGAGGCGTAGTGATCCGTATTTGCGGGCATGGCGACAAAAAACGCTTTACCGTACGTAAAATGTCGGAAAACGTAGGCGTTGAAAGGATTTTCCCGATAGAATCCCCTTTCATCGAAAGTATCACGGTCAACAAACACGGTAAAGTTCGCAGAGCTAAATTGTACTACTTGCGCGCGCTTACCGGTAAAAAAGCAAGAATCAAAGAAAGAAGGGTATAAGCTCTCCGGTTCTTATTGCCATACTAAAAGCCATCTGATAACGGATGGCTTTTTTCTTCAAAGTTTAACTTTACTATAACACAAAAAATTATGTTGAAGACTATCTTGTCTGTTTCGGGGAAACCCGGTTTATTCAAACTGATTTCCCAAGCAAAAAACATGCTGATTGTAGAATCGCTGGCCGAAAAGAAAAGGATACCCATTTATGCCAGGGATAAAGTAATCTCGCTGGGCGATATTGCTATCTATACGGATGACGAGGAAATACCCCTTCATAAAGTACTCACCCTTATAAAAGACAAAGAAAACGGGCAGAAAGCGTCTGTTGACCTTCCTTCGGCCAAACCGGAGGCGTTGCGCGCTTACTTTGCCGAAGTACTTCCCAATTTCGACCGCACCCGGGTATATCCAAACGATATTAAGAAACTCCTTTCATGGTATAACCTGTTGATCGCAAATGAGATGACAGATTTCACGCCGGAAGCTAAAACGACAGAAGAAACAAAAGCCGAAACGGCTGAGTAACCTATTCCATAAAAACAGCCCCGTTCGATGCCGAATTGAACGGGGCTGTTTTATTCTCCGGGAATACCCGGGAAAACCGTTGTCAGAATAACGGGTTATCCACCTTTTCTTTTAATAACGCTAAATCTACGACTTCGCGGATATCATTCACAAAGTGGAAAGACAATTCCTTTACGTACTCTTTAGTTATTTCGTTTACATCCTTTTCGTTTTCCTTACACAGAATGATTTCTTTGATACCTGCCCGCTTGGCGGCCAATATCTTTTCTTTAATGCCTCCTACCGGCAATATCTTTCCACGCAGGGTTATCTCGCCCGTCATGGCTATATTTTGTTTCACCTTCTTCTGGGTGAAAGCCGACACCAATGAAGTAACCATTGTTATGCCGGCGCTTGGCCCGTCTTTAGGTATGGCCCCTTCGGGAACGTGTACATGCACATTCCAGTTTTCAAACATTTCTTCGGGAATAGCAAACAGGGACGCATGAGAATGAATGTATTCGAGCGCCAACATGGCAGATTCCTTCATTACATCCCCCAAATTGCCTGTCAGCGTCAGTTTGGATCCTTTGCCTTTACTCAGGCTCGACTCTACAAATAATATTTCGCCGCCGACGGCTGTCCAGGCCAATCCTGTTACCACGCCGGCATAGGTATTTCCCTGATATTTGTCGCGGGTATATTCTATCGCTCCCAGGTATTCATACAAATCTTCCTGTTTTATTTCTGCCGGAACGGGTTCGTCCGATGCAATCTTACGCGCCAGTTTACGTACTATTTTGGCTATTTTCTTATCTAACTCACGGACGCCGCTCTCGCGTGTGTAAGAGTTTACTATTTCCTGCAACGCTTTTTTGCTGAACTTTACCTGCCCTTTCTTCAATCCATGGGCTTCCAATTGTTTAGGAGCCAAATGCCTTGCGGCAATCTGTACTTTTTCTTCCAATATATATCCGCTCACCTCGATAAGTTCCATCCGGTCGAGCAAGGGTTGCGAAATGGTATTCAGGTTATTAGCCGTGGCGATAAACATTACTTTGCTTAAGTCGTAATCGATATCCAGGTAATTATCATGGAAAGCGCTGTTTTGTTCCGGATCGAGCACTTCAAGCAATGCCGAAGCCGGGTCTCCCTTAAAGTCGTTCGTTACCTTATCTATCTCATCCAGTATAAATACAGGATTGGATGTGCCGGCTTTCATTATATTCTGAATGATACGCCCTGTCATGGCGCCAATGTAGGTGCGCCGGTGTCCCCTGATCTCCGCTTCGTCGTGCAACCCGCCCAGGGAGATTCTTACATATTTACGATGCAACGCTTCGGCGATAGACTTCCCTAAGGATGTTTTCCCTACGCCCGGAGGGCCATACAGGCAAATAATGGGCGATTTCATATCCCCTTTCAGCTTCAATACAGCCAGATGTTCTATGATACGCTCTTTCACCTTTTCCAGTCCGTAATGGTCGCGGTCGAGAACGCGCTGGGCATGTTTCAGGCTGAAATTGTCTTTGCTGTATGCGTTCCAGGGGAGGTTTACGATGGTTTGCACATATTGGGTTTGAATGGAAAAATCCGGCGATTGAGGATGCAAACGTTCCAGCTTGCGAATTTCCTTTTCAAATGTTTCGGCTACGTCCTGCGCCCATTTTTTCTTCGCCGCCTTCTCCCTGAGTTCTCTTATTTCCAACTCATTGATATTACCGCCCAACTCTTCCTGAATCGTTTTGATTTGCTGTTGGAGAAAATATTCCTTTTGTTGCTGGTTGATATCTTCGTGCGTTTTCATTTGGATAGAGTTTTTCAGCTCTATCAACTGATATTCGCGATTCAATATAAAAAGCAAGCGGTAAGCCCGGTCTTTCAGATCGGAAATCAATAAAAGCTCTTGTTTTTCCGCAGCCCCATTAGGGATATTGCTACTTGAAAAATTAATCAGATAAAGAACATTCTTATTATTCCTGATAGAAAAGATCAGGTCGCGTGGAGGTTCCGTTACCGAACTCAGCATTTTTATCGTCAAATCTTTTATTGTAGAGATAAGCGCTTCAAATTCGCGGTCTCCCTTGTCGGGCATTTTATCTTCCAGCAAGGTTATTTTTCCTTTCAGATAAGGCTCGATATCTGTCAATCCATTCAATAAGAAACGTTTCTTTCCTTGCAAAATCACAGTTGTCGTCCCGTCGGGCATTTCCAATATCCTTACCACGTCTGCTATCACGCCTGTGGTATATAAATCTTCGAACGAGGGTTCTTCCGTATTCACTTCCTTCTGACAAACCACCCCTATTAACTTTTTCTTTTTGACAGCCTCTTTAATTAATTGCATTGATTTGGGCCGTCCTATAATCACAGGCATTGCTACGCCGGGAAAAAGCACCATATTACGAAGAGGGAGTATCGGAAGAATATTCCCCACCTTTTCAATTCCTTCCGTAAAATCTTCATCCACATCGCAATCCGTAAGAATTGGCATTACAATACCTAAGTTATCATCTAAATCGTCATAGGATTCCTGGCTAAATAAATTTGTCTTAATCTTCATTTTGATATATCACATTGGTATAATATTCTTGTTTCTCAATAAGCGCGCCAAAGTTAGGAATTCTTTTTTACATTTGTTGTCAACAAATTACAGCGATGGCAAATGATTATTTCCAATTCAAGCAATTTAACATTCAACAGGATAAATGTGCAATGAAAGTAGGAACCGACGGCGTACTTTTAGGCGCCTGGGTTTCCGCCGGATCATGCCATACTATATTGGATGTAGGAACAGGCACAGGGCTTATTGCTTTGATGCTGGCCCAGCGAAGCCCGGCTAAGATAGACGCTATCGATATAGACGAAGCCGCCGCCGGACAAGCTGCCGGAAATATAGCATCGTCTGCGTTCGCCAACCGGATACAGGTTTTCCATACGTCCTTTGAAGAATATGTTACGAAAGCGCGCCACACGTATGACTTGATCGTTTCTAACCCTCCTTATTTTGCAAATTCGCTAAAAAGCCCCGATACGCAAAAGAACCTGGCCCGCCATACCGATACGCTTTCCCTTTCATCGCTTCTTTCAGGCAGCAAGCCTTTACTCGCCCCGGATGGGCGGATCGCCCTGGTACTTCCCTGCCAACGGGAAAAGGAGTTAATGGAAACAGCGTTGGAAAATAAGCTGAATGTCGTCAGGAAAACAGTAGTAATACCCCTGCCGGACGCTTCGCCCAAACGGTTATTGCTTGAATTATCCGCCAACTTATCCGCCCCTTGCCTCTCCGATACGTTAGTAATCGAAGAAAGCAGGCATCAATACGCCGCAGGTTACATACAACTGACAAAAGATTTCTACCTGAAAATGTAGGGCAGGCGTTTATCGAAAAAACGGGTTACCTGCTCGAAAAAGTCGCGGACTTCCCTCGTAAAAGAAACCTGTTTGGGAGTAATTACTTTCAGCGCTTTGGGAATAACGGAAATATCAATGCGGTTTTCAGCCATGACAGGCTCTCCATCCAAATGCATCAACCCTTCTTTCTGTCTGATGATGGTTACCTGGCTTGCCGTTAAGGTTTTTATTTTACTGTTCCGGTCTATCTGCTTCGTGAATAATTGAACAGCCAGCGAAGGAATATCCAACGGCGTAAAGGGAGAAAGGATCGTAACATCCATCTTCCCATCCTGAATATTGGCATGGGGAGCGATATACGCATTATTTCCATATTGCGATGCATTGGAGCAAGCCACCAGGAACGCTTTTTCCTTTATTGTCCGGTTGTCTATCAGTAATTCGTAGGCTTCGGGTTTATAACTAAGGTATTCGCCTATCGTGTTCTTCACATACGTGAGCGAACCTCTTTTTTTCTCTCCGGAGAACTTCAGACTCACAACAGCGTCAAAACCTACTCCGCAGGTAGTAAAGAACACTCTGTCATTGGCTTTACAGCAATCGATGGTAATGGCGTGCCCTTTCACAATCACTTCCAATGCCCGCTTCGAGTCCATGGGTATATGCAGTTCACGGGCCAATCCGTTACCCGATCCTTTAGGGATAATACCCAGAGTGGCTTCCGAATGTATCATTGCCTGGGCTATTTCATTAACCGTGCCGTCTCCTCCCACAGCGATAATTAAATCGGCGCCTTCTTCTACGGCTTGCCTGGTCAGTTCGCTGGCATGCCCGATATATTCGGTAAATGAAATTGTCAGAAGATGCTCTTTTTCCTTGCATATATCTTCAATCATCTTAGGAATCTTCCTCTTCGAGCCAACGCCTGATACAGGATTGATTATCGCCTGTACCTTATATTTCTTATTTTTCATTCTATCTGGATATTCTATATATTATGTATAGTTCAAAAAAGGACAAAAATAATGCTTTTACAAAACTTTTAAAGCATATGGAGAGGTTTAAGTGATTTTTTTACTACTTTTGCCGCTGGATTTACCCAATCAGACTAATTAACGTTATATGATAACAAATCCCGATTCGTTAGTGAAAAATATATATGCAAAGAAATCATTTTCTTCTGATAATATGAGGCATTTACAAGAGAAACTATCCAAATATGATGCCCCGCAAAAAGCGATGGCGGCAGGAATATACCCCTATTTCCGTATGATTGAAAGCGATCAGGACACTGAGGTACAGATCAATGGAAAAAAGGTTTTAATGTTCGGTTCGAACGCTTACCTGGGTTTAACCAACCATCCGAAAGTAAAAGAAGCGGCTATTGAAGCTACTAAGAAGTATGGCACAGGTTGCGCCGGTTCGCGTTTCCTGAACGGTACATTAGATATACATGTCGAACTTGAAAAGCGTTTGGCGGATTTCGTAGGAAAAGAAGATGCGATCGTTTATTCTACCGGATTCCAGGTTAATTTAGGCGTTGTTTCCTGCATTACCGGGCGTGAAGACTATATCCTGTGGGACGAATTAGACCATGCATCCATCATAGAAGGGCATCGCCTTTCCCTTTCCAACAAGCTTAAATTTAAACATAATGACATGGCTTCGCTGGAGAAACAACTCCAAAAATGCGAGCCCGACAAAATCAAGCTTATTGTTGTAGACGGCGTATTCAGTATGGAAGGGGATATAGCCAAGCTTCCCGAGATTGTCGCCCTCAGTAAAAAATACAATGCCAGCATAATGGTAGATGAAGCGCACGGTATCGGCGTATTAGGCAAACAGGGACGCGGAACATGCGAACATTTCGGCGTTTCACAGGATGTAGACCTTATCATGGGTACATTCAGTAAATCGTTTGCTTCGATAGGCGGTTTTATCGCTTCCGATAAAGATACAACGAATTATCTGCGCCACCATTCACGCTCTTATATCTTCAGCGCAAGCAGTACGCCGGGAGCGACTGCCGCCGTCAGCGCCGCCCTCGATATCATGCTTAGCGAACCCGAACGCATCGAGCGCTTATGGAAACTGACAAACTATGCCCTGGAAGGGTTCCGCAACATGGGATGCGAGATAGGACATACATCTACCCCCATTATCCCGTTATTTATACGCGATAACGACTTAACATTCCTTATTGTACGCGAGTTGTTCGACGCCGGCGTATTTGTCAATCCGGTGGTATCGCCCGCCGTATCGCCGCAAGACACGTTAATTCGTTTCTCATTAATGGCCACTCACAAACAAAAACAATTGGATTATGCGCTTGAGGCGATACGAAAAATATTTAAGAATCATCATCTGATTCCTTAATAAATCCGTTTCATAAAAAAACCGCTTCTCTACGAGGGAAGCGGTTTTTTTTATTCCGGATACATGCATCTGCAAATAATTAGCTACTTTTGTACCATTTCAGTTTTCAGAGATAAACTAAACATATCAGAAATGGATTTCAAACTAAATAAAGGAAGCTGCTGCATGGGACAAAAAGGGTGCAGCAAAATACAAAACAACAAACTAAATACATACGACTGGCTTTGCGACGTGCCGGACGCCGGCAATGCAACCGATTACGTAGAGGTACAATTCAAGAATACCCGGAAAGGTTATTTCTTAAACAATACAAAAATTCCATTGGAAAAAGGGGATATCGTGGCTGTAGAAGCCAGTCCCGGACATGATATCGGAACCGTGACGCTGACAGGCAAATTAGTTCTTTTACAAATGAAAAAGAATAACGCCCGTTCCGAAAGCGCAGAACTCAAACGCATTTACCGTAAAGCCAAACCTGCCGATCTGGAAAAATATGAGGAGGCTAAGGCTAAAGAGCACGAAACAATGATACGTTCGCGGCAAATGGCGGTAGAGCTGGGATTGAATATGAAAATCGGGGATGTAGAATATCAGGGAGATGGCAACAAAGCCATTTTTTATTATATCGCCGACGAACGGGTAGACTTTCGCCAACTCATCAAAGTGCTTGCCGACGCCTTTCGGGTGCGCATAGAAATGAAACAGATCGGAGCGCGACAGGAAGCCGGACGGATCGGCGGAATTGGCCCCTGCGGGCGTGAGTTGTGTTGCTCGTGCTGGATGACAAATTTTGTTTCTGTGGCTACCGGATGCGCCCGCTATCAGGACATTTCCATGAATCCGCAAAAACTGGCCGGGCAGTGCGCCAAACTTAAATGCTGTATCAATTATGAAGTGGACGCTTATGTGGAAGCGCAAAAACAGTTGCCTTCGCGCGAAATCGTTTTAGAAACGAAAGAAAACACGTACTATCATTTTAAAACGGATATCTTCAAGCACGAGATAACTTATTCAACGGATAAAACCTTTGCCGCCAACTTAATCACGATTTCGGCGAAACGGGTCTTCGACATTATTGCGATGAATAAAAAAGGCGAAAAGCCTGTATCATTGGAAACCGACGAAAAGCCTCAGCCTCTCAAACGCGATTCGCATGATATCCTCGGACAGGAGAGTCTTACCCGTTTCGACAACCAGGCGTCTAAAAAGAAAAAGAAAAAAAAGAAACATCCGGCAGGCGGCAATACTTCTTCCGATAATTCAAACCAAAAACAAAAGAATAAAAATGATAAGGCGGTAAACAATGAGAAATCTTAGCCAAAAGTTTACGCGTAAGGTAAACGGTATGATTGTTTTCCTGAGTTGTCTTTTTCTCTTTTCGTGCGGGAAAAACCAAGTCGTTTACAATCAATATCTGGCAATCGATCATTCGGCATGGGAGAAAGGCAAAGAATATTATTTTACTTTTCAGATAGATAACCCTGCGGTTCCTTACAATATTACTCTTGAAATAAGAAACAACAACCTGTACCCGTATCAAAATCTATGGCTACTCTTACAGGAAGAGCCACCGGCCGGCCCGATAGTCCGGGATACGATGGAATGTATGCTGGCGGATGATTTCGGTAAATGGCTTGGAAGCGGTATCTCGCTCTTTCAGACAAGTTTCCCGATAAAAACAAACTACCTCTTTACCGACACAGGCCGCTATACATTCAGCTTCCGGCAAGGAATGCGAAACGATACGCTAAGAGGTATACAGGAAATAGGCCTGCGAATCGAAAAAAACGGATTGTAAATTTATTACCTTTCCTTACGGGTTGCGTCTATGCGAAGGAAAACGAACAGCAGAATCGTAAATCCCCAAAGCGAGGAACCGCCATAACTGAAGAACGGCAACGGGATACCTATCACGGGAGTAATGCCTATCACCATTCCTATATTGATCAATAAGTGAAAAAAGAAAATGGAGGCTACGCAATAGCCATAGATACGCCCGAATATTGTCTTCTGCTTTTCGGACAGCATGATAAGCCGTATGATCAAGACGGTAAATAAAAGCAATACGGTTGTTGAACCTGCAAAACCCTGCTCCTCTCCTACCGTACAAAATATAAAGTCGGTATCCTGTTCGGGTACGTATTTTAATTTGGTTTGTGTCCCATTCAGAAAACCTTTTCCCGTCAACCCTCCTGAACCTATCGCGATGATCGACTGGTTAACATTATAGCCGGCGCCACTCGGGTCGTCTTCCAGACCGAGGGAAACTTTGATACGCATTTGCTGGTGCGGCTCCAATACTTCATCAAAAACATAATCGACAGAATACAAAAAACCAACCGATAGCAAAGCAAACAGCACGATCATGACATAATGTCCCACCCACTGTTTGACAGACAGGAAAATAAGATAGCAACAGGATATGCCGATCAATCCCCTCGTAACCAAAGCAAAATTCACCGGAATAAACAACGATACGATATAAGCGGCTAAATAAACGGCAGCCGTCCCCCCCAATAATATCTTCATCTGCAAATTCGTCCGCTGACGAACAACAATTGCCGTTAATAACAGGGCACCTGCCTGAATAAGGCATAAAACAAGCAATTCTCCCAATGGAGTTATTCCTATCATTACATCCGAATACTTCAAACTGACAACAAAAAAGGCTACGGCGGAAATACCGGCCAGCAGTATATAACCCGACATCCCCTCTCTGTATAAAACCAAAAAGAATGCCAGATAAACCAGGGCGGAACCTGTTTCCTTCTGAAGCAGAATACAGAGCATGGGGAAAAAGATAATGCCCAGGCACAAGCCAAAGTTCTTAAACGTTCCTAATTTAAAACCGTATGAACTCATAAATTTGGCCAGCGCCAGGGCAGTGGCGAATTTAGCGAATTCGGCCGGCTGTATTCGCAACGAACCTATTACCAGCCACGAACGGGAGCCTTTTATATCAGGAGCCAGAAAAATCGTAGCAATCAATAATAAAATGACCGCGCCATAGATAAGGTAGCCAAAAACACTGTAAAAATCGGCGTCGAGCATCAGGATGACAAAGATAATAAGGAAAGAAAGCCCTATCCAGATCAATTGAGAACCCGGGCGTCCGGAGGGGTTGAACAGGCTTACATTATCATATTCATAGCTGGCGCCGCATATGCTCAGCCAGCCGGCTGATACCATAACGATATATAGCAGAATGATCAACCAGTCGATTGTACCCCATATGCTTGTTTTCCTATAATACATTTCTTGGTAATATGGACGTATTTATGATCGATTCTTCCAGGTATTGGTCGCTATCCTGAATTTTCCCATACAGGTATTTCTGCAACATCAGTTTAGCTATCGGAACCGCATAAGTAGCGCCGAAACCGGCATTTTCCACAAGTACGGAAATAGCGACCTGCGGATTCTCATACGGAGCAAATCCCATAAAGATGGAATGGTCTTTTCCGTGCGGGTTTTCCGAAGTACCTGTCTTACCGCAAACGGAGATATCAGGCAGCGCCGCCCGGCGGCAGGTTCCGCCTGTTACGGCATTGCGCATACCTTCGGCCAAATAAGCGTAATGTTTTGCATCAATCGTAGAATACCGCCTTTTCGTATAAACAGAGTCTAATTGCCCGTCTTCAATTGATTTCACTACATGAGGGGTATAAAAATAGCCCCTGTTAGCGATCGTTGCCGCCAGGTTACATATCTGAAGAGGGGTTGCCAATACTTCGCCCTGCCCTATCGCAATAGAAATAATCGTGCTCGACGACCAGCGCCCTTTATAAAATTTATCATACATTTTACTTGTAGGGATGGAGCCTCCTTTTTCACCGGGCAAGTCAAGGCCTAACGGGCGCCCATAGCCCATGCTCAACATATGATTGCGCCAAACGTCAAATCCATCCTGTACGGAAGGATAACGCTTGCGGCTATCGATCATATCACGTAATCCCCAACAGAAAAAAGCATTACAGGAAGTGGCGATGGCAGGTATTAAATTCAAGGGAGAGAAATGGCCGTGGCAGGCCGGTTTGCCTCCTAATACCGGATAACCATGTCCGCAGGAATACATTGTTTCGGGAGTAATAACCTCTTCCTGAAGAAAGATAAGCCCCATAGCCGGTTTGAAGGTGGAACCCGGAGGATAGCTGGCCATTATAGCCCTGTCGAAAAGAGGTTTCAACGGATCGCTTTCAAGCAGGGCGTGATTTTTACCGCGTTGTCTGCCTACAAGCATATTGGGGTCGTACGCAGGAGTAGAAACTATACAAAGCGCTTCGCCTGTAGAGGGTTCGATCATGACAATACTGCCCAGTTTATTTTGCATGAGTTTCTCGCCGTACGCCTGCAAATCCATATCCAGCGAAAGGGTCAGGTTCTTTCCCGAAACGGGCGCCGCATCATATTTGCCGTCTTCGTATTTTCCTTTTATCCGGCCATGTGCATCACGGAGCAATATTTCCACTCCTTTTTCTCCTCTCAACACTTCTTCGTAAGAGCGCTCTATGCCGGAACGGCCGGAATTGTCTCCCTGCACATAGTAGCTGTTTTGTTCGATATCCCGCTTGTTTACCTGTCCGATATTCCCTAACACATGGGCGGCATAAGGATACTCATATTCGCGGATGGTACGGTTCTGAATATAAAAGCCGGGAAATTTATACAGCTTTTCCTGCAATACGCCATAATCCTGGGCGGAAAGCTGATTCATAAATACCTGCGGAACATAGGAAGAATACCCCGGATTCAGACGGCGGTTCTTGATGTCGGCTATGCGTTTGACAAACAGTTCTTTCGTGATGCCTACCGTATTGCAGAAATCAAGCGTGTCGAACGGTTTAATTTCACGCATGATCAGCATCACATCGTAGGCCTGCTGATTAAATACAAGCAACTTATCATTCCGGTCGTAAATCATGCCGCGCGAAGGATAGAGCGTCTTCTTCAAGAAGGCGTTGCTATCGGCCCATGCCTTATATTCATTCTCTATTACCTGAAGATAAAACAAACGGATAATAAAAACGATAACAACCAGGATAACCGCTCCCGAAAGAATATAGCGCCTGTTCTCAAATGCATATTTCGTATTAGTCATTTTAGTCATTCCGCTGCCCTTCCACATTAAATGCTTCTACAATACAAATCAGGAGCGTCGTTGCGACCACGCTTGCAACAATACGGATCAGGAGGAACAGGGGATCGAACAACGTCAACGCTTCTGCGATAAACAACGTAAAATGATGCAATACCACCAATACAATCGCATACCTGAAAAAGCCTCCATACCCAAATGTCTTAAAAGAAGGAGAGATGGCGTCTGGTAATTCATCGCCCATCAAAACCTTGATAATAGCCGGGCGGGCAAATCCGGCAAACGTACAGGCTGCGGCATGCATACCCGGCGTATTGGAGAATATATCAATAATAAGCCCCAGTAAAAAAGAAAGAAAAGTGACGCGCGCCGAAGTAAACCCAACCGGCATCTTTACAATAAAATAGAGATAGAGAAAAGGGGTAATCAGGCGGAGAAAATGGATATTGTTCAGGATAAGCGCCTGAATCAATACCAGCAAGACAAAATAACTGATTCCTTTTATAACATTATTCATCGCCTTGTGCCTCCCGCTCTATCGCCCATTGTTTTTCCTGGCGGAAATTCCGTATTACCATCACATTGCTTAAACGTTGGAAGTCTGTCGCCAGCTCTACTTTCAATGAGTTGAAATTGTCGTCGCGCTGTCTTTCAAAGGAAGAAACAAAACCAACCAGGATACCTTCAGGGAAAACAGCCGAATAACCGCTTGTTACGATGGTATCGCCAATCTGAAACTGCACATGCCGGGGAAGTTCATCCAAATTGGCATACCGGGCGCTGCGCCCGTTCCAGCTTAATGAACCGATGTGGTTGCTTCCCAACACTTTGCAACTCAGTTTGAATTTTGTATTAAGTAAAGGTAATACCACGGCGTAATAATCGGAAACAGTAGAAACAACGCCTACCACCCCGCTTTCGGAAACAACGCCCATATCGGGCAATATCCCGTCTTTCCGGCCTTTATTCAGGGTAATGTAATTAGAAAGATACGTTACGCTGTTATTTATCACTTTGGCTGTCGTAAAATCATAAGGGAAGAAACGGGCGCTGTCATTTACAAATGCGCGGAATACGGCCGTATCCGCTTTCATGGCTTCTATCATATCTTTCATTCGCAACAGTTCCATTTCCAGCTTGCCATTACGCTCAAGAAGGTCTTTATTCTTTTCACGTAAATTCAGATAAGAAGTAACCGAACCTGTAACCGATACAATATTCGCTGTTATTATATTTGCCGTACTGAACATGACGCTCTGCTGATAGGCATTATTACGGTAAATCAGAGCTATCGATACAAATTCAAGAAATATAAATAAAAACCAATGTCTCTTTCCTATCAGAAAGTCAAGCAGTTTGCGCATAATCAATTGTCAATTGCCGACTGTCAATTGCTTTTATCGTATAAGAAAATTAAACTTTTCTATGTTTTTCAACGCTACGCCGGTTCCTTTTGCCACAGCGTGCAAAGGGTCTTCGGCCACATGAAAGGGGATATTTATTTTTTCCGTCAAACGTTTGTCAAGGCCTCTCATTAAAGCGCCTCCGCCTGCCAGGTAAATACCGTTGTGTACGATGTCGGCGTATAATTCGGGAGGCGTCGTTTCCAATGCGCTTAAAATGGCGGCTTCCATTTTTGAAAGAGACTTTTCCAGGCAGTGGGCTATCTCCTGGTAAGATACGGAAACTTCCATTGGCAAAGCCGTCATCTGATTAGGCCCATGCACTACATAGTCTTCCGGGGGATTATCCAGAAAGGTTAACGCCGAGCCTACATTAATTTTTATTTGTTCAGCCGTGCGTTCTCCCACTTTCACATTATGCTGCCGGCGCATGTATTCCATAATATCGGCGGTCAGGTCGTCGCCGGCTATACGAATGGATTTGTTCGACACAATACCTCCCAGCGATATAACGGCGATTTCTGTCGTACCGCCGCCTATATCCACCACCATATTCCCTTCGGGAGCCTCTACGTCGATACCGATACCGATAGCGGCCGCCATGGGTTCATAAATCATATAAACGTCACGCCCTCCGGCATGTTCGGCCGAATCGCGGACGGCGCGAAGTTCCACTTCCGTACTACCCGACGGGATACATACCACAATACGCAACGAAGGCGAAAACCAGTGGCTTTTCGAACCGATCATCTTTATCATACCGCGGATCATCTGTTCTGCGGCAAAGAAATCCGCTATCACGCCATCCCGCAACGGACGGATCGTGCGAATATCTTCGTGTGTCTTACCATGCATCTGGCGCGCCTTTTCGCCTACTGCCAATACTTTATCCGTACGCCTGTCTAAGGCTACTACCGATGGCTCGTCTACAACTATCTTTCCATTACTTATAATAATGGTGTTTGCCGTGCCCAGGTCCATCGCTATTTCTTGCGTAAAAGAAAATAATCCCATTTGTTTTGCAATTAATTAATGTTTAAAATGACGGATACCCGTCTTCACCATCGCTAAACCGCGTTCATTACAATACGCTACCGACAATTTATCGTTTATCGAACCGGCCGGTTGGATAATGGCCGTAATTCCTGCGTTGTGCGCTATCTCAACACAATCGGGGAAGGGGAAAAAAGCATCCGAAGCCATTACGGCTCCCTTCAGACTAAACCCGAACGAACGCGCTTTTTCAATCGCCTGTTTCAACGCATCCACACGCGACGTCTGTCCCACCCCGCTGGCGCAAAGTTGTTTATTCTTCGCCAGCGTAATCGCGTTCGACTTGCTATGTTTCACTAATTTATTGGCAAATAGCAAATCGGCTACTTCTTGCGGATCGGGTTGTTTTTCCGTCATCGGTTCCAGATCGCCGGCTACCTGGATACGCAGGTCTTTGTCTTGCATCAACACGCCATTCAATAAAGAACGGAATTGTATGGCAGGCGTTTTCGCCTCTTTACGGATAAGTATGATACGGTTTTTCTTTTGCATCAACACTTCCAAAGCGTCCGTGTCGTAATCGGGAGCAATAATTACCTCGAAGAAAATTTTATTGATTTCTTCCGCTACTTCCCTGTTGATAGCGACATTGGTAATTAATATGCCGCCAAAAGCGGATACGGGGTCGCCTGCCAGCGCATCTTTCCACGCTTCCGTTACAGAATCGCGCGAAGCAATGCCGCAAGCGTTCGTATGTTTTAATATAGCAAAAGTCAATTCGTCAAATTCATCTATCAGGGCTACTGCCGAATCAATATCAAGTAAGTTATTATATGAAATTTCCTTTCCATGGATTTGGTCGAATACTTCATCGAATCTACCGAAAAATAAAGCCTGCTGGTGTGGATTCTCTCCGTAGCGCAGATGCATCGGTTCGTCTGCCGCCATCCGGAAAGTGGAACCTTCTCCATTATCGAAGTAATTAAAAATAGCCGTATCGTAACCCGAAGAAACGGCAAATGCTTCTTTGGCAAACCAGCGGCGGTCTTCCAGCGTAGTTTCGGTGCCTTTCTCTTCCAATATATGCAATAAAGGCGAGTATTGGGCTTTCGACGCTATAATTACCACATCTTTATAATTCTTTGCGGCCGCACGAATCAGGGATATGCCGCCTATATCTATTTTCTCTATGATTTCCTGTTCTGTTGCGCCGGAGGCAACCGTTTCTTCAAAAGGATATAAGTCTACAATTACCAGGTCTGTTTCCGGGATTGCATAGGCTGCCAGTTGTTCCTCATCCGTTACATTGTCGCGCCGCGCAAGGATACCGCCAAATACTTTCGGATGAAGCGTTTTTACCCGTCCGCCTAAAATGGAAGGATACCCCGTAAGCTCTTCAACAGCCTCGCAAGGTAAACCCAATGACTCTATAAATGCCTGGGTTCCACCGGTAGAAACAAAACTGACGCCCTCTTCATGGAGTTTCTTCACTATTTCAGCCAATCCTTCCTTATGATAAACAGAGACTAAGGCACGTCTCATTCGCTTCGATGCTGTCATCTTTTATTTCTATGATTTACATTATTGATTTTAAAATACAAAAATAGGTAATTATTTCTATTTACTTAAAGATGAGAATAAAAAAACTCAAAAAAACTACATATCATTACTCCGGCTACCCGGCTGCTTTGGTTACCTGGCTACTTAACTCCCTGACTGCTAAAATCATCTTTTATACTTTTGATTAATTTTTCATCCACGTCTGATTCTTTTGCATAAACTTCAAAATTAGCGACAGCGCCGGCTACCGTATCGATCAAATTGGCGCGCCGTACGGGTTCTCTATTCTCTCCCCTGTGCCATAGCCTGAACAGTCCTCCGTAATGCCAGAGAAAAATCCCTGTCCGTTCCAATCCTTAGCCATTTTGTATAGTGTTATAAAACTGTCGTACAATCATTTTCATCTCATCCGGCAAACGCTTCACAGCTTCCTCTTTTATCCATTCCGGTATCTGATAGTATGATTCCGCAATGGATCCCGCAATAGCGGCAATGGTATCGCTATCGCCGCCGATAGATACAGCCAGCCGGATAGTTTCCTCAAAGCTGTTAGCTTCCAGAAAACACCTTATAGCCTGGGGTACTGTTACCTGGCACGTTTCATCAAACCGTTGGCGCGTTAAGATACTCTCCATTGTCGGAATTTCGTAAAAAAGTCCATTACTGCCTGTATATCCATGCGCCTTACACGATGGCGCCGGGCAATCTTTACTCCCTCCATTTCTCAGCTTATAAATTAGCTCAGCCACACATACGGCTCCCTTTATGCCCTCTGGATGATTATGGCTTACAATCGCCGTTTGTTCTGCCTGTTTCAACGCCTCGTTTATATCATCGAATAGCCACCCCGCAGGGCTTACCCTCATTGCGGACCCATTTCCATAGCTGTTGTATGGCTGAGGATTCTCAGACCGAATCCAGCGAGCAAAAGAGGCTCCATACGCTCCTTTGGGGTTCGGGTATTTCCTGCACCATTCCAACAGACTGTTTTTATAGCTTTTCCCATTGAGAATAGCATCCGCTATAGCCACCGTACAAATGGCGTCATCTGTATATGTACTCTCATCAGTGAACAGTTCAAAGTCTGTCCTGTTCGTATTGTTGAACTCAAAGCGGGATCCTGCTATATCCCCGATAATTGCGCCTAACATAATTCTGTCTTTTTCTTAAAAAATACTTAATTTGTTTGAATATTCGCCCGTTCTCAGTTCCTCATTCCAGAGGCTTTCTTTCTTAATCCCCCTTATTTCCTCAGGCAGTTCCTCATACTATAGCTGTCTGGTATCCGAAATAATAGTGAGTTTTACCATTATATGGCTTTTTCAGCTTTACATGAATAATCTTAAACGGCTGTTTCATCGCTTTACCTCCATATAACTGTGTTTATTAAACGCAAACTTACATAAAAATCGCGATTTATAAGCATAACTGTCGGTTATATCTATACGATAAAAAGAAAACTGGGCGAAAGGAAATAATTTCATTCCAAATCGCTGAAAATTTGTATCGTTAAAAACTTTTTCCAATCTTTGTCCTTGAGAACAAACGAAAAAAGCGTTTGTCTTTTATGACCCGAATAACTGTTTTTCAAAAAGTATAATTAATAACCTTTAAAAAAAAGAAATCATGAGAACAATTTTTAATTTTATCTTTACCGTTTTATGCCTGTTACCGTTTTCAACGAACACATTCGCACAAGACGTTTATTTTCTCGACAAACAGGGATCAGAAGTGGAATATGTAATAAAAGACGGGAAGGGAAGTGTCTTATCTTACGGCAAGATGGTAGTTACGGATGTGAAAAAAAAGGATGCAAAGAATTTTTCTGTTACCTATACCGCTGAAACTTTCAACAAAAACAAAAAATCATTGATGCCGCCTGTTCCGATAACAATAGAGATTGTCGACGAAGCAGTAATGTACAACGCGAAGGCTTTGCTGGGCGAAATGGGCGAAAACGTAGAAATCAGCGGGACATATCCTTCTTTTCCGGCAACGCTTGAAGTGGGCAAGGATATCGGAGAGTATTCCTACACGACGAAAATAATGGGTATAGCTACTACTGTTTCAGGAAATAATAAAGTGACGGCCAGAGAAGAGGTAAAAACAGACGCCGGTTCATTCGACTGCTTTAAAGTAGAAAGCGAAATAAGCGCAAAAGTCGTATTGATGAAAGCGGTAAAAACAAAAACAATCAATTGGTACGCTAAAAATATCGGCGCCGTAAAAACCGAAACATACGATAACAAAGGAAAACTTCAAACCGTACAGGAAATCGTTTCGCTAAAGAAATAACCGGAGACAATTGAAGAAGAAATTATCTGATTTGGGGGCGTAAACTACGGAAGTAAATCTGTCTTCTTCATATGATGCAATTCTGCTTTCCGTGGTGGGTAACGGTCGTCGTATGTATTATTTTCAATCTGCACTTCACGACACCCGTCCAAATAGAAATTTACTTGCCTGCCATGGGGCAGATAAGCATCTGTATATTCAATCCGATTGTTTTTGAAAGTCAATCTTCTCACCGAACGGGCATATAAAAGGTTGTAATCATAATACTTGAATACATTATTTTCTATCCGGATATTTTGATGATAGGGTTCGTCCCGGTTACTCTTGGGTTTATGTGACGGAGTGATGCAAATCACCGCTTCTCCCCAGTTCCAGATTCCCGCTTCGGCCGAAGACATGCAGTTTTCAAAAACATTATCCCGGATTGTGAAATTGCAGACGGCGCCCGCTTCATACCAAAAATCGACATCGCCTTCCACCAGAATAGCTGTGCCGGCTGTCCGGAAAAGATTTTTTTCAAACAATGCCCGTTTGGGCGTGGAAAGCAGAATACCCCGCGCTCTGTTCCGGCGGGGAATAACACAGTTGACAACCTCAACTTCGGGACTCCAGGTCATATTCTCAACTGCATAACAGGAGT
>JAITRG010000208.1 GCA_031288515.1 Tannerellaceae bacterium
CCCGCTCCATGAAAGCATTTGTTTACGCAGTAATTTGCTCTGGCGTAATTGTTGTCGCCCGGCAAAGCAAAGATAACTTCGCTGCACTGAGACAAGTCGGCTTTAAACGGATCGGAATAGGCAGGAGGCAACGTATATTTCCCGCTATGAATAATGTCTTCTGCCTGATCGTAGGCTTTCTGATAATGAACGACGTCGTTTGTTTCGAACCAGGCATTATAATTCAGATACATTTTAGCGAGGATCATCTGGCAGGTTGCTTTGTTTATCTTTCCGTATTCATTCAGAGAGGCGAGCGTCTCCTTCACGTCAATCAATTCCGATTCGATGAAATTGAATATCTCCTGGGGAGACGATTGCTCCGGCTGATAACCTTCGGGTACGGTATAGGCTGTTTCCAGCGGAAGATTTCGAAACATTTCAAACAGCAGGTAATAATATAAGGCACGGTAGCCCTCAACTGAGCTACCGACGTCCCGGAGGCTTTTACCAGCTCCTGTTCCAGCAATTTATTGCAAGCGTTGATCCCGGCATAAGCGTTGTTCCAGATCGTACTGAAATGTCCGATACGCGAATGATAGGTATGTTTGTGCATGGTAATATACAAATCGCCCCATCCTACGCCGATCCGCAAAGGCGTCATCAGCAGATCGGCCGATTCTTCCATCGCGTCAAAATACCCGTTCCATCCCCAGTATACGGTTCGCAGATTGTAATATACCGACGAAAACATACTCTGTATATCGTCGTCCGTAAAAGTGTAGTCTTCAGCCGCAATATCATCATACGGCCTGTCCGGTAAATCCAGGCAGGAGGGTGTGTCAAAAGTGGCGCATCCTCTTTTTCTGTTGTAAGTTCCTCATGCGGCATTTTTTCTTTTGAAGTACCATTTTCGACTCACTTTTGATTGTGGGAAGTATAGTTGGCTTTTAAGGGAAAATAACATGCGAACGTAAAGCCGTATTTTGCCAAAAAGAGCGGCAAAAGCCTCTTTTGAGAGGTTTTTGCATAGCTTTTTCAGGTTAAAGGCCATAGCAAAGACGCCAAAGTCCATCTGAACCTTTTCAAAGCCTTTGTGGCGGAATCTTTTGTAGGCCATATTGAACTTCATCTGTCCAAAGACGGCTTCCGGTTCGATGGGCCTTTTCTTTCGATGGATGACTCCCTGCTCGGAAAGCAGGCGTTCCCTTGCTTTCTGTTTATATTGAACCAATCGGTGGTTTACTTCTATTATCCGGTATCCTTTGGCTTTGGTACACAAACCTTTGAGGGGACAACCATCGCAATTGATTGCCTGATAGCGACTTATTATCGACTCCATACCGCAAACACGTGGCGCTGTTTTCTCTCCGATCAAATGCATCCGTTGTCCCATGGGGCAAACCAGGCAGTCTCCCTGGGGATTATAATAAAGGTTTTCCTGACGGAAAGGATCGTTCTTAAAACTACGTTTCTGTTCTTTATGAAAATAGTTGTATTTCACATAAGCTTCTATACCGCTCTCTTCCATCAGGAAGTAATTCTCTTCACTTCCATAACCGGCGTCGGCGCACAGTTCTTTGGGCAGTTTGTCGAAACGGAGCAGATACAGAAACGGAGCAAGGGTAAGGGTATCGCCCGGATCGGGATAAAGGCCGAAGTTCGTAATATACTGATTCTCTGTTCCTGTCTGTAAGTTGTAGCCCGGTTTGGTCTGCCCCTTGTTCATCGCATCTTCCTTCATCCGCATGAAGGTGGCGTCAAGATCTGTTTTGGAATAACTGTTACGATCCCCCATTATATCCGGTTTATTCTCGTACTCCTGTGGCTTTTGCTGATGCTTACGGAGCTCTTTTACCTGCTTTTCCCGCTGCTTAACGGCTTGCTTTTCTTCTTTTGTCCGAGCTTCCTGCTGGCGGGTGCATTCATTTATTTTATCAATCATTTTCTCCAGAGACGCCGAATCGATGGGTGAAGTTCCCATATCGCTTTCAGAGGCGTGATCCCGGGCAATGCCTTCGTCTATTTGTGAGAGGACGCTACGGATCTTTTCTTCCAGTTTTCCCTTGTTGGTTTCTGTTGATTTACGCCAGACAAACGTATATTTGCTGGCTACCGATTCTATCCTGGTACCATCTATATATTGGACGTCCGGACGAACCTGTCCCATCTCCACCAATACCTCAACTGCTTGAACAAACAGTTGATTTACACAGTCTTTAATATGTTCACTCCGGAAACGGTTGATCGTACTGAACGAGGGATATTGACTGCCCGAAAGCCACATATAATGAATATCCCGTTCCATGGCCGAAGCGATCCTGCGACACGAATAAGTGTTGTTCATATAGGCATGGAAAACAACTTTCAGTAGCATACGGGGATGATAAGGGGTGGTTCCCCCGGATTCATAACTGGCGATTAACTGCGTTAAATCCAAGCCGTCCACAATCCGACTAATCAGCCGGACAGGGCTATCATCCGGTATTCTTTCGTCCAAACGGGAAGGAAATAATACCGTTTGACCCTGATTGTAAGATTTAAAT
>JAITRG010000211.1 GCA_031288515.1 Tannerellaceae bacterium
TGATATTTCATCCTGCAAAGGTCGCGCTTACGCGCGTAATATGCAAATTTAATTTAACTTAATCTCTAATACCAATACTTCCGACCGTAATCGAACATTGCTTTCGATAAGTCATCATATAGGTTACGGCTCTTTTTGTGATTTTCTAAATAACAGAATGACTGTTGGCTTGAAAAAAAACCTTTGATTTTTATAGCCTCATTTGTTCTACTTACCTTTTGACTGGCTGTATTTTCGGGTATAGCTAATCGTATAGAAAGATGCTTTGCCAATGCTCCAGACATCATTGGGCCATGCTCATTAAGAATTTGTTCTACAACTGTCATATGAAACTATATATAAAAAACTCGTTAGAGTTTTTGTTTAGGTGTGTATTTTTTTTTAATACAGCGTATGCGTTGGCTGATTTTGGTTGCAAAGATACGAAAAAAGTATGTCATATCAATTTTTAAATCAATGTCGTTTAGTTAAGGGAAATCCATCGGCCTCTTGCAGGGATTTTGATAAAATATGTTCTTTGACATTTTGGGATTAACTTGAAAAGCATTAAATTTACCCTGTAAATAAAGAAGTTTCCCTTTTTAAAAAAGCGAGCACTTATAGAGAAAAGTTAGTAACAAACATATCAGGATTAATTGATGAAAAATCATTTGTCGGCCGTTCCAGAGACGGCTCGGAGGGACAATTCACAAGGAATCGTAAACTTTCTTTCAAATCGCTGACAGTAATAGGGAAAACGGCCAAAGCCGTCAAAGAGGATTTCCATGCTAAAATACGGATGATGACCTTATGCGCGGCTCTCTCTTTCCCGATAGAAGAAAAAGCCAGGTCGGAATCATTGGAAGAGAAAACCGGCAATAAACGCAAACATGAGAGAAAAATCAACCGGACGTCTGCTTCAGGCATGTTTTATGAGATTGCTGTGGGAATCTTTATCAAAAAAGACTTCAAAAATGCTATACTGTCTTTTGATGAGTTACTGATGAAAACCTGCGAAATCATAAGACCTGGCAGAACTAATCCAAGAAATCATAAAACAAAAAAAGTTTATTACATGAATAAGAAGAAGTTATAGCTTAACTAAACGACATTGAATTTAAAATTAAAAGAATATTTTCGCATGCCATATTATATTTTTTGCTACCTTTGGCAACGTGAGACTTAGATGTCGGATTATTTCTAAAAAAGTACGTATATAAATTTATCAGATATGGCGAAAATTAAAGGCGCTGTTGTTGTTAATACAGAACGGTGCAAAGGTTGCGACCTTTGTGTGGCGGCCTGCCCGACGGATGTATTGGAATTGCATCCCCGCGAAGTCAACAACAGAGGATATCATTATGTTTACATGAAAAACCCGGACGGCTGTATTGGTTGTATCAGTTGCGGTTTGGTTTGTCCGGATGGATGTCTTACTATTTATAAGGTAAAACTATAAAACGACTATGACAGAAGAACTAAATTTGATGAAGGGTAATGAAGCGGTTGCCCATGCAGCGATCCGCTATGGGACAGATGGATATTTTGGTTACCCCATCACTCCGCAATCCGAAATTCTTGAAACCTTAATGGCCGAGACGCCTTGGGAAAAGACCGGCATGGTTGTTTTACAGGCAGAAAGCGAAGTGGCTGCAATTAACATGGTCTATGGCGGCGCCGCAAGTGGAAAACGGGTCATGACGTCGTCGTCGAGTCCCGGTATCAGTCTTAAACAGGAAGGAATTTCTTACCTGGCGGGCGCCGACCTGCCTTGCCTGATTGTTAATGTCATGCGCGGAGGACCCGGGCTTGGAACGATCCAGCCGAGCCAGGCCGACTATTTCCAGACCGTAAAAGGCGGAGGGCATGGCGATTACCGCCTGATTACCCTCGCTCCCTCATCCGTACAGGAAATGGCAGACTTTGTATCGCTTGGCTTCGACCTCGCCTTTAAATACACCAACCCCTGTATGATACTGTCTGACGGTATTATCGGGCAGATGATGGAAAAGGTTGTACTCCCTCCTTACCGTAAAAGAAAAACAGAAGCCGAAATACGGGAAGAATCGCCCTGGGCCGTACAAGGCAAGCCGAAAGGACGCAGACCCAACATCGTTACTTCGCTGGAACTCGACCCGGCCATTATGGAAGAGAACAACAATCGCTTCCAGGCTAAATACAAGAAGATTGAAGAGGCGGAAGTACGCTACGAAGAGTTCCTTTGCGAGGGCGCCGAATATCTGTTGGTCGCTTTCGGGTCGTCGGCGCGTATTTGCCAGAAAACAGTAGAACTGGCGCGCCTGGAAGGTATCAAACTGGGGCTTCTGCGCCCGATAACGCTTTGGCCTTTCCCCAAAGAGATAATCAAAACGTATGCCTGTAAGGTAAAAGGCATGCTTTCGGTAGAACTGAATGCCGGGCAAATGGTAGAAGACGTCCGCCTGGCCGTAAACGGAAAAATAAGGGTAGAGCATTTCGGGCGTCTGGGAGGAATCGTATTTACGCCCGATGAGATATTGGTTGCACTAAAAGAAAAAATTATACAGCATGAGTAAGCTATTCAGGGGGAGTAAAGCCGACGAACTTCTTACATTATTATTTATGGTACTGGCAATAGCCGCAGTGATCTGCTATTTTGCCGTAAGTAACAAAATGGTATTCATGTACCTTGCGGGTATTGCCATTGTGATAAGGCTGGCGCAATATATCCTCAGGTATTTTAAATAATGATTAACAGCTATGGAATTAATAGATATAATAAAACCTGAAAACCTGGTTTACGATAAACCGGAATTAATGAACGACAACCCCATGCACTACTGCCCCGGTTGCAGCCATGGCGTTATCCACAAGCTGATAGCCGAGGTAATCGCCGACATGGGAATGGAAGAAAAGACAATCGGTATTTCTCCGGTAGGATGCGCCGTATTTGCTTACAATTACTTGGATATCGACTGGGTAGAAGCGGCTCACGGGCGGGCGCCGGCCGTTGCCACCGCACTGAAACGCCTGAATAAAGACAAAATGATATTCACTTATCAGGGCGACGGCGACTTAGCCGCCATCGGGACAGCCGAAACAATCCATGCCGCCAACCGTGGCGAGAATATCGTAATCGTATTCGTAAACAATGCTATTTATGGTATGACGGGCGGACAAATGGCTCCCACCACGCTGGAAGGGATGCCTACCTCTACATGTCCTTACGGACGGGATATTGCGCTGAACGGGTATCCGCTTAAAATATCTAATATATTGGCCCTGCTGGATGGAACCTGTTATGTCACCCGTCAAAGCGTAGAAACGGCAGCCGCCGTAAGAAAAGCCAGGAAATCGCTTCGTAAAGCATTCGAAAACTCTATGTTGGGAAAGGGAACGTCTATCGTTGAATTTGTTTCTACCTGTTCGTCGGGTTGGAAAATGACGCCCGGACAGTCTAACAAATGGATGACGGAGCATATGTTCCCCTTCTATCCGTTAGGTGATTTAAAGAATGTAGAATAATAATCGGAAACAAGATGAAACAGGAAATTATTATAGCCGGTTTTGGCGGACAAGGCGTCTTGTCGATGGGAAAGATACTGGCTTACTCCGGATTAATGGAAGGAAAAGAAGTCAGTTGGATGCCTTCTTACGGCCCGGAACAACGGGGCGGGACAGCCAACGTAACGGTTATCCTGAGCGACGGCCCTATCAGTTCGCCCATTTTAAACCAATATGACATTGCGATTATCTTAAACCAACCATCTCTGGATAAGTTTGAAAGCAAAGTAAAGCCGGGCGGCATCCTCATTTACGACGGATACGGTATACATGGAGAAATCAAACGGAAAGACGTCAATATCTACCGGATAGATGCAATGGATGCCGCGACGGAAATGAAAAACGATAAGGTTTTCAATATGCTGATACTCGGCGGCCTGCTAAAAGTAGCGCCTATGGTAAAGCTGGAAAACGTTCTCCTCGGACTAAAGAAATCGCTACCCGAACGGCATCATAAACTACTCCCAATGAATGAAGCCGCCATTAAAAAAGGGATGGAGATCATTATTAGTCATAAGTCGTGAAAGTCGTAGTCATAAGTCGTAAGTCATAAGCCGGAAACGTCGCTTATGATTTACGATGTATGACGTATTTATCGAATGATGATTGTATGGATAACGGTGGAGCCGGCGTAATCGTTGAGGCTTTTTACCAATTTGTCGCGGCTCAGGGTTAGTTCGTTTCGTAAGACAGAAGAAGTCAGCGAAACATAGAGGGCGCCGTTCTTTATATAAATGCTACGGGTATATTGTTGAATCATGGGGCCTAATACTTCTCCCCATGCCCGTTTGATACGAATTTCCAGAATCCGTTTGCGCAGTTCGGCATTCTCTTTGAAGAAATCATTTAAGATTTCGCCTATTGTTTGTGCATTTTTCCGTCTCATAGTAGTTTCTGCATCGTTTGAATGGTTCCTTTTTCTACATGGAATAAGGTATAATCATGTTTCATGGCCAACAGAATTTCATCCAGGTGCTTCCGGTTTGTATCCGTTATAAAGATTTGACCGAATGTCTCCCCGCTGACTAACTTAATAATCTGTTCCACCCGGTTAGCGTCTAATTTATCAAAGATATCGTCGAGCAACAGAATAGGAGTTGTCCGCCCTTCCCGGTTCAGAAAGGCAAACTGGGATAATTTGAGAGCTATCAAATACGTTTTATTCTGCCCTTGCGAGCCTATCCGGCGAATCAATGACCCGTTCAGTGTCATCTCAAGGTCGTCTTTATGGATACCGGTGGATGTATATCCTAAAACGCAGTCGCGCTCTCTGTTCTTCGAGAGCAGTTCCATTAATTCGCCCTCTGCCAATTGGGAGAGGTACCGCAAGCCTACCTGTTCGGATGACTGGCAGATGTTTTGATAATATTCGTTGAATATGGGTATAAGCTCGTCAACCAGCAGTTGACGCTTCTCATACACAAGTTTGCCATACCTGTCTAACTGCATATCCAACACATCGTACAGGGAGCGGTCGGTCGACTGGTTCTTTAATAAACTATTTCTCTGCTGAAGGGCTTTATTATATTGTATCAGCGCGTAAAGGTACTGCCTGTCCTGTTGCGAAATGATTAAGTCGAGGAAACGGCGGCGTTCTTCGCTTCCTCCCTGTATCAGGTCCGAATCCGTAGGCGATACCATGACTAAAAGGAGTAATCCTATGTGTTCGGATAATTTGTCGTATTCCTTTTTGTTGCGCTTGAACTGTTTCCGTTGCCGGCGGCGGATAGCGCAGAATACCTCCTCCTCCCTACCCTCATAATCATAGCTTCCCTGAATCACGCACATCTCTTCACCGGTAAGTATAATCTGATTATCCGACGTATGATGATAGCTCTTACAAAAGGACAGGTAATAGATAGCATCCAGAAGATTCGTTTTACCCATCCCATTATTACCGAAAAAGTAATTCATCTTAGGAGAAAAGAGTATCTCAGCCTGTTGTATATTCTTGTAATTGAGAACGGAAAGTTTATTTAGTATCATTACGCCACATTAATAATACAAAATTAAAAAATATAGCTCAAAATGTAGATTATATCCATAAAAAAAACTACTTTTGCGCGTTGAATTGTAAAATGCAATCACTTAAAAGAATTTATTAAACGTATACATAATGGCTACTACTAAGGGAAAGAGCAAAGGTAAAGAGTTGGAAGTTGGCGAAATTGTCTCTAAATCAGAACAGTTTCTTGAAAAAAATCAAAAGGGCATCAGCTATGGAATTATCGGCATTATACTCATTGTCGGAGTCATTTTCGGAATCAGGCATGGCTATTTAGTCCCCAGAGAAAAGAAAGCTGCCGCTGCAATGTTCCAGGGCGAAAATTATTTTGCCATAGACTCCTTTGCCCTCGCTTTAAATGGCAACGGATTGGATTATTCAGGTTTTGAATCCATTATCGACGAATACGGAAGTACAAAAGCCGGCAACCTGGCAAAAGGATATGCAGGCGTTTGCTATTTCAAATTAGGCGACAACGAGAAAGCGATGGAGCTGTTAAAATCCTTCAGCGGAAATGATAATATGATCTCTCCGGCTCTTATCGGGCTTATTGGAGATTGCCATGTAAATTCCGGGAATATAAAAGAAGGAATCAGCTATTTCGAAAAAGCGGCTAAAACGGCGGATAATGAAATAATAAGCCCTGCGTTCCTTAAAAAAGCAGGTATTGCTTACGAACATCTTAAACAATACAATGACGCCGTAAAAGCTTATACGGCCATCAAAGAAAAATATTATAATTCAATGGAAGCGTCCGATATCGACAGATTCATAACACGCGCTTCCGAATTGGCAAAAGAATAATGTTTCGTCAGTATATTATTAACAGATAAAAAAGGATGCCTTTCGAGCATCCTTTTTATTTTATCAAAAATAAATTATATGGCTACAGCTTATCAAAATTTATCCGATTACGATTTTAACAGTGTACCTGACGCTTCGGATATGCGTGTAGGTATTGTCGTTTCCGAATGGAATAAAAATATAACCGAGAAGCTTTTAGAAGGCGCATGCAACACATTGGAGAAGCATGGAGTTACAGCCGGAAATATGATTGTAAAACGCGTCCCCGGAAGTTTTGAGCTTACGTATGGCGCCCGGAAATTAGCCGAAAACAAAGAACTTGACGCCGTTATCATCTTGGGATGCGTAGTACGTGGAGATACGCCTCATTTCGACTATGTATGTTCGGGAGTAACGCAAGGTATCACCGAATTGAATTTAATGTATGATATGCCGTTTGTTTTCGGCTTATTAACTACCGATACAATGCAGCAATCAGAAGAACGCGCAGGAGGAAAATACGGGAATAAAGGGGATGAAGCGGCAATTACTGCAATAAAAATGATTGATTACTCTTGCAGTTTTAAAAATTAATTCTACCTTTGCACACGAAAATAATGGGGGCAGTTACCAGAGTGGCCAAATGGGGCTGACTGTAACTCAGCTGGCTTACGCCTTCGGTGGTTCGAATCCATCACTGCCCACTAAAAAACAGATTGCGGAAGTAGCTCAGTTGATAGAGCATTAGCCTTCCAAGCTGAGGGTCGCGGGTTTGAGTCCCGTCTTCCGCTCTTCGTAAAGGGTGTACCGAAAAGGATATACCCTTTTTTATTTTTTCAGTAATATAGATAAACAGGAAGTATCAAAACAGGCAAAATAAATAAAGGAAACAGAATGGAACAGGGTGGATGGAACGGTATAAAAAAAGGAAACGGCGGAGCTCACGCTTGGCCGTTTCTACATTTAACCGTTTTAAACAAAAAGAAAAAGTTAGTTAAGGTTTAGAACAAAATATAACTTAGTCTTATCCTTTTTATAAGACTACTATATTAATTCATTCATCATAGCAAAGGTAGGCAATCCAGCATTTGCATACAACATATTTCATTCTTTTTTTTACTTATGTCAAAACAAATTGCAAGTTTTTATGATACTTTTGTTAGAAAATAGAATAAAAAAGGACTTTTATGGCAGATTTTAACATCCACATTCTCGGATGTGGTTCAGCATTTCCAACTACCAGACATATGGCAACTTCACAGATTGTCAATCTGCGGGATAAATTATATATGATCGATTGTGGAGAAGGGACTCAGGTACAGATGCGGCATATGCGTATAAAGTTTAACCGGCTTAACCATATCTTCATATCACATCTGCATGGCGACCATTGTTTTGGTTTGCCGGGATTAATTTCTACCCTGGGTATGCTGGGCCGGACGGGCGATTTATTTATTCATGCTCCAAAGGGCATAGAAGATTATCTTCAACCGATTCTGAATTTATTCAACAAAGGATTGCCTTTCCGCATCCAGCTTAATCAGATAGACGCATCCAGGCAAGCTCTTATCATGGAAGACCGCTCCATGGAGGTTTATTCTATTCCGTTAAATCACCGGACGCCTACTTGCGGGTTCCTGTTCGCAGAAAAACAAAAAGAAGCGCATTTAATAAGAGAAATGATTGATTTCTATCAAATCCCGATCAAATGCCTCTGCCAGATTAAACAAGGCGCCGATTATACGGCGCCAAACGGAGAAATAATACCCAACAACCGGTTAACCCTGCCCGCCGAACCGGCCAAACGATATGCTTATTGTTCGGACACCGCTTATTTCCCAACGATTATTCCGATAATTTCCAATGTGGATTTATTGTACCATGAAGCGACTTTTGCAGAAGCAGAGAAGGAAAGAGCGAAAGAAACATACCATTCTACGGCGGCTCAAGCGGCGGAAATAGCCAAACGGGCAAATGTAAAAAAACTTGTTATCGGACATTTTTCAGCCCGATATGAGGATGATACTATACTTAAAACAGAAGCCATCCGGGTCTTCCCTGATACAATTCTGGCAAAGGAAGGCCTGGTATTACCTGTTGAGTGAATTTATGTTGAGTGAATTTAATTAAACTCTTTGCCGTATTTTAATTGAACATCCACTACAAACTGTTTGATCCGTTGCTCTTCGCCTTTCTTGCAGATGAGTAATACGTTCGCTGATTCGGCAACGATATAATCATTCAAGCCCTGTAAAACAACCAAACGATCAGGATTGCTCATCGCTACAATGTTCTCTCCCGATTCGTAGGCCAACACTTTATCTGTCTTTAATATGGCATTTTTCTGTTCGTCCTTACCCGCCATATCATACAGGGAGCCCCAGGTTCCCAAATCAGCCCAGCCGAAATCTACGCACATCATATATACATTGTCTGCTTTCTCCATAATGCCATAATCGATAGAGATGCTGGGGCAGTATGGGAATTGCTTTTGTATAAACTTAGCCTCTTCCGGCGTGTTGAACAACTCTTTTCCCAAATCAAACTGGTTGGTTATATCCGGTAAATAGAGGGCAAACGCTTCAAGAATCGTATTTATATTCCAAAGGAACAGGCCGGAATTCCAAAAGAACTCTCCGCTTTTGAGAAACACTTCGGCCAATTCCGCATTAGGTTTCTCTGTAAACGTTTTTACTTTTGAAAATTCATCTAAGAAAGTTTCATCGCTTTGGATATAGCCGTAACCTGTCTCCGCCCGGCTCGGCTTCACGCCTAATGTTACTAAGGCTTTATTTTCCTTAACAAACTCCAGCCCTCTCTGTATATCCTGCAAAAAAACGTCTTCTTTTAAAATCAGATGATCGGAAGGGGCCACCACAATATTGGCATTGGGATTACACGATTTAATATGGTAGGCTGCATAGGCAATGCAAGGCGCCGTATTACGCCGGATAGGCTCAAGAAGAATCTGCTTATCGTCTATATCGGGCAACTGCTCTTTCATAAGGGATGCATACGATTCATTTGTTACGATATAGATATTTTCCCTGGGGATAATTTTGACAAACCGGTCGAATGTCATTTGCAACAAAGAACGGCCGGTTCCGAAAAAATCAAGAAATTGCTTCGGATAACTTTCTCTGCTAAACGGCCAGAAACGGCTACCGATCCCGCCTCCCATTATTATACAATAATTGTCTTTCATAAATATTGGATTGTTTTTTTATAATGTCTCATACAATGTTAACGAAATAATCCGGTAAATATTTTCAACGCATATGAATATCCGATTATAAAGGTAAGACATGTTTAGCAGAAATCAAAGTGTTGGCTGTTAAAAAACAAAGCGTAGGAATTTTCGCAAGTTCCTACGCTCTCAAACCTTAACTATGAAAACTTGGTGTTTTCTGAAACAAAATTATATTGTAAAAACAAATATGCGCTTGATATAAATCAAGTAATTTTGGAAATGTGAAATAAGTTATGGCCGTCGTTTGTATTTTTTTGTCATTAATAGATAAGATGATCGTTTCTTTATCCACAAACTACAAATACTAAAAGCATAATGGCTAATCATTGCCGCCCGACAATATCTATATTTTCCCGCGAACATCCCGCGACGCTGAAAAAAGTATCATTTCAACTCCCTTATTTTTATACTTCGGAAAGACACTTCATCGCCATGGTCTTGCAGTAAAATACGTCCCTCCGGGGCTTCGCCGAAAGGTATGGGGTCATTGTACGCCTTATCTGCATATTTACTGCCTTTCACCAGATTGCGAAAAGCGTCCGAGCCGCGTTCAAATTCAAGATTTTTAAAACCATTCATCCAGTGTTCCACATGATTATTCGGATATACCTTTATTACTGCCTGGTTCCAGTTTCCAATTCCGTTAAAGCGTTTGTGTTCCGCTTTAATCAGGTCATATAAACTTGCCAATGTACGTGAACCGGGGAAGGATGTATATAATTTCGCATCCGGATGCCGGCTGTCGTCCAGTATTTGATATTCAAGCCCATAAGCCGAACCTTTTTGTTTTTCCTGTTCCGTCACAAAATACTTTATCCCGCTATTGGCCCCTTCTGTTATTTTAAATTCGAGGGTTAATTCAAATGCCGGGAAAAGCTCATTTCCATATACAATATCTCCGCCGTTTGCGGCCTCGCCGCCATCCGATTTTGAAACGGTTAATGCGCCATCTTCTATTTTCCAGCCAAACTCGGGGAAAGCATCCTTATGAGCGCCTCTCCAGCCGGCGGTTGTTTGTCCGTCGAATAATAATTTCCAGCCATCTGCTTTTTCTTCATCCGAAAGGGTGTTGGGGATACGGTTTACTTCCTGCATCAGGTGTCCTTGCATACGTTCGGATTCCAGATTTTCTGTTTTGATACGAATATTACGCCATTTGATTTCTTTTCCTTCCTGTTCAGGGTTGCCTATTTGATGTACCTGGAAGGCGATAAATCCACTGAGCGTTTCATTATCATACAAGTTCGCGGTATTTACGCCGTTCAGCCAAATCCGGATGGTATCGCCTATCGCTTCGATACGGAATTTGTTCCAGTCGTTTTTCTTATAAGCCATGCCTCCTGTCAGATGGTCGGCCAGCGTAACGAGCCATCCCCTGCGCGCTTCATCGTAAATTCCCCCGCTCCATTTTCTGTCTGAAGGGTCTATTTCGCATTGATAACCATAGACGCGCCCGTTCAGATAATCCGGGCGGCTTTCACTGCGGAACTGCACGCCCGAGTTGAGCGATGGGTCGCATAAGGATTCAAATTCGAGAATAAAGTCTCCATAATCCATTTCCGTTGCCAGAAAACTATTGGGTTGATTCATCACGGATGTTCCTACGATACATCCTTCTTCCACACGGAAAGGGGCTTCTCCGTTCAGTTGTTTGAACCCCGTAAGGTCTTTTCCATCGAATAACTCCCGCCAGCCGTCATTTGATTGGCAAGCAGTTAAAAGTAAAATAATTAAGACTGTAAATTTCAGATTCGTTTTCATGGGTATTTTTTTTACTGTTGGCGAAGATAGATAATTATTTCCGGCTTATTAGAAATTTTCCGATAAAAATCCGGTCGTCATACCAAACGGCCCGGTTATCAAATTAATTTGATCGTATATGCAACCTTCGGGATCGCTTATACGTCTTTTATAGAAAACAACATCTTAATTGAGCAATAATGAAAACTATTTTGAAAAATTTTCTGAGCGCGCTTCGTCGTTTTAAAATGGCCGTCGTATTGAATATAGCTGGCCTGTCAGTTGCTTTTGCCGCCTTTATGGTTATTTTCATGCAATTAAATTACGATTGGACTTTTGATAAATTCCATAAGGATGCAGATTGTATTTACCGGGTAGAAATAACCTTTGACGGAGGAGCTCAGGCAATTCTATCCCGTCCGTATGCAGAATTGTTCATTCACTCCTCTCCCCATATCAAAGCGGGTACGCTAACCAGCCCCTGGAGAGCATTTATGGTGGTTACTATTGACGAGAACGGGGTTCGGAACAGTTATAAAGAAAAATCGTTAAAGGTATACCCCGAATATACCGATGTGTTTGAGTTTGACATGTATGAAGGGCAATCCAATGTCATGCACGAACCCAACACGGTATTAATCCCGTTAAGCATGGCGCATAAATGGTATGGAAACCAACCGGCTATCGGAAAACAATTGAAAACGGATCAGGGAGGAAGCTACACGGTGGGAGGCGTCTATTACGATTTCCCCGACAATACGATTGTGAATAATGCTATTTATTACCCCATGAGTAAAGAAGAAAATCTCCACGAATGGGGTAATTCCAATTATGAACTGTATATCCGTACCGATTCTCCCCAAAACAGCGAACACCTGGTGGAAAACTTCAAAAAGAATTTTGACACATCCCGCCTGGATGATAATTACAAATGGGTAGCCGAATGGAATCTCCGGCTAACGCCGCTGACGGAAGTCCACTTTACCACCGATACCATTTACGACGCCGCCCCGAAAGCCGGCAGGCAAACCTTACTGGTATTGTTTGCCATCGCTTTTATCATCCTGATTATTGCCGGAATCAATTTCACCAATTTCAGTACGGCGCTTACGCCTATGCGTATAAAAAGCATTAATACGCAAAAGATATTAGGCGCCGACGAACGCACCCTTCGTTTCTCTTTATTGATGGAAGCCGCTTCTATCAGTTTTATATCGTTCATCCTTTCGTTGGGATTAGTCTATATTTTCTCCATCAGTTCCCTGTCGGGATTTGTAAACGCAGATTTATCCTTAGCCGCGCATCCTGTACTGGCAGGCGTTACGGCTATTATATCCATACTAACCGGGTTCTTAGCCGGGGTATATCCTTCTTATTATACTACCTCTTTTTCGCCGGCTTTGGTTTTAAAAGGCAGTTTCGGGCTTTCTCCCAAAGGGCGGCAATTGAGGAATATGCTTATAAGTATCCAGTTCGTTGCCTCTTTTGCCCTGATTATAGGCGCCATCTTCATGTACTTACAGAATCATTATATGCAAAACACACCCTTAGGTTACGAAAAAGACGAACTGATTGTAACCGATATAAATAATACGATACAAGATAAAAAAGAAGCGTTGGCGAATCAACTGAACTCTTTTTCCGGGATAGAAGACGTTACATTTGCCGAAATACTCCTTTCCAGCTCAGACCAGTACATGGGATGGGGACGCAAATTCCGGGACGGCGATATTAATTTTCAATGCCTGCCTGTAGACGTTTCGTTTCTGAAAGTAATGGGCGTCGAGATCGAAGAGGGACGCAACTTCAGAGAGGGAGACGATAAAACCAGGCATGGCGTTTACGTCTTTAACCAAAAGGCGCGTAACGATTATAAAATAGAATTGGGAGAACGTATAGACAGCGCCGAAATCATAGGCTTTATGCCGAACGTAAAGTTTGCCTCTTTCCGTACGGAAGTAGAACCCATGGCCTTCTTCGTATGGGGGACGCAGAACTGGGGTAATAAATCCAACTATGCTTATATAAAAGTAAAAGGGGGGACGAATATGCGGGCGGCCATGCAGCATATCCGCGAAACGCTCCGTTCTTTCGACTCCGAATATCCTTTTGACGTCCGTTTCTTCAACGAAGTAATGAATCAATTATATGACAAAGAACTCAAAGTAAGTTCGCTTATCACATTATTCAGTTTAATCGCCGTGTTTATCTCTATTGTAGGAGTATTCGGATTGGTTGTTTTTGAAAGCGAATACCGGAAAAAAGAAATCGGGGTAAGGAAAGTATTAGGCTCGTCTACAAACGAAATTATAGTCATGTTCAACAAGATATATATGCGCATCGTATGCATATGTTTTGTCATAGCTGCGCCTGTCGCTTATTACGCCATCGTTAAGTGGCTGGAGAATTTTGCTTATAAAACGCCTGTCTATTGGTGGGTGTTTATTGTATCCTTTATTTTGATAGCCACTGTAACAAGCCTCACTGTCACCTTCCAGAATTGGAAAGCGGCTAATGCCAACCCGGTGGAAAGTATCAAAATAGAATAATAATGAATCATGCCCGGTTCGTTTTGCAGTCAGAAAAAAGGCTGTACCGTTCTTTAAACGTATACAGCCTTTCTGCTATTACCTGAAAACGATTATTTCTTTCTCAGAATATACATATCGGCTAAATCGCCGGCGATTATATTCCCATCCACATCCAAATGGGTTAACGTATTCTCGCCTGCAAGGTATTTGTTTGGGGCTTCTTCGCCGACCAATGTAATGATTGAATCCCCCTCGTCCCATATAAACTCTCCGGAAGTTTCAATCGGTTCATCCGATTTTCCTATATACGTAATAGACTTTGCATACGTATTCCCGGATAATGTTATTTTCACGTCCATCCCTTCGCCCGAAGCTGCGGGAAGTTTCCCCTCATACAGTCCGTCAAGAGGTTCTGTTACTACAATTGTTTCTTCTTCAACGATAACGCTGTCTTTCGTATCGTCTTTTTTCATATTGCAACTTGCTAATAAAATTGCAATACCTAATAACCAATAAATCTTTTTCATGTTTTTATCTTTACAACGTTAAAAAATATTCCGCTTTCATACGTAAACAACCGTGCAGGCAAATCCGCTATCTACCAGAACCGCAAGGCGCCAATGATTCGGAAAGCAAACGGATATAGTTGTTTACTTCTTCCGTATCTTCCGGCTCCGGGCTCCATGGGGCAAAGTTTCCGGGTGATAAAGGAGCAAACGGGCCGCGCTTTGCTTCGTACAACACCGTGCCTGGCTCTAACACAACTAACCCATGCCATACGCCGGCCTTAATATCGGATCCATAAACGCCTGCTTCCGGGTCGAGTATCAGATATTCCGTAATGTTTCCTTCGTCATCAAAAGTAAACAGCGCTATGCTGCCGCGTAAAATCAAAAACGATTCGTCTTTATCCGGATTCAAATGCCTGTGCGGGCGTAAATAAGTACCTGGTTCCATCGCATTAATCAAGCGGTTCAACGGATCGTCCAACCGGTCGTGAAAATTATAATTCATACGCAGGCGGGGAGACTGCCTGGCTTTTTCCGTTATGTCGTTCAAAAGCTGCTCGTTAATTACTTTCATAGTATCTTAAATTAAAAAGAAGGGGCAATCCGATGAGATACCCCTACGATATAAGATACGCTTACTATTACGTTTATTAATAATAACGTTCCAAAATCCAAGCGTCCTGGAAGTTTGGATAATATTTTGACCTGAATGCATCCCTGCTGTACAAAGCGTCCCGTTTGCTGTCAAAACTGGAAACAATAACGCGCAGCATGCCTAATTCATTCTGGGCAACCAAGGCATTGTAACCATCGCTTTGCATACGGTCTCTCAAAGAGTATGCGTTTGTGTTGTTTCTGAAACTGCCAACTACCACGCTGAAACGCTTCAGGTTAGCCATATTTTCCCCCATGTAGGGGTTGATACGTTCCTGACGCGTGGAAACGTTCAAATCGCTTTCTTTTTCAATGTCTGTCCGCGGTTTAGATACAACTTCGAAATCGTCGGCGAATTCATCATCAACGTATTCGCCGTCATCGTCATCGTCAAATTCTTCAACAGGAGTGGCCGATTCGTTTTCTTTTGCTTGTTCATAGGCTGCCCTGTATGCACTCTGCTTAGGTTTACATGAGCCAAATGCCAATAATGCAAATAATACGGCTCCTAATAACCAAATTTTGTTCATAATTTTCCAGTTCTTAAATTATAAATGCAAAGATATAAATATTATTTACTATTTTCGCACTTAATACATAATATATTATAAAGTAAATGAAAATATCTGTTTTTTTTATGAGTGTTTTAATATCTGTTTTAACAGGCTCCTGTACGCAGGATATAAATGAAACAGAGGACATGACGCCTATTATTAAACGTCCTGAAATTAAAGTATCGAATGGTCTGCTGACTCCCGAGATTCTTTACAGTTTAGCGCGTATAAGTGACGCCCGCCTTTCGCCGGACGGACAAAAAGCCCTCTATGGAGTATCTTTCTCCAGTATAGAAGAAAACAAAGGGAACCGTGAATTATTCATTGTCAATGTAGATGGAACAGAAAAAAAACAACTAACCTGCACGGCTAAGAGCGAACAAAACGCCGTTTGGTTACAAAATGCCCGTGAGATAGCCTTCCTGTCAAGCGAAAGCGGCAATTCCCAGCTATGGATAATGAATATAGACGGAACGAACCGCCGCCGGATAAGTAACCACGGGAGCGGAATAAACAGTTTCATTTTTTCGCCGGATGAAAAAAACATTTTATTCATTTCCGACGTTAACTATGGAAAGCGTACGTCCGATATTTATCCCGATCTGCCGAAAGCCACCGGGCGAATCGTTGACGATTTAATGTACAAGCATTGGGACGAATGGGTAGAAACAATCCCCCACCCTTTTGTGGCTTTTTTTGATGGCAATAAAATGGGTGAAGCGATTGACGTCATGGAAGGCGAACCTTACGAATGCCCGATAAAACCGATGAACGGCATTGAAGACCTGGCATGGAGTCCCGACGGAAAAACGATAGCTTACGCCAGCCGTAAAAAAACGGGATTGGCCTATGCCGTATCTACCAACTCGGATATCTATTTATATAATGTAGAAACAAAGCAAACAAGTAACCTGACGGAGGGAATGATGGGATATGATACACACCCGGCCTTTTCGCCGGATGGTAAATACATTGCCTGGATCAGCCAGGAACGCGATGGCTATGAGTCCGATAAACGCCGGCTATTTATCGCAGATATGCAAAGCGGCGATAAAGAAGATATTACTTCCGCTTTCGATTATAATGTAGACGATATGCAATGGAACCGGGATAGCAGGTCGTTCTATGCCATTGTCTCCAAAGAAGGGCTTATGCATATCTGGCAAATCGGATTAGATAAAATGATGCGCCAAATCACTACCGGCCAATACGATTATGCAGCGTTAAGCATTGCAGCCGGTAATATGATAGCAATCAGGCGTTCACAGGAATATGCGCCTGAAATCTTTGCTGTAAATACCGAATCGGGAGAAGCAAAAGAAATCAGTTTTGAGAATAAAGCCGTATTCGACCAATTAACAACCGCGAAATCCGAACCCCGTTGGATAAAAACAACAGACGGGAAGCAAATGTTAGTATGGGTTGTTTATCCTCCCAACTTCGACCCCAATAAAAAATATCCGGCATTACTTTATTGCCAGGGGGGGCCGCAAAGCATGGTAAGCCAATTCTGGAGCTATCGATGGAATCTTCAGCTAATGGCCGCAAATGGCTATATCATCGTAGCGCCTAACCGCCGTGGGTTACCCGGATTCGGACAAGAATGGCTTGAGCAGATAAGCGGCGATTACGGAGGGCAGAATATGAACGATTATTTCGCCGCCATTGACGAAATAGCGAAAGAACCTTATGTAGATGAAAACCGTTTAGGTGCGGTAGGCGCCAGTTATGGAGGATTTTCTGTTTATTGGCTGGCCGGGCATCACGAGAAACGTTTTAAAGCATTCATCGCCCACGCCGGTATTTTCAACCTGGAAGCGCAGTATCTGGAAACAGAAGAAATGTGGTTTGCTAATTGGGATATGGGAGGCCCCTACTGGGATAAGAACAATCCTGCGGCACAAAGAACATTTGCCAACTCCCCTCACCGCTTTGTAGATAAATGGGATACGCCCATCCTCGTAACACACGGAGAATTAGACTACAGAATCCTTGCATCACAAGGCATGTCCGCTTTCAATGCAGCCAAATTAAGAGGCATTCCTGCCGAAATGCTGATTTTCCCCGACGAAAACCATTGGATCGCACAACCCCAAAACGGAGTCCTGTTCCAGCGCGTTTTCTTTAATTGGCTGGATAAGTGGCTTAAATACTGAAATTACGATAGCGTAATTTCAGTATCTAAATATACGTCCTGGATGGCGTTTAATAAT
>JAITRG010000218.1 GCA_031288515.1 Tannerellaceae bacterium
TCAAACGCCAAGAGTATACGTTCCTGCGCACGGGGTATTCGGGTTATTATCTGCTCGAAAAGGTCAGTGTCGCAAAGCTCGAATGCCACATTCAGGGCTGCTTCCTTTTCTTCGCGGTCAACTGTTCTGCCTGAAGCCAAACCTCCCAACATCTGAAGCTCCTCGAAAGAAGTCCCATACCCCCATGTGCCTATTTGTCGAGCTCTTGATATTGCTGCTACATAATTCTTCTGGTTCAATTCTTCATCCAAGGCGTTATTGATATGTTTTCCAACTGTCTTAATATCACGTCCAAACAGTTCAGACATCTGCTGACGGTTAAGCCAAACCGTTTCACCCTCCAAACGAACTTCCAGCCGTACCGCTTCTTCGGGTTGATAGAGTATAACCTCTCCCTGATGCTCCATACTTCTGCATTTTAGGGCGTAAAGATACAACCAAAATCCAGGTGACTAATAAAAACGAAGAGACTTTATTTATTTCCGTGTATATTTACGTCACTTATAATATCATCAATCAAATAACTCCCCTTCTCTTCCATGAGGAACAATTTTATACAGATTTTTTGATTATCATACGGAAAGGTATAACATACGTTATAAACATTTCTGCCTGGTTCAGGATTAATTTCGAGTGTGGTTATTGTTTGTTTATCACAATCCTGCGCCTGAATTATCGGATCATAATCCAATTCCTGCTCCTCTAATTTATTACGTAAAGTTTTTGTCAGATATTTATTTCGGATTGAAGCCATGGTTTCCAAATTTCCATTGAGATTGTCACATTCCGAAATATACGCGGCATAAAACTCTTTCAACGTTTGAATAGCTCTTTCTTCCCTGTTATCGACTTGTGTTACAGACGTCTTACTCTTGGCCTTTTGTCCGCATGACAGAATAACAATCGCTAACGCAAGCAGTACGTAATTTAAATTCCTTTTTTTCATACGAATGAAAATTATACTGGACAGGTATGGAACTCGCCGTATGTTTTATTCATCGCCTTTGGCGTAAATAGTTTTTACATGCTTGTTTCCTGTTCTTTTTTTGCAAAGGTATAAACATATTTTTAATTAGCGATATTCATACTTAATTCTTAATTCTTAGGCGTTTTCTTTGCTAAGCCATTATAATGGTTTACCGAAGGCGTTATACCGTTTTTTTTCAGTCTTCTCGCGTTTGATTTTTTTGAATGTAAGAGCAAATTCTTTCGAAGATTTATCTGTTAAATAGAAAATTTCCGTAACTTCACGAATTGTTAGCATGGGAGAATATCTTAGTTAGCTCTTTGTTTATGAACATTATAAAGACAACTCATTATTTTCTCTTTTGCTGATTTTTTTCTGGATTTCTTATATCGAACGCACGTTAAGACATGAAAACAAACGCATCCATCCTCCTTGCCTGTTTATTATCGATGATAATGAACGGCTGCAATCCGTTCCTCCTGATACGGGGCGACGGTAATTTAGTGACTCAAGAGCTAACGCTTGATGATTATGACGCGATTGAAGCCAGCCATTCAATCAAGGTAACCTATGTTCAATCGGAAGACCTCCCTGCTTTAACCGTTACTACCGACCGGAATATTATGGAAAAATATATATTCCGGGCGAAAGGTTCCAAATTGCAGATAAAGCCTAAAGATGAATATAAAAACGCTCATTTCCGCCCAACCCAATTTACGGTTAGCGCTCATTCGAAAGGATTGAAAAAAGTGGATTTAGCCGGCAGCGTTACGTTCGACTTAGACAGCCCGCTTACCGGAAACGATCTGGAAATTAATTTAGCCGGAAGCGGAACGATCAACCTGAACGACCGGGTTACCGTCGATGAACTGGACGTCGACCTGGCCGGAAGCGCCACGCTCAATGCTTACAAACTAAACGGAAAAGATTTTGACGGAAACATCGCCGGTAGCGGAAAAATCAATCTGGGAGGTACTATGACAAAGGCAACATTCGAAATCGCCGGGAGCGGAACCGTCCGCGCTTTTGACCTTCAGGTAGAAGACATGAAATGCAATATCGCCGGGAGCGGAGATATTGAAATCAGCGTCAGCCATAGTATTTCTGCCGATGTAGCCGGCAGCGGACGTATTAAATACAAAGGAGACCCGCAAACGATACGGAAGGAAATAGCCGGATTGGGCAGTATCAAGAAGATGGACTGATTACAGCCATCCTTCTTTCTTATACCAGGCGATGCTCTCCTCCAAGCCTTTACGAAGCGGATAGGCAGGAGAAAAGCCCGTATCATCCTGAAGCGGTTTGGCGTTGCATATCCAGTTTCGCTGTTTCAGGATACGGTATTTATCGCTGTTCAGCGTCATACTTTTCTTCAGCAGTTTCCCTGTCCATTCCGAACACACGCAGGCTATATATGCCAGTCCTGCAGGGATGCGGGCATGTAATACAAACTTCTTTCCGAGAATATGCTTTATCTCGCCGGCAAATTCCGTGTCGGTATACACATCTCCATCCGTCACAAAATAATGTTTGTTCCTGATTTGTTCGTTTTCCAGGGCAAGAAAGGCTGCCGTAGCCAAATCCTTTACATAAATAAACGTAATCCGTTGAGGCGTAAGACCAACGGCAAAATCAAAACCGGAGTTGACCGATTTTATTTCCATAAAATAATCTTTATCGCCGGGGCCGTAAACGCCGGTAGGGCGCAGGATGATATACGGGAAATAAGACTGATGGGAAAGATGACATTCGGCTTCCAGTTTGCTTTTCCCATACGCCGTATCCGGCAGTTGCGGGTCGTCCGGTCGAATCGGCGTAAAATTCTTTTCATCCCCTTTTCCGTACGTACTCAGGCTACTCATCAGCAGGAATTTTTCAGGTTTACAGCCGGCAGCTTCCAGCGCTTCAATCAAATGAATGGCGTATCCGGCGTTCACCCGGTAGAAGTCATCTTTATTTAAAACTTTGGTTACTCCCGCATTATGTATAACGTAGCTCCACGCGCCATGTTCCCCGGCAAAAGCGGTCAGTTGCTCCGTAAGGGCCTCCTTGCTACCGTAGTTTAGATCAATAAACCGGATACGCTTATCCTGTAAATGCGAACGGTTACTTCCGGCGCGAATGCCGGCCCACGTTTCATATCCCCTGCGAAGCGCCTCCTCTACTAAAAAGCCTCCAATAAAACCGCTCGCTCCGGTGATTAAAATTCTTTTTGTTGCCAATTGTCTGTTTTTAATGTTTTTTCAATACTCTATGGGGTAAATCGCCATGTCCGACAAGGTCTATCGGACAGGCATACGCTTCGCCCAACCAGTCTTCCGATACGTCAATCCCTGCATGATAGTGCAGCGTTTCATTCACGCAGGCAATATTCTTTACCATGGAAAGAACCGTTCCGATATCATGCGATACTAAAATAATAGTGCTCTCCCTGTTTATTTCTTCCAGCAAATGGTTGAAATGAGATTCGAAGCGTTTATCCACATAAGAACTCGGCTCGTCTAAAATTAATACGTCCGGGCAGGAAACGATGGAACGCCCTAACAGGACACGTTGCAGTTGGCCGCCGGAAAGTTCGCCTATAGGACGGGCAGACAATTCTTCCAGGCCCATTTGTTTGATCACATCATTGATCCGCTCGTGCTGCTTTGCGTCGAATGAGCGAAACAACCGTTTTTCGGAAACAAGCCCCGAAGCGACCACGTCTTTTACGGAGACAGGAAATTTCTTATCTATCTGATTCATTTGAGGAAGATAGCCCATCTTTAAGGAAAGCGCATCCTTTCCTCCCTTATAAAAACGAACGGAACCCGAGACGGCCGGCAGTAAGCCAAGCGCTATTTTCAGCAAGGTTGTCTTGCCGCCTCCGTTGGGGCCTATGATACCCAGGAAGTCGCCTTCATACAAATTGACCGTTACGTTACGAAGCGCCGTTTTGCCGCCATAAGCGGCTGTTACATTCTTTATTTCGATCAGTTTATTCACCGCCGGCCAACGATTTTGCAATATGGATCATTTCCTTACTCCAGTCATAGGATAGCGGATTGATGGCAACCAGGCGACATCCCGTTTCCTTTGCTATCAGTTCGGCATTTTTCCGGTCAAATTCCTGTTGGATAAACACCACTTTTGTCTGATGCTCCCTGGCTGTTTCCACTAATTTTTTCAACTGGGCAGGCGACGGCTCTTTCCCTTCCATTTCTATGCAAAGCTGCGTAAGATTAAACTCTCTGGCAAAATAAGTAAGCGCCGGATGATATATAATAAATGTACGGTTGGATAGCGGCGAGATACATTCCGACAACCCGGCTCCGGTTTCGTTTATCTCTTCCATCAACCGGGCGTAATTACGCAGATAATCGTCCGTATGTTCCTCATCCAATGCCAGAAAGGCATTCAATGTATTCAGGGCAATCGTTTTGGCTCCGTGAACCGAGTTCCATATATGCGGGTCGATACCTCCCGGATGATGGCCATGATGATGGCCGTCAGGCTCGTCTTCTTCATCCGTTTCAAGAATCAGTTCAATTCCTTCCGAAAGGTCGAATACCTTCATCTCCGGGTTGTTTTCCTGTATGCTTTGCATCCAGGCCTGTTCAAATCCGATATATCCGATGCGCAGGTAAGCGAGGCTTTTACTTACCCGGATCATTTGCTGAGGCGTAGGGTCGTACGTTTCGGGGCTTTGCCCTGCCGGCACTACCGTATGAACCGTAAACCTGTCGCCTCCAATCCGCTCGGCAAAATAACGCTGAGGCTCGATTGTGACGGAAATAATTCTCCCGTCTCCCTGTTTACCGTTACATCCGAATAAGGATAACAGGACAATGAGAACGGTTGCAGATTTTATTTTCAGCATTGAATTCATTTTTACGCAAGAATACCTGTTTTTACTTGAATACAGAAAGTTGAGCATTTATAACCGTCTTGTCCTTCCCCGGAAAAGTCTTAACCTTTCCTTTATAACGAACGGTATATTTACCTCCATGCGCGGAAGTTATACAAGCCTGCGTCAGCTCTCCATTTTCCCATTTCATATCAACGGTATACCCTCCCCGGGCGCATAAACCTTTAATTTCTCCGTTTTTCCACGATGCGGGTAAGGCAGGCAATAAATGTATTTCATTCGTATGGCTCTGTAATAACATTTCGGCAATACCCGCCGTCCCGCCAAAGTTACCGTCTATCTGAAAAGGAGGATGCGTATCAAACAAGTTCGATAAGGTTGATTTGGCAAGTAATGCCTGTACATTACTGCCGGCTTCTTCGCCATCCATCAGGCGCGCATAAAAGTTTATCATCCATGCGCGGCTCCAGCCGGTATACGAACCCAGCTTCACTTCCCCTTCGTTATACTTGCGCCGGCGTTCGATGGTGCGGCGGGCGGCGGCAAACAGTTCTTTATCGGCAGGCGTAATCGTTGTCCCGGGATGCAAGCCGAAAAGGTGTGACGTATGGCGGTGCCCGGGTTCTACTTCTTCATAATCTTCAATCCATTCCTGTATGGTATTGTAGCGTTTGCTTATCCGTATCGGAGGCAATTTCTTCAAGGCCCGTTCCAGTTCCTTACGGAATGCGGCGTCTACGTTCAATTCCTTTCCGGCCGACAGGCAGGCATTAAATAATTCCATGATAATTTCAATATCCACCGTAGCCCCATAGGTCAGCATAAAAGAAGACTTATCGGGTAATCGATACCTGTTTTCCGGCGAATTGGAGGGCGCCGTTACTAAATAACCGTTTTTATCTTCAATCAGATAATTTAAAATAAATTCCGCCGCTTCTTTCATACATGGATAGGCTTCCTCTTTCAGCCAGGCTTTATCTTTGGTGAAAAGATAATGTTCCCATTGATGCAGTACCAGCCAGGATGAGGCAATCGGAAAGGTTCCCCACCCTACCCCGTCGCTAATGGCCGTACGCCCGAACGGGTCGGTCAGGTGATTCATGGTCCAGCCTGTAGAATTATAGGTTTTACGGGCCGTTATCCGTCCGGGTTCCCGCAAAGCGTTGATCAGATTAGAGAAAGGGATTACTGTTTCCGACAGGTTACAGACTTCGGCCGGCCAGTAATTCATCTGGATATTGATATTCGTATGGAAATCGGACGACCAGGGGGCATTCATGTCTTTATTCCAAATCCCCTGCAAATTGGCGGGAAGTATGCCCGGCGAACGGGAAGAGTTCATCAGCAAATACCGTCCGTATTGAAAATAAAGCGCTACAAGGGCAAGGTCTTCTTTTCCTTCGCGCACGTTCTTCAACCGCTCATCCGTAGGGACAAGGTTCATCGCCGCTTCGCCTAAAGCGAATGACGTCCGGTTAAAGACGGCGCTATGCTCCCGTACATGCCGCTCTTTTATTAATGTATAATTACGCAGGTCTGCCTTGTCTAAAATCGTACGGCAAACGGCGGCCGGGTCAATCGCCCTGTCGAAGTTCAGTTTCTTGAAATTATAATCGGTCGCTCCCGTAAAATAGAAGACGGCTTCATCTGCCTTTTCCACATAAAACGAATTATTCAGGGCAACCAGCGTCCCTCCTTTGTTCACGCCGCGTATTTGCCCGGCAAACTTCATATGCAATCCGGTTTCGCCGGCGTCCTGAAAAGGCAAATCCACTATCTGCCCCCGTATATCCAGCGTTTTATCCGTGCCGGGAGAAGGATAAGCCGTAGCGTCCTGTTCCCGGCTGTAAGACAGCCTGAAAGTCAATTGTCCCGGTTTATCGGCATGCAAGCGGATCGCGATCAGATTATCAGGCGCCGAAGCAAAGACTTCACGCGTAAAGGTCGTTCCTTCTATCCGGTATTGCACCGTTGCTATCCCGGTTTCCAAATCCAGGCTGCGCCGGTAATTTTCAACGTTGGGCACAGAACCCCTGTCTGCATAAAAATCGATGTTAATATCGCCAAACGACTGATACGAACGGATGCGAAGCGGGTCGCTCCTCATATGCTTTTCGGAAAGTTCCACAGCCTCGGCAATTTCGCCGTTGATCAGGCGTTTTCGGACGTTGGGCAAATAAGCGGCGGCGGCGGCATTGGATTCCGTTTTGTATCCGGCCCACAGGCTTTCTTCGTTCAACTGGATCGTTTCCCTGTAATAGCCGCCAAACGTCATCGCTCCCAGCCGGCCATTACCGACAGGCAACGCCGCATCCCAGTTGGCTGCCGGTTGTTTATACCATAATACATAATCGGATACTTGATCGGATACCTGCGCATTTAATGAAAAAAGAATCGCAAAAAGACAAAATAAAACCGGCAGCTTCTTCATAAAAATCTTATTTTTTTAACAACAATTGCTCGATAGCTTCCTTTAACTGAAGTTTCGGGATAGCTCCCTGCGCCATTTGCGGATTTTCGTCCATAGGCACAAATAATAAAGAAGGGATACTCCGGATACCAAATACCGCCGCCAGTTCCTGCTCGGCTTCCGTATCTATTTTATAAATATAAATTTGCCCGCCGTATTCGGCTGCCAGTTCTTCCAGTACCGGAGCGATCGCTTTACAGGGCCCGCACCAGTCGGCGTAAAAATCTATCAAAGCCGGTTTGTCGCCCAAATACGCCCATTCTTCGGGGTTCGTTTCATAGTTGGCCACTTTCGCCAGAAAATCCGCTTTTGTTAAATGTATTGTTTGCATCGCTTTTTCTGCTGTTACTGTTTTGTTGCCTTGTTTATCTGTTTTCGTTTGCGCATTACATGAGGCGAACATCATCCCCACGGCCAGCATACATACTATTTTTTTCATTGGGCTTTATTTATATTTGAATTAATTCCCTTTTTATTAGAGACTGTCTTATCCCTGCCACACAAAGGTAATCCCTCCTTTCTTATAAAACAAATTTCCATACGAAATTATTATTCGTACGAATCCCGTTGTTTTATTAATGGCATAACGAATAACTGACCGCGTGCCCCCTCCGTCTCATAAGTCTCTCTTTGAGTGGGATTTGGGTGGTATATCCGGATTCGACGCCGATACGCCGTCGATGGGCAAACGACAGTATTTATTATAAATAATTATTATTTTTGATTTATTAACTAACCAAAGTGAAGAAAATAATTATTTTTGTCTCCATGTTGACTTTAAGTACTTTCCACTTTGACAGTACAGGAAAGGAAAAGCGTTTGTTGAGGATGATTATTTTTTTGCGGAGACGTTGACTGATAAAAAGCTATAATATGTTAAAAAAGAATTTATTGCCTAATATTGACATACAGATACATGCTGCCGGATCGGCAGTTTTATTTAGCCATATTTTTTTCAGTATATATTCTTTTTAGTTTTAATCTTGTAATAACTATTTTAGTATGGTGAAAAATTATCTCTTTATTTTGTTCCTGGGGGCGCTATCATTGTTTGCCCGGGATGCGTTTGCAGTGACGGCCGTTCCCTGGCCGGTTGAGAAGACTCAACCTGACGGAACGGTCATTTCCGTGTACTTGCGCGGCGACGAGCAGGTTCACTGGATGGAAAGTGCGGATGGTTACACATTGATGTATGACGATCAAAAGTATGTGGTGTATGCCCAACAGGATGAAAGGGGCAATATGGTTCCTTCCAGTATCCGGTATGGCGGCGTGAGCGTACAGTCATCCTCTCCCAAGGGCTTGCGATACAGCAAAGACCAGGTAGAGGCGCTGAAACAAATCTGGGAGGTAACTTCCGGTTCGGACAGCCAAAGGAGTTCGGGACAGCAGAGAGCCGGAACTACCATGGCACGGAAGGCGCTTTGCGTCCTGGTGGGATTTTCCGACAAGCCGTTTGGAAAGGCTAAAGAGGATTTCGAAACCCTTTTCAATCAGGTGGGTCTTTACCCGGGCGACGGGTCGGCCAAAGGCAGCGTCCGTGATTTCTTCCGTGAAAACTCTTACGGGCAATTAGACTTCACCGTAACGCTGGCAGGGCCTTACGTAGCGCCTAATACTGCCGCGTATTATGGAGATGACAGCCACTACAGGGAGTTTGCGAGTTTTGCCGCAAATGCTGCGGACGCCGACGTGAATTACGCTGATTTTGCCGATAATGGGGTATTGGAGACTTTCCACATTCTTTTTGCGGGATATGGAGATGAATCCGTTGGCAACGGAAATCAGATTTGGTCGCACAAATGGCAACTGGCTACGCCTATCTATCGGGACGGGGTAAAGATTTCCGTGTATTCCTGCTCTCCGGAATTGCGAGGGAGCACCGGCGCTAATATGACCTATATAGGGGTGATTTGCCACGAATTGAGCCATGTCTTTGGTTCTCCCGATTATTATGACACAGACTATTCGGGTTTCACGGGTTCGGGTGAGTGGGATTTGATGGCAGGTGGCAGTTGGAACGACAACGGACGCCAGCCGGCCCATATTAATATCTTCCAGAAGATACTCTACGGATGGGTCGCTCCCGAAGAGCTGACGACGCAGAAGACGGTTACGGGTATGCCGCCCTCCGCACTGAATCCGGTGGCTTATACGATCAAGGCCCACGACAACGGCGAGCTATACATACTCGACAACAGGCAACCGGTAGGGTTCGACGCCTCCCTGCCCGGGTATGGCCTTCTGATATGGCACGTACATCCGGCGGCCCTCGAAGGATCGGGCAGCAATGACGGACATCCGCAACAGTTGTATCCCGTAGTGGCTTCGTCAACGACGGCGATCCCGAACTCCACTCCTGCCTCGTACGGATCGGTGGATTCTCCGGGTACGCCTTTCCCGGGTACTTCGAACAACACAAGCTTTACCCCCACTTCCACGCCGGCCATGTTTACCTGGACAGGGCTTCAGCCGGTGCCTAAGCCTGTGACCGAAATTGCGGAAGCTGCGGACGGGACTATCTCGTTTAAGTTCTTAGACGGCCCCACAGACCCGGTTACCAACCTTAGCGCTACCGTAACGGGCAACAACGTGAAGCTCGACTGGACGCCTCCCGCCCGCAACGATATCCAGGGATATAAGATATTCAGGGACGGAACGCTTCAGTTCAGCACGAGCAATAAAGACATGATTACCTACACGCAAGTCGGCGTTCCTAAAGGTAACTATGAGTATTGCGTATCCGTGGTTTACGGAGTGACCGAATCTGCAGGAACCTGTATTCCGGTTGAAATTACAACGGGTAGCGACGAATATTACCTGCCTGTTTCCGGTCTCCAGGCTACAGCCGGCATCAACAACGTTAACCTGAGCTGGACGGCTCCCTTTACCGGAGGCTGGACGGGGCTTGCCGGAAATCCTACCACCGCCTACTATTGGGGGTTCGACTGGGATTTCTTTGCAGGAACCCTTTGGAGTCCTTCCGACCTGAAAGGGCTGGACGGATACGAGATCAGCAAGGTGAAGTTTGCACCGATAGAGAAAATCAGCGATGGCGCTTCGTATGCGGTGGCGATTTATGAAGTCCCGGCTACCGGAGATCCCGTACAGATTTACACCCAAAACATCACCGACCCGTTGACTTATTCAGGAACTATCGGAGCCTATAATGAAATAACGTTGACCACCCCGGTTACCATTGACGCTACGAAAGGCGTGATTGTGGGTATACAGGTTCATACGGTAGGAGGAAACTGCCTGCCCGTCTCTCAGGGAGAATCTTATCCGGGACGGAATATTTACTACGACGAAGACGGATGGTATGCCCTGGAGGACATAGGCGTTTCTTTAGGCCTTAACTACTGTTTGCAGGTTTACCTTGATGGAGCTGGCGGATCGCCCGTATTGCCGGATCCGAATATTCCTGCAAACACCTCTTTCCTGAAGAAAAACGGCAGCAAGAAACTGAAAGCCGGCGAACAAACCGCAAATAGCGGCTTCAGCCAGGCTCCTGCTATTGTAGCGACTTATCATATATACCGCGACGGCGCGGAGGTAGGCACATCCGCCACGACTTCCTACACGGAGTCAGGCCTGACTCCGGCCACCGCTTACGCTTATTGCGTGACTGTAGAATATGCCGATGGCGGTTCGTCTGAAGGCGTCTGCATAGAAACGAAGACGGATACTCCCTACAAGCCGGTAACCAACCTGAAGGCAAAGGTGAACGTGACTGACGTAAAACTTACCTGGGAACCGCAATATACTTATACGACACTGTTTGAAGAAGACTTTGAAAGCGGAATACCGGCTACCTGGGGCAATGTGGACAAGGATAGCGATGGATACAAATGGGGAATAAGAACCGGAACTACGGCCCAATCGGGTAACAACTCCGTTACTTCGGCTTCTTATCTCTCTGTTTATCCCTATACTGCCCTGCGTCCCGACAACTGGCTGGTTACTCCTGACATCACCCTGACCGACAATAATACGTTGAAATATTACGTGAGCGCTCAGGAAGCATATTTCCCGGCAGAACACTACGGAGTGTATATTTCCACCTCCGATGCGGTTCCCGGCACGTTTACAGAATTGTTTGGAGAAACCATGACGGCCTCTCCGGGTAAACCGGTAGATAATCCCGCTCCGGGAGCTTTCCGCTCCAGCGGGCCGCAATATGTACCGGGAGCATGGTATGAACGAACGGTCGACCTAAGCGCTTACAACGGACAAACGGTTTATATCGCTTTCCGGCATTTCGACTGCACCGACCAGTGGAACCTGAACTTAGACAACGTGAAGATACTGGTTCCTGTCGACGCAGGCGCCATCACCTACAACGTCTATGAAGAAGGCGCATCGATAGCTACCGGCCTGACTTCGCCGCAACATGTACTGACCGGCGTGGAAGTAGGGACGCATAGCTACTGCGTAACGGCTGTTTACGGCGGCGCCAACGAAAGCGAAGCGGCATGCGTAGACGCCATTATAGAAAGCCCGTACCGCCCCGTAACTAACCTGAAGGCAAAGGTGGTAGCGGATGAGGTAAGCCTCGCGTGGAAACCGCAAACTGTTTATAGAACATCGTTTGAAGAAGACTTTGAAAGCGGAATCCCGGCTAACTGGGGCAATGTGGACGAGGATGGCGATGGCCATATCTGGAAAATAGTATCTTCCGGAACTACGCCTCAATCGGGTAACAGCATAGTTGCTTCGGCTTCTTATGACAACGATACCTATTCCGCGCTGACTCCCGACAACTGGCTGGTTACTCCTGCCATCACCCTGACCGCCAACAATATGTTGAAATATTACGTGAGCGCTCAGGATGCGGACTACTCGGCAGAAAAGTACGGAGTGTATATTTCCACCTCCGATGCGGTTCCCGGCACGTTTACAGAATTGTTTGGAGAAACCATGACAGCCTCTCCGGGTAAACCGGTAGATAATCCCGCTCCGGGAGCTTTCCGCTCCAGCGGGCCGCAATATGTAATGGGAGCATGGTATGAACGAACGATCGACCTGAGCGATTACGCCGGACAGACAGTCTATATCGCTTTCCGGCATTTCGACTGCACCGACTGGTTCTACCTGAACTTAGATAACGTGAAGATACTGGAGCCTGTCGACGCAGGCGACATCACCTACAACGTTTATGAAGGAGGTACGCAGATAGCTACCGGCCTGACTTCGCCGGAATATACCCTGACCGGCGTGGAAGCAGGGACGCATAACTACTGCGTAACGGCTGTTTACGACGGCGTAAACGAAAGCGAAACGACATGCGTAGACGCCATCGTGCTTCCCTTAAGCGACCTGTATCGCCCCGTAACCGACCTCGATGTAACCGTAACGGGACCCTTGCAGAGCGAACTGACCTGGAAGGCTCCGGTATATGCCCGGAAACTGAGGCATCATACTTACGATAGCGGCCCTCATGCCGGGGTTGCAATAAATGGGACAGGCGTTGACGCCAGCGTGGCAGCTCGCTGGACGCCGGAAGAACTGGGAGACCTTGACGGACTGATGCTCTCTAAGATACGCTTTGTTCCCCTGGCGGCGAAGTCTACCGTTACGTATTCTGTCCGCGTATGGATAGGGGGCGGCAATCCGTCCGCCGGAGTCTATAATCCCGGCCAACTGGTGGTTGATCAGCTTATCCCGGAACATACGGTAGGAGAATGGAATGAGATCGCATTGAATACGCCTGTGCCGATCGATCCTACGCAGGAAATCTGGATTGGACTCCGCTTACAGCTACCGGCAGGAGGCAACGCCGTTTCCCGTCAGGATACGAATACGCTTAACGGCAAAGGAAACCTCGTATATTTGAACGGATCATGGGCGGCGCTTACGGATTTAGCGCCTACCCTCACAGGCAACTGGATTATTGACGGTATCGCAGGCTATCATCAGGGACTGGATCCTTCGATTTCTTTGCCTGAACTGATGGATGAAGACAACCAGACGTCGGGCGCAACGCTCTCCGAATCGGAAGGCGGAACAGCCCAGGCCTTTATCGAACAGGCGCCTCCTGTTGTGCCGGCCGTTGCCAAATATCGCGTTACCCGCGACGACCAGTATATTGGCGAAACAACCGGAACTGCGTTCACCGACGAAGCGATGACGGTAGCGCCCAGCCATACTTATGGCGTACAGGCGGTTTATGCCGACGAAGGCGCATCCGGCTTTACCTATAAAGTACTGACGAAGACCGACGCTCAGATAGTGGATGGAGTAAAAGAGTGGCTGGATGAAAAAGAAACCTATACGGTTAATCAGGCAGTAGCCAACACAAACATCCTGGTAACCGGCTGGCTGGTACGGCATATTAACGACCTGCTCTTTTCGTCCGGAGTTACCATCTCGGTAGACGACGTTACGATTAGCGCATTTACGCCGGCCGTCGAAGGCACGGAATCTGCGCCAAGCGGAACCAACGGCAGCTTCGCCTTCACCGTATCCTTTGCGCTGAACGGCGCATCCGAAACGACGGGTAGCCTGAACGGTACGATTACCCCAATTATCTATACGCCGCCCGTTCCGGAAGAAATTTACTATACGCTGACTATTCCGGATGCAGAAGGGCTTATCATGAGCCTGGGCGCAGGAGCGCACGCAGTGAGCGAAAACGCTTACGTGACGCTTACTTTCCAGGCAGCCGAAGGATATTCGATAGCAGGTATGCGCGTCTATGCCAATGGAGCAGAGCAGCCGCTTACGATCAGGAGCGAAGGGCTTTATGAACTTGCTTTAGGATACCTGGGCGGAGATATCGCCATCACGGTGGATGGCATAGAACAGTCCGGTTCCGTCGGTATCATGGCTTCGCCTGAAAACGGCGTGTTGAGCGTTGTGAAAGCCAATGGCGGCTTGTATGTATACGGGCTTAAACCCGGCACGGCGTTCCGCATCTACAGTATTTCGGGCAGACTTGTTTATCAGGGAAAAGCCGTTGAAACGGAACAGTTTGTACCATTACGTGATCGCGGATTCCATATCATTGTTTCTGGCGGTTCGAGCGTGAAAGCAGCGCTATGACCTGTATTGAATAGATTTGGTATACATTAGAAAAACTGTTGGAACGGAGAATATTCTTCGTTCCAACTTTTTTTAATGCTCAGCTTACCCCAACTTTCCTCTTATCCAATTCTACTTAACGCATTACTACTTTCTCATCAAAAACGTAAAGCTCCCTCCCCCTCTTCAGGCCCATGCCATTAACCCCATTACACAAGCTTGTCTGGCGCTATCTTTCAGCTTCCAGCCGG
>JAITRG010000295.1 GCA_031288515.1 Tannerellaceae bacterium
GTTTTGCTATGTCATATGCAAAATCTGCTTTTTTCATCTTTACTGTATTTTAAAATACACTGCAAAGATAATACTTTTTCCCGAAAACTACTATAAGTTGTTTGTTTTTTATCCCTAAATCAGAGGACGGAAAAGGTTGTTTTCCATGCTTCGCTCAATCCCGATCCGAAGGACAGACTTTCGGATGAACAGTTATCGGAAATTGCACAAGTCTATATGGATAAACTCGGCTACGGTAACCAGCCTTATATTGTCCTGAAACATTCTGACATCAAGCGGGAGCACCTGCATATTATTTCTTTGCGGATTGACGAAACAGGCAGAAAAATCAATGACAGCTACGAAGTAGCCCGTTCGATGAAGATATGCAAAGAGCTGGAAGATGAGTTTAATCTTGTTCCACTGAAGAAAGGGGAACGGCAGGAGGAAATCCCGATCCGGAAGATTGATTACAAAGCGGGCGATATAAAGCATCAGGTGGGAAATATCACAAAAGCAGTGATGAATCATTTTTATTTCCAGTCCTTCGGCGAATACCGGACAATACTGGAACAGTTTAATATCACCGCTGAAGAAATCAAAGGGAAGCACAACGGTATTCTTTACTCGGTCACTGACGATAAGGGGAATAAGACCGGGCGACCGTTCAAATCCTCTCTGTTTGGGAAAGAAACCGGTTATGAAGCTCTGCAGAAGCATTATGAACAATCAAAACTTGCTGTCGGAAAGAAAAATATCAGGGAACAGCTTCGTCCGGTAATCGCTCAGACTATGCGACAGGCAAATAATATCAATGATTTCAGGCTACTGTTGAAAAAGAAGAGTATAGGGGTGATTTTCCGGCAGAATGAAGCGGGGAGGATTTACGGCGTTACATTTATTGATTATCCAAACCGTGCAGTCCTGAACGGTTCGCGTCTGGGCAAAGAATTTTCGGCAAATGTGTTTAATGAACTGTTTAACAGTATGCAGAAACAAAACGTTACTCTCAAACAAACGGGAAAAAGACAACCGGATATAAATCCGGATTCGGTTTTGGGTTCAGTGTTCGGCCTGTTGGATATACCTCAATTGTCCGGCAGCGATTATGAGGAAGATGTCTTTATACGTGAACAGGAATACGAGGCAAAGCGTCGCAGGCTCAAGGCAAAGAAAAAGGGAAGACGAATATAAACTGCTAAAAACAAATATTTTAGCTCTGTAACGTTTTGTGTGGGTAAGTTGTAGGGAACAATTATCATTACGTCATGAATAGCACAGAAATATTTAGTATTGCATTAGGCTTAAGCAGCCCCTGGTATGTAGAGAAGGCTGAGTTTTCAGATCCCTGCATATTTTTTCTTCCAATTAATTTTTTCATCACTTACAATGACATATTCCCGTTCATCATGATTTACACCTCCATTGACGAAAAAAAGAGATTCATCGCGAAAAACAGCTTTTTATCTGCCGACAATTTTGATGGTTCGCCAGTTTATTTTCAATATATTCGCAAATTCAATGACAAACAACATGAAATCACTGAACGACACTTTTAAAACAAATAACGGGATTGAGATTCCTTGTGTAGGATTCGGCACCTGGCAAACTCCCGAAGGACAGGTCGCCGTCGATGCTGTGAAATATGCTATTGAATCGGGCTACCGGCATATTGATACGGCTGATATTTATCAAAATGAGGAAAGCGTAGGACGTGGCATTGCCGAATCGGGTATCGACCGGAAAGAGGTGTTTATTACTACTAAATTATGGAACTCGAAGCGAGGGTATGAATCCACTCTAAAGGCTTTCGGCGAAAGTATCCGGAAACTGAAGATCGAATATGTTGATTTATACCTGATCCACTGGCCTGCCAACAAAGCCAACGGGGTAAAGATAAATGCCGATACCTGGCGTGCTTTCGAGAAATTATATAAAGACGGACGGATAAGGGCTATCGGACTGAGTAACTTCCTCACACATCATATCGAAGCCCTGTTGGATACCGCTGAAATTATTCCGGCAGTCAATCAGATAGAGTTTCATCCCGGTTATATGCAAGCTGATACTTTGGCTTTCTGCAAAGCACATCGTATCGTAGTGGAAGCCTGGAGTCCGCTGGGAACGGGACGCCTGTTGAATAATCCACAACTGAAGGAAATAGCCGGACACTACGGCATTTCCGTCGCTCAGTTGTGTATCCGGTGGTGTCTGCAGAATGCGACCTTACCTCTGCCCAAATCCGTTACCCCCAAACGAATCACTGAGAATGCAGAGGTGTTCAACTTTACTCTTTCCGATACCGATATGCAGGCCATCAATAGTCTGCCTTATATCGGCGGATCCGGTCTGCATCCGGACAAAATTGATTTCTAACCATATACTAATATGATAACTCCTATTAAACAAAGAGACGTAAGCGCTATCCTGAAGAATATAAAGAATACATCCGAACTCAAAGTCAAAGGATGTGCCTGTATGTGCAATGGTGTAGCGTGCGATTGCAATTGCAGCACGGATTGCGACTGTAATTGCGACTGCGACTGTAAAAAACCGGCGAAGCCGGAGGATAAACGTGTCCAGAAGTTTTTTCTGTTTGTCCTTGTCTTCGTAACGGTTCTGCTTGGAAGCCGGGGGATGGCTCAAAATAGCAATGAACAGTTTTTGATGACCTTCACCATAGGGGATTCGCAAGTTTCCGTGCTTTCGGAGGAACAACGAACCGGACGGCTCGACGCGCTGACGGGCGCCACGCCGCAGATGATTCAAACTTATCTGCCCGACAGCACGTATCCCACTGCCGTCAATGCTTTCCTGGTACGGATGCCGGATATAAATATACTGGTAGATGCCGGGTATGGGAATAAACTGTTCGACAACATACAGTCGCTCGGCCTTACGGAAGAAGATATCCGGGTTATCCTGCTGACCCACATGCACGGCGATCACATCGGAGGGCTGTTGCGCAACGAAAAAACAGCCTTTTCCCAAGCCGAGCTTTATTTGTCGCAGCCGGAATATGATTATTGGACGAGTGACCAGGCTATGCAGGCCTCGCCCGACCGCCGGAACGGATTCCTGCAAGCACGGAAGGTGCTCGCGGCCTACAAGGACAAACTGCATTTGTTTGTTCCCGTCGATCTGGAGGGAGAATCCCAGGCAAATGCTCTGTTTCCCGGTGTTCAAGGCATCGCAGCCTACGGGCACACGCCGGGACATACGGCCTATCTGTTCGAATCGGAAGGGGCACAAGTATTAATCTGGGGAGATGTGAACCATGCGATGCGCATCCAGATGCCCTGTCCTGATGTCACCTACGCACGCGATACCAACCCTGCCCAATCCATTGAAACACGCAAACGCATCCTCTCCTGCGTGGCCGAAAAGAACATCCCCATTGCCGGGATGCACGTAGCATTTCCCGGCATAGGGGATGTGATTTCAACCGGGAACGGAGGATATGCCTTCGAACCCTATTGTCTTTGTCTGGGCTTTTAAACCACTTCTACAAACCGGTGAGTGGGTTGCGGCCGGCCGGGCATCAGGAAACGCCAAGCCACCGTCTCGGGGGTGTATGTATCTTTGACCAACGCATTGAGGGTTTCCTTCACGATTTTATTCAATTCGCCGGGACTGGTTTCTACGCGGGCGTTTACGGTTAGTTTGATTTCGCGGCTACTTCCTGCCGAGCCCCTTACGACCAGGGTTTCGGCCTTTCCGGTCAGGTTACCGGCTACGTATTGATCGCCGTTCTCGGCTATTATTTTTACGTGGCCTACGGATAAATCCGCTTCATCGAAACGTTCGGACAAAGCCGTCAGGAACCGGTACGTAAACGCATCCCAGTCCGTCTCCGTTGTGCTGCTGAGGCGGACTGTACCGTTCAACCATCCCAATACAGCTTCGCCATGCGCATAGATATCATAGTCTACATCGGCCAGGCGCAGGCCGGCATCGTTGCGTTTCGACACGTCTTCCAGCCATTCGTCTATCCCTTTTCCCGTCACGGTGCTTACAGCGATGATAGTAGACGAGGGATACGCTTTCGTCGTGCGTTTTTTCAGAGTTTCCAGCATTTCGGACGAGATCAGGTCTGTTTTGGTGATGAGGATGATATCACTTTCTTCAAGCTGTTTGCGGTAGATATAAGCAGCGTCGGGATGAAGTCCAGCTGTTCCTCCATTGAGGATGGAAGCAAGTCGCGCAGGGTCGGCCAATACGGAGAGGGGCGCCACTTCGAGTTCCTGCTTCCAGAACTTCTTCAAAGGCTGCATGATCGTAGCCGAAAGGTCGGTGCAACTACCCACCGGCTCAGCAATGATGACATCCGCTTCGATTTCTCCGCGAAGGCTTTGTACGGCATGAATGAATCCGTTGAAATTACAACAGAAGCAACTTCCGCTCACTTCCGCCACTTTCACTCCCTCGCGTGACAGGAGAGCGCTGTCTACTAATTCGGGGGCCTGGTCGTTTGTAATCAAACCGGCGCAAAGCCCTTTCCCCATCAGTTTCCGGGCTGCTTCCCAGAGTAAAGTTGTTTTTCCGGCTCCCAGGAAGCCACCGGCAATAATAATACGTGTAGAACTCATAGTGTGTTGATTTTAAAGATTAGAATTATTTTTTTTCAATGATACGTTTCATAAAAGGTTCGAGCAGGGCGGTCGCCAGCCCGCCGGCTACGGGCGCCAGGATATAAACCCAGAAAAATCCTCCGCAAGCATCGGGGAAGGCCGCACCTCTCCATCCGGCTATCCAGGCCACCAGGCGGGGGCCGAAGTCGCGGGCGGGATTCAGTCCTGCCTGCGTCAACGGCGCTATCAGCCAGATGATGGAAGAGACGGTAAGGCCGATGAAGAGCGGCGTTATGGTGCTGCTCGGCCGTCCGGCATTAGCGTCTTCCGTCAGTCCGAAGATAGTAAGCACCAGCAGGAAGGTGCCAAAGGCTTCTGCTGCAATAGCTAGCGGCATAGATACCACCGCGTTCGTCCATCCGGGATTAGGATAATATTCGCCGAACATTTTGCCCGTGATAATAGAGGCATCCGTTCCCCGCACAATCTGGTGGAGGCTCTCATAGGCGGCGATGGAGGGAGAGAAGAGCAGGTAGATAACTGAACCCGCCAGGATGGCACCCAAAAACTGTGCGCCGAGATAGACCGGTATTTTGCCGGCCTTCATTCGTTTGCTGAAAGCCATAGCCAGCGTTACCGCCGGATTCAGGTGAGCGTTAGACAAGTGCCGCGTAAGGTAAATCCCCAGCGTCACGCCGATGCCCCACACAAAGCCAATCTGAAAAATACTGTTGTATTCGCCAAACAATACCGCTACTGCAACCGAGCCGCAACCAAAAAGCACCAGGATAAATGTGCCCAATGTTTCGCCTAAAAATTCTTTCTGTTTCATGTGCAAAAGTTATGTTTTAATTGTGTTTGCGATACTTGGTTTATAAGCTGAACCCTATATTCAGCCCGATGAAATGGGAGCCTTCTCCCCCGAAGGCTTGCATATAGCGATAATTGGGAGAAATCTGCAAGTTCCCGACGGGATGATACTCTACTCCGGCGATAAACAGGGCTTCGCCGGCTACCGCACTCCAGTCGTAATCATATTCGGAGGGCGTTTGCGTATCTATATAGTCGAAGCGGGCGTAGATATCGAATTTCTTGTCCAACGCGGCCCCACCGTAGATGGAAATGCCGGAATAATTGTTCCCGCCGATGAAGTCTTTTGCCTGTTGCCGGTTGTATTCGGCTCCCAGAGAAAAAGATGCGTTCCGGTAACCGGCAAACAAGGACGCGGAGCTTTGGTTTTTCCGTGTAAACGAAGGCGCACCGGGGGCCGCGGCCAAGTATCCGGACTGAAGACGTTCATACACATCGAGGTAGGCGCGCAGGCTAAGTCCTTTCAGCGGGCGGAAGGTAGCCCCCAGCCCGTAACGGTTCGTCTTGCTGAGGTTCAGTTGTCTCGTCCCTTCCCCGTTGATAAGCGTAACATCGACTTCAAGCCAATCAACGAAGCGATATTTCAGCATCACTCCCAGGTCGGAGTCAAAGCAAAAACCGTTCAAGTCCTGAAAAGACTTCTCGATATATCGCCGTCCCCAGAAAGCCTCCTGCACGGCAAACTGAGAGAGGGCAATCAACCCTCCATTAACACGTAAATTCCTCCACGTCCATTCAAAGAAAGCATAATGAAAATGGACTCCTCTCTGTCCGTCGTCCGCTACATTCACATCTAACACACTGACCGCGGAAAGTGATGGCGTTGCCTGGTAACGGTAACCCAGGCGCGAACGGGTGAGATTGAATCCCGCAACCTCATTGTTGTTGCTCGCCCCCGCCGTATAATCGGCAAATAAGACGATGATAGGACTTCCCGAAGGGATGAATTCTCTTGTTTCCTGCGCACGGATACCGGCCGCACCGTTTAGAAAAAGTAAAGACAGATATAGAATGCAAACTATCCTCCCAATAGAAGATTTGTTTTTCCATTGTTTTTTCATGGTTATCCTTAATTTTAAAAAAAATTTGATACTTAAAACTGTTCAAAGGAAACAAGAAAATAAAGAAGGGAAGACTCCTTATTACATAATAACGAAAAAGAAATTACTTACGCCGAATAAAACATCAGATAACGTAATCTTAATGTAAGTAATCATGGCAGTTAGACATTGTTACCCATATTACAGGCATATTCGATATTATTTTCGGAAGCAATCTGTCATAACAGGCTACAGTCTTTTGTCGGAGCCGCTCCTGTGGCTATTATGAAACTGTTTTGAATTAACAAAAGTGTTTATCGGCAGGTAGTTTTACTTCTTTTTATATCTTATATGTAATCAAAACATTACTTAACTCATGTTACGCAATGGTTGCGTAACATGAGTTAGTAAGTAACCGAATCAGGATGGCAACAGAAACATACCCTCTCGCACACAGGCAAAGTCGCCGCCCGGACGATGGTTCCCGCCACGCAGCAAACGCCTCCCGTTTCCCGAAAGATGGCCCCCGCCACGCATCAAACGGCCCCCGCCACGCAATAAATGCTCCAGCCAACTTAAGATTTCAAAATCATGTCTTAAGAGATAAAAAAAAAGTCTTAAGAGATAGAAAAAAAATCTT
>JAITRG010000315.1 GCA_031288515.1 Tannerellaceae bacterium
TTGTAAAACAAAATGGTTATGAAGAAATTTTTAATGTTAACTGTTGCCTGCTTACTTGTAGGGGTTGCTGCATTTGCGCAAACTAAAACAATAACAGGTAAAGTCATTGGTAGCGATGATGAACTCGGAGTTCCTGCATCTGTACAGATAAAAGGAACGGCTAAAGGCGTTTCAGCCGACATTGATGGGAATTATTCTATTGTAGCAGAACAGGGTCAAACTCTGGTATTTTCTGCAATAGGCTATACTGTTCAGGAAATTGTGGTTGGAGATGCTAATGAAATTAATGTTACGCTGCAAGGTGAAGCAACTCAACTTACCGAAGCGGTTGTAACGGCTTTAGGTATAACAAAAGAGAAAAAAGCTCTTGGTTATTCCGTACAAGACCTCAAAAGTGAAGAACTTTTGAAAAACAAAACGGCAAATCCGTTGAATTCGCTTGCAGGCAAAGTTGCCGGAGTGAATATTACTCAAAGTTCGGGAGCTGCCGGATCGGGTGCGCACATTATACTGCGCGGAGGTACTTCATTGGATGAAACTCGCGATAATCAACCGTTGTTTGTGGTGGACGGTATTATTTACGACAATTCTACTTCTGTTGTCGGTAATTCAAGTTTTGATGGAATGGGAGGAAGTGCAACAACTTTCAGTAACCGCGTCATGGACGTTAATCCAGAAGACATCGAGAACATGTCTGTATTGAAAGGACCTGCGGCAGCAGCCTTATACGGTTCCCGTGCAGCCAATGGCGTTATAATGATTACAACGAAGAAAGGCACAGAAGGAACCGTGTCGGTAGATTTCAGCAGTAAATTCAGCACAGCATGGGCAAGTCGCTTGCCTGAAACACAAACCACGTATGGACGCGGTTCTTATCGAGTAGATGGAACATTAAACCCAAATGATTATGTAGTTTATAATTCATGGGGATATAAACTTGGTGATAACCAAAGAAGATATAATAATATTGAAAACTTCTTTCAAACATCTACCATATTCGATAATACAGTAAGTGTTTCGGGAGGAAGCAAAAACGGTTCATTCTATTTTTCGGCTTCCAATTATGACCAGAAAGGTATCGTTCCCAATACGGGTTATGTTAAAAACACTTTCCGTTTCAATGGAGAGCAAAAATACGGTAAATTAACACTTAATGTGGGAGCCGCGTATTCGCAAGCCAATACAGACAAAACCTTAACAAGCGCAGGGCTTTATTTGTCGGATGGTACGGGAACCATGTTGCAGGTATATCGTTGGGCAATAAACGAGGATATGACTAAATATCTGAATGACGATGGTACGAAATATATTTTCCCTCAATATTTGGATGCGAACGGAGAACGAGATTTGAATAAATATCCCTTAGGTTCCTTTGTTGAAAATCCCTATTGGCTTGTCAACAAAAATAAGATGACCGACCAGACCAATCGTTTTACAGGTAATGCAGCTGCCGATTTCAAAGTTTTTGACTGGTGGAATCTGACCTACCGTGCAGGTATCGACAGATATACCACGGGTAATAAAAACATTATTGCTCCGGGCGGAGAAATAAAATCAGACTTTCAAGAAGGTATGTTGAGTGAAAATTTCTTGGATTTTCAATATTTGTCTTACACTTTAATGAGCAATATGGACAAAAAATTCGGCGACTTCAATGTGGGATTAATGCTGGGCTTTGGCGAAGAAGAAACCAAAACTGAAAGTAACTATCGCATGGCAACCAATCCCAGTGAGGCTAACTTTCCGAGTTTTGGCGTAAGTACCGATGAAAACAAAAAATTCTCACAGTCGCATACAAAAACGCGTATGCGCAGTTTCTTCGGCGAATTTCGCGCATCTTACAAAAATATTGCTTATTTAACGATTACAGGACGTAACGACAAAAACTCTACTCTGTATTCTCCGCTTACAGGCGATGAAAATGCTTCATACTTTTATCCTTCGGTAGGAGGCAGTGTTATATTTTCGGAATTATTGCCTGACAATTTGAGAGATATTATTTCTTTCGGCAAGGTACGTGCATCGTGGGCGCAGGTAGGTAAAGGAACCACTGCGTATGCAACAAGTACGTCATTATGGGATTTTCAGAATTTTATCGGAGGTTTTACAGGAACTACCAACTACTGGTATCGCGGTAATCCCTATTTGAAACCTGAAATGACTACTTCTATCGAATTGGGATTGGAAATGCGTTTCCTTAACGGACGTTTAGGATTTGATTATACTTATTATTCAAATGTTTCAAAAGATCAAATTCTTAATCCACGCACTTCTCAGGCAACAGGCTATATTTTCAATTATTCCAATATCGGAGAACTTTACAACAAGGGTATGGAACTTTCTATCACAGGTCAGCCAATCAAAACTAAAGATTTAGTATGGAATGCCACTTTGAATATTGCAGGTAATAGAAGTACTGTTGGCACTATTCACACAAGTCTTCCGATTTTATATGTAACCAGTGTGCAGCCGGGAAATGCTAAAGCTGCGTCATTCGAAAATGGAGTCTTTATGGGTATTTCCGGACAAAAATGGAAACGTACGGAAGATGGTAAATTGATATTATCGGCAGATGGTATGCCAACATCTGACAATGTTACGACTCACTTTGTAGGCGACCGTGAACCCAGATTTACAGGCGGTTTGAACAACAGCATACAGTACAAGGGGTGGAATCTTGCATTCCTGCTGGAGTTTCGCGTAGGCGGTTATGTTTACAACGGTACGGAATACTGGATGACGGCAAATGGCATGGCAACAAAAACTGAAAATAGAGAAAAATTAATAATAAATGGTGTTGTAAACACAGCCCCAGATGGTCAGACGCCTGTTTACGTGGACAAAGAATTTACTTTTTATGCGAATGGAATGTATAATATGAACAACGATGTACAAAGCGGCAAATATGTTATTCAGCAGTATTGGGCAAGTGAATATTTAAAAGAAACTGCTAACTTTCTGACTAAAACAAACTGGTTGCGATTACGGTCAATATCCTTGTCATATACTTTACCTAAAGAACTTTTGGCAAAGGTTAAATTTATCAAAGGCTGTACAGTTTCGGCTACAGGCACCAACCTGTTGCTTATTACCAACTATAAGGGATTAGATCCTGAAGCGGTTGCGTCAGGTTCAGGAGTTGGCGGTTCAAGTTCGGTAGGTATTGAGTATTGCAACGTACCCGCTACAGCAGGATTGTCTTTCGGTATTAATCTTAAATTTTAATTAAAATAAACACGTAATAAAGAAATTATTATGAAAAAAATAAATAAATTAGGCATATCATTATTGATGACATTGATGTTGATATCATGTATGGATTTAGATATCAATACTGACCCTGACAGTCTTTCAAGTTCGTCGGGGAATTTAGCAACCCGTTTACCGGGTATGCAATTCTGGATGGGACATACTCATCAAACTACAGGTTTTTTTACTGCCTTGTTAAATCAGCAAATCACCCTGTCGGTTCGCGGAGGCAGATACGGTTCTTTAGCTGAATGGACAGCTGCAAACAATACAGCAAGTACTTATGCTTATCAGGCTTTTTTTGTAGGCACTGCCAGTACATTCGCCGATGTATATGCAATGGCTGAAAAAGAAGGAGCCTATCATTACATGGGCGTAGTAAAATTATTCCGCGCCATGGGCTTTATGGTTATGTGCGATGTGTATGGAGAAATGCCTTATACCAGTGCATTGGGAGCAAATATTAATCCAAATTACGACGATGGAAAAACTATTTTCTACGGAGCTTTAGCCGAACTTGACGAGGCTATAGAACTGTTTAAGAAAACACAGGAACCGGGTGCTAAAACATTAAAAGAAGGCG
>JAITRG010000229.1 GCA_031288515.1 Tannerellaceae bacterium
AGTTGACGGGAACCTTTCCGCAATTGTAACCTGACCCAAAACAGTTGACGGGAACCTTTCCACAATCGTAACGTGAACCAAAACATTTCGTCGCAACTTTTCCGCATTTGTAACTTGGCCTGGAACTTTTGTCGGGAACCTTTCCGCAATTATATATCCAGTGCCGTTTGGTTAGGCTATGGGGGAGCGGCCCTGTCTTTGCGTGAGGGATGAGAGCGGAAAGCCCGCAGGGAGCCGGAGGCGAGCGAGGACTTGTAGCGGATAGCCCGACCCGACCGGAGGGAGGGGCACGCCCTGAGGTTTGACCCCGGCAGCAGGGGAAAAACGGCGCCTCGGAGAAAGAATTAGCCAAAAGTTTTCAACAGATAGCCGGTTCATAGGGTTGGATTTCGTACCTTTAGGGTCTTAAAAACAGAAACGCTAAGAAGTATTGGATATGGAACCTTTTATACATCTGCATGTTCACACGCAGTATTCGCTTTTAGACGGGCAGGCTTCTATTGACGCCCTGATAGAAAAAGCGCAGAAAGACGGTATGCGCGGAATGGCTATTACCGATCATGGAAATATGTTTGGTATAAAAGAGTTCTTCAATAAGACGCATAAGAAAAACAATAAATATCTGGGTACCATAAAGGATTGCCAGAGTGAGTTGAACGGGCTGAATGATAAAACGAATCCGACGGAGGAAGACCTGAACAGGATGAGGAAATTGTCTGAAAAGATTGGAGAATGCAAGTCGCATTTGTTCAAGCCTGTTCTGGGGTGCGAATGTTATTGCGCACGGAACGGCAGGCATTCCAAAGACGGAAGGGAGGATTTAAACGGGTGGCATTTGATTGTCCTCGCTAAAACGCTGAAAGGGTATAAGAACCTGATTAAAATGGTCTCCCTCGCCTGGACGGAAGGTTTTTACGGACATCCGCGTATCGATAAGGAACTGTTGGAGAAGTATCACGAAGATTTGATTGTATGTTCGGCCTGTCTGGGAGGAGAAATTCCCCAGCATATTATGAACGGGCAGTTGAGAAAGGCCGAAGAATCTGTTTTATGGTTTAAAAACTTGTTTGGCGACGATTATTATCTGGAACTGCAACGTCATCAAACCACGAATCCGAATGCCGACCAAACCGTCTATCCCAGGCAGCAGGAAGTAAATAAGGTATTGATTGAACTGGCCGGTAAGCTTGGCGTTAAGATAATTGCTACCAACGACGTGCATTTTGTAAACGAAGAAGACGCCGAGGCGCACGACCGCCTGATTTGCCTGAGTACGGGAAAAGACCTTGACGACCCTGCCCGCATGAAATACTCCAAACAGGAATGGATGAAGACGACGGCGGAGATGAACGCCATCTTCCCGGATATTCCCGAAGCGCTGAGCAATACGCTCGAAATAGCGGAAAAGATAGACTATTATTCGATAGACAGCGACCCGTTGATGCCTAACTTTCCCTTACCGGAAGGGTTTACGGATGCGGATGAATATTTAAAACATCTTACGTATGCGGGAGCCCGGAAGAAATACGGGACATTGACGGAGGAAATAACGGAACGGCTGGATTTTGAACTGGAGACGGTGAAACGGATGGGATACCCCGGTTATTTCCTTATTGTACAAGACTTCATAGCAGCCGCTCGCGAAATGGACGTGTCGGTAGGGCCGGGGCGTGGTTCGGCGGCCGGTTCGGCGGTAGCCTATTGCCTGGGGATTACGGATATCGACCCGATAAAATACGATCTGCTGTTTGAGCGTTTCCTGAACCCCGACCGTATATCAATGCCTGATATTGATGTAGACTTTGACGACGATGGCCGTGGGCGTATACTTGAATGGGTAACGAATAAATACGGAAAAGAGAAAGTGGCCCATATTATTACGTATGGCACAATGGCTACCAAGTCGGCTATTAAAGATGTAGCCCGCGTGCAGAAACTGCCCCTGTCCGAATCGAACCGTCTGGCAAAGCTGGTGCCTGATAAAATTCCCGATGTAAAGAAAATTACGCTGGGAACAGCCATAGACTATGTGCCGGAATTGAAAGAAGCCGTCCAGTCGCCGGATATTCTTACCCGCGAGACATTAAAATATGCCCGGATGCTGGAGGGGAACGTGCGTAATACCGGCGTACATGCGTGCGGGGTTATTATCGGGCAAAGCGATATATCGGACGTGGTGCCTGTCAGTACGGCGAAAGATAAGGATACCGGCGAGGAGGTATTGGTAACCCAGTATGAAGGTTCGGTAATCGAAGAAACCGGATTGATCAAGATGGACTTCCTCGGATTAAAAACGTTGTCTATCATTAAAGACGCCGTAGAGAATATCTATCTTACCACAGGAGAGAAAATAGATATAGACCGGATCAGTCTGGAAGACAAAAAGACATTCGAGTTATATTGCCAGGGGAAGACAACCGGCACGTTCCAGTTTGAATCGGCGGGTATGCAGAAATACCTGAAGGAACTTCAGCCAGGTAAGTTTGAAGACCTTATCGCGATGAACGCCTTATACCGCCCGGGGCCTATGGACTATATACCTTCTTTTATAGCCCGCAAGCATGGAAGGGAAGAAATAAGGTATGACATCCCGGTGATGAAACGTTATTTGCAGGACACGTATGGGATTACGGTATATCAGGAACAGGTCATGCTATTATCCCGTTTACTGGCCGGCTTTACCCGGGGCGAAAGCGACGCTTTGCGGAAAGCGATGGGTAAGAAGCTCATCGACAAGATGAATGACCTTAAAGAAAAGTTCCTGGCCGGCGGCAGGGCAAACGGTCATAACGAAAAGGTATTGAGTAAAATATGGGGCGACTGGGAGAAATTCGCTTCGTACGCCTTTAATAAAAGCCATGCTACCTGTTATTCGTGGGTAGCTTACCAAACGGCTTATTTGAAAGCGAATTATCCATCGGAATATATGGCTGCCGTATTGAGCCGAAGCTTATCCAACATTTCCGATATCACAAAATTTATGGATGAATGTAAGGCGATGGGCATACAGGTGTTAGGATCGGACGTCAACGAGTCTGTCTATAAATTTAATGTGAATAAAGAAGGAAATATCCGTTTCGGACTGGGAGCGGTAAAAGGCGTGGGCGAGTCTGCCGTATTGAATATCATTGAAGAACGTAGAAAAAACGGGCCGTTCAAAACGATTTTTGATTTTGTAGAACGGATAAGCCTTACGGCCTGCAACAAAAAGAATATTGAAGCTATGGCGCTGGCCGGCGCTTTTGATAATTCAGGTATACAGCGCGAACAGTTTTTTGCCGATAACGGAAAAGGGGAGATATTCCTTGAAACATTGATGCGTTATGGGAGTAAATTCCAGACAGACAAGACGACGGCCGCCAATTCCTTGTTTGGCGACGATAATTTTGCGGTCATTACAAGACCGGAAATTCCCAAATGCGAGCGTTGGAGCAACCTTGAAAGGTTGAATAAAGAAAAGGAACTGGTTGGGATTTATCTTTCCGCCCATCCGCTGGATGAATACCGCATCATCTTATCTTATGTATGTAATACGGGCGTTGCCGAATTGAGCGACAAAGATTCGCTTCAGGGGCGCGAGATATTAACGGGAGGCATCGTTACGGAATCCCGCGAAGGAACCACACGCAAAGGGAGCCCTTATGGAGTGATCAAGATTGAAGACTTTACAGGAAGCACGGAAATAGCGCTCTTCGGCAATGAGTATATAGAATACGGCAAATACTTCAAGACAGGGATGTATTTATTAATTCGAGGCAGGATAGAGCCTCATCGCTGGAAGAAAGAGGAATTGGATTTTCGTATAAGCTCCATTAACTTATTGCAGGAAGAAAAAGACAAACTGATTGAGAAAATAAGCATTATCGTTCCAATACACAGCCTGGACGAACCGATGATTAATGAACTTTCGGTATTAATCAAAACCAATCCGGGGAATAGTTTGTTATACTTTAGAGTGATTGACGGCGAATACAATGTTACGCAGAATTTCTTCTCTCAAAATATCCGCCTGAATGTGACGCGCGAATTGATAGAGTTCCTTACCGGAAATACGATGATTGATTTTAAGATAAACTGAACAAAATAAAAAAGTTAAAAAGAAAAAAATTATGGCATTAGAAGTAACTGAGAATAATTTTGACCAATTAGTGAATTCGGGCAAGCCTGTAGTGTTAGACTTTTGGGCGGAGTGGTGTGGCCCTTGCCGTATGCTTGGCCCTATCATTGACGACCTGGCCGAGGAATATACCGGGCGGGTTACTGTCGGGAAGATAGATGTAGACAGTAATCACGAGTTAGTTTCCAAGTTCGGAATCCGGAATATCCCGACCGTTCTTTTCTTTAAAGACGGGAAAATGACGGATAAGCTGGTGGGCGCCGCCCAAAAGCCGGCTTTTGTTGAAAAAATAGAGGCGTTATTAGCGTAAATAATTATTATTTAGTGGCGCGAAGCATTTCGCGTTTTCCGGGAGGGCCGGGTATTCTTTCAACAGAATACCCGGCTTCCTGCATCATACGGCGTACGCTTCCCTTGGCGCAGTAGGTAGCGAGGATGCCGTTATGTATCATGGACTGGTATAATTTATTGAAGATGGCCTGGTTCCACATCTCGGGTTGTTTGCCGGGAGCGAATGCATCAAAATAAACGAGGCCTGTGTTCCCTGGTAAAGTGCGCGTATTGCTATCTCCCCGTATCTTGTGTAAAGTAAACAGGCTGCTGATCTTTACAGGCGTATCCCATGCCGCAGTATGCAGGGAGAGGAATAATTCTTCTTTCCCCGGGCAGAGAATTTTCCCATAATTAAGCGAGCGGATTATTTCAAGGGGCAACGGATATAATTCGATCGTATAATATTCTACCGGAATACCCGTATGCAGCAACGTAAGAAAAGCATTTAACCCCGTACCGAAGCCTATTTCCAGAATCCGCACGTTATTTTTCATTTGCAGCAATCCCGCTTTAATAAACACATGGTATGACTCCTGTATGGCTCCGTTTATCGAGTGGTAATGTTCGTCCATCCCGGGAATGAACAACGTATGGCTACCGTCGGCTGTCAGTCGTATATGTAAATCCTTCATGGTACAAAAATAACAAAAACAGACGGGATGGATTTTTTTGTTTGATAAAACATTTTTATTAGTTTTGCATTATATATTTTAATAGAAATTCCATTATGAGCGATATAAAGACGAAAACAGATTATTCCATGCAAGCATCGGAATATTGGCAAGCAAAGGATACAAACGCTAATAAAGCTACAGTTATTACATATATGTCCGATTCATGCTGCATGGTTGCACAAGAAATCTCCGATAACGGCGAACAGAGTTCATACAACGCGATTGTACTCACAAAAAACAATGACTTTTTTGATCTTCTTTCAGGGAAAGTATATCGCGAGTCAATAGAAATGCTTATCAAGGCGATAAATAACAGGACTATCGAACGCGATTATTTCAGATTATATTGCGACATGCTTGACAAGACGATATCCGAAGAGGATTTTGATAAAATGATTGATGACAATGAAAGCGATTATGTGGTGGATGAGTCCGAAATTCCATCTGTCGGAAAATTGAAGTTGGCTTTAGAATTGAGTAAATACATAAAATCTGTTTACAGCGTCAATGATTTATCTTCCCTTTTCTCATTCAATCCGGAAAGTATTAACAAATTGGCAATCGAATAAACAATGACAAAACTTATTAACATAAACGATACTATTGATGCGGAACATACTGACGGAGAAGCCAGGAAATTTCTTTGGAAGGGATTAAAGATTCATCCCCAAATCAAGAAGCAAATGACTCTTTATGAATGCGATTGGAATTCTTATGCTGAAATTGTCAAAGAATATGAAGGAGAACAGGAGGAGGGAACCGATCACTTCAACCGATCATTGGGAGATCGGTTGGAGGCTGATGCCATAAGTGTCTATATTGATACCAGAAGAAAAATAAAATCTGATGTAGTCAATAACTCCGGGAGGCATAAAGTACAAGAATTTAAAATAAGAAACAGGTGTATAGCTACGATTAAGGCGCCTTTAAGAAATCTATTAAAACATCTTTCGTCTATTGCAGAAGAAAATGACGGGAAAGAATCAATCGAAAATTTATAAAATTATGGATATAGAAGTGTTTACGATTTGCGATTTTGCTCAGGTAAATCAATCAAAAATGACCATTGTTGGCACATTTAACAGTCTCTCATCCGACAAATTTCCGGTTATAGCATCCTTCTATATAGCCGTAAGGGTTCGCTTCGAAAAAGGAAGTGAAGGAAAATATAGACTATCATTTACGATAAACAACAGGGACAAGGAAACAGAATCTTCTAAGCTTACTGTTCCGGCTGATATAAGCCACATAGATGGAGATTTATATATCTATCAATTGGCAATATCAATTAATAATATGAAATTCGATGAACCGGGCGAATATACCGTAGATTTATATATTGACGATTTTTATAAATCTATTCCATTGTATATAATGGCGATTGATTTAACAACTCAATCGCCATTATAGAGAGTGTACGACAAAATTCCTATATGCTCTATGGACACGGAAGCATAAAAATGTATACACAGATAGATGAGCGAATGGATGAAACTTAATTTATTACATATGAAAAGAATAACAATTGTATTCTGTGCTTTGCTGATGGCTTTTGGCATGCAGGCACAATGGAAACCTGCCGGTGATAAAATCAAAACAGATTGGGCAGGAAAAGTAAATCCGGAGAATGTATTGCCGGAGTATCCACGCCCGCTGATAGAACGCAGCGACTGGATAAACCTGAATGGCTTGTGGGAGTATGCCGTCGTTTCCCGCGGAGCAGCCGAACCCTCGGCTTTCGACGGTAAGATACTGGTTCCCTTTGCGATCGAATCATCGCTCTCCGGCGTGATGAAAGAAGTGGGCGACGCCAACGAACTTTGGTATAAACGTATATTCGCCATTCCTTCTGCCTGGAAAGGAAAGAATGTGAAGTTGAACTTTGGCGCAGTAGACTGGAAAGCAGACGTATTTATCAACGACGTCCTGATCGGTTCACATCAGGGCGGCTATACGCCTTTCTCTTTTGATATCACGCCTTTCCTTGCCGGAAAGACCAAACATACGGTAGTTGTTCGCGTTTGGGACCCGACTAACAAAGGGTATCAACCGCGCGGTAAACAGGTAAACAATCCGGAAGGCATCTGGTACACGCCGGTTACCGGTATCTGGCAAACCGTATGGATGGAGCCGGTGGCAGCCAACCATATCACGGCTATCAAGTCTGTCCCCTGCATTGACAACGGCTCGCTGAATGTAACGGTTTCCACCTCGCAAAGCTGTTCAACGGATATTATAGAAGTAAAGCTGTTGGATAAAGGGCAGGTACTTGCTTCCGCCAAAGGGCTGCAAGGCAACGAACTTCGCCTGACCGTTAAAAATCCTGCCCTGTGGGATACCCGGAATCCATACCTGTACGATATGAATGTTTCGGTATCGTCTAATGGCAAAGTGACAGATGAAGTAAAATCATACGCCGCTTTCCGTAAGATATCAACCAAACGCGACGCCAATGGCTTGATGCGCATGCAACTGAACAACAAAGACCTTTTCCACTACGGACCGCTCGACCAGGGATGGTGGCCGGATGGGTTGTATACCGCTCCGACAGACGAAGCCCTGCATTATGATATCAGGAAGACAAAAGACTGGGGTTTCAATATGATCCGTAAACACGTGAAGGTAGAGCCTGCCCGTTGGTATTATCACTGTGATAAAGAAGGTATATTGGTTTGGCAGGATATGCCGAGCGGCGATATGGGTAATAACTGGGCGTCTCAAATCTATAATGGAGGGACAGACAAGAAACGTTCCGCCGAATCCGTCGCCAATTATTACCGGGAGTGGAAGGAAATCATGGATGCGTGTATTTCCAATCCTTCGGTTGTCGTTTGGGTGCCTTTCAATGAAGCCTGGGGACAGTTCGATACGGAAAAGGTAGTTGAATGGACTGCCGCTTACGACCCTTCCCGTTTGGTAAATCCCGCCAGCGGCGGTAATCACCGTCCTTGTGGCGACATCCTCGACCTGCATAATTATCCCGGGCCGTCCATGTACCTGTTTGACGCCGGACGGGTGAATGTATTAGGCGAATACGGAGGCATCGGCCTGCCGTTGGAAGAACATCTCTGGTGGCAGAAACGCAACTGGGGATACGTCCAGTTTAAGAGCGTAAGCGAGGTAACCGCCGAATACGTGAAATATGCCAAAGAACTTAAAGACATGGTGAAACGCGGCTTCTCGGCAGCCGTTTATACACAGACAACCGATGTGGAAGGAGAAGTAAACGGCCTGATGACATACGACCGCAAGGAGGTAAAGATCAATGAAGCCGACGTGCGCAAAGCCAACCGGGAAGTAATCGACGAATTATCCAGATAGCATGAAACGGTTGCCGATAACTCTGCTAACTTGTATAACCCTGGCGCTTTCTTCGTGTGCGGAAAAGCAAGACGAAGGAATAACGATTGTAAAAAGATTGGCTACAGAAGTATCGAACGATTATTATGTAGCCAACCGGGCGCCACTGCAACCGGCTCAATTTATAAAGTTACCGGCAGGCAGTATTGAACCGGGAGGATGGATTCGCCGGCAGTTAGAGTTGCAGAAAGATGGACTGAACGGTCATTTAGGCGAGATAAGCGCCTGGCTTCAGAAGGGAGATAACGCCTGGTTGAAGACAGGCGGGCAATGGGGTTGGGAAGAAGTCCCTTATTGGTTGAGGGGATACGGAAACCTGGCTTATCTTATGAAAGATGAGTCCATGCTTGAAGAGACGTCGTTCTGGATTGAACATATATTAAATAGCCAACGCCCGGACGGCAACTTTGGCCCCATACAGTTGAATGACGGTAAACAGGACTTTTGGCCGAACATGATTGTACTGTGGATTATGCAATCTTACTATGAATATGCGCATGACAACAGGGTGATTGACTTTATGACAAAGTATTCCCGCTATCTCTTAACCGTACCCGACGAAGATTTCCTTTACAGCTATTGGGAAAACAGTCGGGGAGGGGATAACCTCTGGTCTGTCGCCTGGCTTTACAACCAGACAGGAGATAAGCGCTTGTTGGAACTGGGAGAAAAGATACACCGTAATACGGCAGACTGGACAAAGTCTACCCAATTACCCAACTGGCACAATGTGAACGTCGCCCAATGTTTCCGCGAACCGGCTACTTATTTCCTCTTTACAGGAGACTCCGCCATGCTGGAAGCTACGTATAATGTACAAAGCCTGATACGCAGAGCCTTCGGACAAGCGCCCGGCGGTATGTTCGGAGCCGACGAAAATGCCCGCATCGGCTTCTTCGATCCCCGGCAGGGAACCGAAACCTGTGGTTTTGTAGAACAAATGGCGTCAGACGAGATCATGCTGCTGATTACCGGCGACCCGTATTGGGCTGAAAACCTGGAAGACGTTGCCTTCAATAGTTATCCGGCGTCTATAATGCCCGATTATAAAGCGTTACGTTATATCACCAGCCCCAACCATGTGATAAGCGATACGAAAAATCATCATCCGGGCATTGATAACAGAGGGCCCTTCCTGGCAATGAATCCCTTTAGCAGTCGTTGTTGCCAGCATAATCATGGTTTTGGCTGGCCGTATTACGCCGAGCATCTCATTCTGGCGACGCCCGATAATGGTTTGGCGGCCGTATTATTCAACACATGCCGGGTAACCGCCAGGGTAGGAGACGGTACCGAAATTACTTTGCACGAAGAAACAACTTATCCCTTCGAAGAAAGTATCCGTTTTACCATCAGTACGCCGAAGCAAGTAACGTTCCCATTGTATCTTCGCATCCCCTCCTGGTGTAAACAAACCTCTCTATATGTTAATGAAGAGAAAGTGAATGCAACATTAACGCCCGGAGCTTATGTACGCGTCGAGCGTGAGTGGAAAGAGGGCGATAAGCTATTGTTCCATATCCCGATGGTTCTTTCTACCCGGACGTGGCAGGTCAATAAAAACAGTGTCAGCGTAGACTATGGCCCGCTTACCTTGTCGCTGAAAATCGAAGAGGATTACAAATCGCTGGATAGTCGCGAAACAGCTATCCGGGACTCGAAGTGGCAGGAAGGCGCCGACGCTTCCCAATGGCCGACCTTCGAAATCCACCCGGCAAGCAGTTGGAATTATGCGTTGGCAAACAATATGACAATGATGATCCGGCGCAAGTCCTGGCCGGCAGACAATAATCCGTTCACATTAGACAATGTACCCATCGAGTTCAAAGCTAAAGGACGCCTGATTCCCGGATGGGGTATCGACGAGTATGGTCTTTGCAGCGTTTTACCTTACGAAAGCGCCCGAAAGGCAACCTCCTTAGACGAAATAACGTTAGTCCCCATGGGAGCCGCCCGTCTGCGAATTACCGCTTTCCCAACAACGGAAAAGTAAACGGAAACCTCCAGACATTGTTTGGAGGTTTTTTTAATAAATACCCCCTTTATACATATCTTCAAAATTGGATTGGGCAACAGGCAGTTCGCCTTCGGGATGCAGTTCGCCGGCTGTTTTTATATCGGCTGCCGCCCCTTCTCTATCTCCTTTTAATGCTTTGGCTTTGGCCCGTTCGCTGTATGCGTTGGCAAAATCGGGTTTGAGTTCGATGGCTTCGTTGAAGCATTGAATGGCGTCGTCGGGATTCCCCGCGCTAATCAATAAAGCGCCTAAAAACATGAAGGCGTCTGTATTAAACGGATTTAATTCTAATACTCGATTATAATCGTCTGCGGCTGCTGAAAAGTCGTTTAATTTATCGTGTATTTGCCCTCTTAACAGATAAGCGGACTCTTCATCGGGCGCTAATTCAATGGCTTTTTCTACATCAGGCAATGCCTCTCCGGGTTGGTTTGTTTCAAATAAGATTTCGGAACGCAGTAAATAAGCGTCTGTGAAATCGTCTTTAATCGACAGGGCTTTTGTCAGGCCTTCTATGGCTCCTGCCAGGTCATTGGCTATCCTTTTGGCTTTTCCCAGCAGAAACCAGGCAAGCGGATTATTCTCTTCCAGTTCAAGCGCCTTCAGGCAGTCTGCTATCGCCTCCTCTCCTTTCTTCATTAATAAAAGGATATTGGTGCGGGTGAGGTAAGGAGTTATATTGCCGGGTTCGAGACTTACCATACGATTAACCACTTCCAGCGCCTCTTCAAATTCATGACTGTTCGTATAAGCGATAACCAGATAGTTCATCGTCTCAAAATCATCCTGAATGTTTAGCGCCTCGGTAAAGCATTTGATAGCATACGGGAGCCGCCCCATTTGCTGGGCGCGGATGCCGTCGTATTTAAAAATATCGAAGTTTTTTTTGTCGTTTCTGGAAATCTTCTCAGGCGCTTCCTCCGCCTGAGAAGATGAAAACAATGATTTGAAAAAGTTTCCCATGGTTATGTTTATTTTAATAATGAAGCAAAAGTAAGGCAATTTCTTTATCTTTGCATTTTTTATAGTATGAAAATGAGCGAGCATCCTGTTAAGATACCTTCTCTTTTATTATCCTTAACGCCTGTCTTGGTATTGGCGGGATTACTTTTTGTTACGATAAAGCTATTCGGAAGCGATGCGTTGGAAGGCGGGAGCCAGATTGTATTGCTGATCGCTACGGCTGTCTGTTGCGTGATCGCTACCGTATATTGCAACGTGAAGTGGAGGGCAATAGAAATTGCGGTAGTGAATAATATATCGGGAGTAGCCGTCGCCCTTTTTATACTCCTGATTATCGGCGCCCTGTCCGGTAGTTGGATGATCAGCGGTATTGTCCCTACATTAATATATTATGGGATGCAGATTATCCATCCGAATATTTTCCTGGCTTCTACTTGTATTATTTGTGCGGTCGTTTCGGTTATGACCGGTAGTTCGTGGACAACGATTGCTACTATCGGTATTGCCTTATTGGGGGTAGGGCAGGCGCAGGGTTTCCCGGATGCCTGGATTGCCGGGGCTATTATTTCGGGCGCTTATTTCGGCGATAAAGTTTCTCCTTTATCCGACACCACTATTTTATCCTCATCCGTAACGGATACCCCTTTGTTTACGCATATCCGTTATATGATGGTTACTACGATCCCGTCTATACTGATTGCGATTATTATTTTCACCATTGCCGGATTCTTGCATGAGCCTGCAACTACCGGACAGATTGTAAACTATTCGGCCTCCCTGCAGGAGACCTTTACAATCTCTCTCTGGTTATTGATCGTACCTGTTATTACAGGTATATTAATTGCGAAGAAAGCGCCGTCTGTCGTTACCTTGTTTCTTGCGGCTGCTTTGGCCGGTATTTTCGCCTTGTTTTTTCAGCCGGATATTTTGCAAAAAATAGCCGGAGCGGAAGTACAGGGCGCGGCAGCTAAATTTAAGGGGCTGTTGATTTCGTTCTATGGAAGTACGCACATTGAGACGGGTAATCCCGCATTAAACGACTTGGTATCTACAAGCGGGATGGGCGGCATGATGAATACAATCTGGCTGATTCTTTGCGCGATGAGTTTCGGCGGAGCCATGACGGCAAGCGGTATGTTAGGAAGTATTACGTCCGTATTTCTTCGTTTTATGAAACGCCGCGCCAATATGGTGGCTTCCACCGTTGTATCCGGCATTTTTTTGAACGTTATGACTGCCGACCAGTATATCTCCATCCTGCTGACAGGAAATATGTTTAAGAATATATATAAACAGAAAGGGTATGAGAGCCGTTTGTTGAGCCGTACCATTGAAGACGGCGTAACCGTAACCTCCCCGCTTGTTCCCTGGAATACCTGTGGGTTGACGCAGGCTACGGTTCTCGGCGTTTCTACGTTTACCTATCTGCCTTATTGCTTTTTTAACCTGATCAGTCCGTTGATGAGCATAATCGTCGCCGTTTTAGGCTACAAAATATACCACACAAATGAAAAAGAGAAAGATAAAAATATCGTTACTGGGTAAAGTGGTTATCGCTATTGCCGGAGGTATTCTGTTTGGGCAGTTCCTGCCTGTTCCGGCGGCGCGTATCTTCGTTACGTTCAATTCGTTGTTCGGCAATTTTCTTTCGTTCGCCATACCGCTTATCATCTTAGGGCTTGTAGCTCCTGCCATTGGCGAATTGGGAAAAGGAGCCGGCAAACTACTTGCCATAACAACGCTGATTGCTTACGGGTCTACGTTGTTTTCGGGTTTCTTTACCTACCTGAGTAGCGCCGCGATATTCCCTCATATCCTGTCTGCCGATACGGAATTGACGGCAATGGACAATCCGGAGAACTTTATGCTTACTACTTATTTTGCTGTAGAGATGCCTCCTTTAATGGATATTATGACGGCCCTGCTGCTTTCTTTTGTTTTGGGACTGGGCATCTCAAACATAGCCGGAACCGGTTTACGCAACTTCTTTATTGATTTCAGGGATATTGTAACGAAGCTGATAGAAGTAGTGATCATCCCCCTTTTGCCGCTGCATATATTCGGCATTTTCTTAAACATGGCAGTCAGCGGGCATGTGATGGGGATTATCGGTATGTTTCTGAAAGTAATCGCCGTAATATTTGTATTACATATAGTATTATTGTTGATACAATTCAGTATAGCGGGAAGTATCGGCAAAAAGAATCCGTTCCGTCTGTTGAAAAATATGCTTCCGGCTTATGCCACGGCGCTTGGGACACAATCTTCGGCGGCCACAATTCCCGTAACCCTGAAACAAACTTTAAAAAACGGCATTCGCGAGAACGTAGCCGTGTTTGTTATCCCTCTCTGTGCAACCATTCATTTAGCAGGAAGTACTATGAAGATCGTAGCCTGCGCCATGGCCGTCATGTATATGGCAGGCGAACCGGTAACCATAGGGGTTTATGCCGGCTTTATCATGATGCTTGGCGTCGCTATGGTGGCGGCGCCCGGCGTTCCCGGAGGCGCTATCATGGCAGCGTTGGGAATACTTCAAAGCATGCTCGGTTTCAACGATACGCTCCTGGCATTAATGATTGCCTTATACATCGCCATGGATAGCTTCGGCACAGCCTGTAACGTAACGGGCGACGGAGCAATTGCAGTAGTGGTAGATAAGATTGCCGGGAAGGAACCGCATTAAAGCGGTTTGTGGCGTCGTAGCGTAAACGCATGGAGTAACTAAGGAGTCAAAAACAAACAATGATATAAGATTTTACGTATCTTTGTTATTGTAAACAGATAAAAATTATTATGTCAGAATTATTTCCAACTAATCTGCCTTATAAAGTGGCAGACACAGGTTTAGCTGAATTCGGAAGAAAAGAGATCGAAATCGCTGAACACGAAATGCCGGGACTCATGGCTATACGTAAAAAGTATAAAAGACAAAAGCCTTTGGAAGGCGCCCGTATTACCGGCTCATTGCATATGACTATTCAGACGGCAGTGTTAATTGAAACATTAGTTGAGTTAGGAGCGGATGTCCGCTGGGCAAGTTGTAATATCTTCTCTACGCAAGACCATGCCGCTGCCGCTATTGCTGCAACAGGCGTACCGGTTTTTGCCTGGAAAGGGGAAACGCTGGAAGAATATTGGTGGTGTACGGATATGGCGCTTCGTTTTCCCGGAGAAAAAGGGCCTCATATGATTGTGGATGACGGCGGCGATGCTTCCCTCCTGGTACATATGGGGTATAAAGCGGAGAATGACGCCGAAACAATCAACCGGAAAGGCAGTAGCCGCGAAGAACAGGTAATATTGGATACGATTCGCCGTATCTTAGCGGAAGACAACGGACGCTGGCATCGTACGATAGCTGAAATGAAAGGCGTATCGGAAGAAACGACTACGGGCGTACACCGTTTATACCAGATGATGGAGAAGGGCGAACTGCTGGTACCTGCTATTAATGTGAACGACTCGGTAACGAAATCCAAGTTTGATAATCTGTATGGCTGCCGCGAATCGTTGGCCGACGGAATTAAAAGAGCTACGGATGTGATGATTGCCGGGAAAGTGGCGGTAGTGGCCGGTTATGGCGATGTAGGGAAAGGCTGCTCTCATTCCATGCGTTCGTACGGCGCCCGCGTGCTTGTAACCGAAATAGACCCTATTTGCGCTTTACAGGCGGCGATGGAAGGCTTTGAAGTAACGACGATGGAGGAAGCCGTGAAAAAAGGAAACATTTTTGTTACCACTACCGGCAACAGGGATATTATCACCATTGACCACTTAACCCGAATGCCGGATCAGGCGATTGTTTGCAATATCGGGCATTTCGACAATGAGATACAGGTTGACAAATTAGTAAATTACCCCAATATAAAACATACGAATATCAAGCCGCAGGTAGATAAATATACATTCCCGGGCGGGAATAGTATTTTCTTATTGGCGGAAGGGCGTTTGGTAAATCTGGGATGCGCCACCGGACACCCGTCGTTTGTAATGAGCAACTCCTTTACCAATCAGGTATTAGCCCAGATGGATTTATGGAAAACGAATTATGAAGCAGGCGTTTACCGGCTTCCCAAGCGGTTGGACGAAGAAGTAGCCCGGCTGCACCTGGAACGAATCGGCGTTAAGCTTACCCGGTTAACGCCGGAGCAGGCAGATTATATTGGCGTCTCCGTAGACGGCCCATACAAAGCGGATCATTACCGGTATTGATCAAAGGCGCAATGAAAAACATGAAAGGAAACCCGCTAACGAAAGGGCCGCGTATAATTTACTATACAATTGGATTAGTCGTTCTTTTCCTTATCACATTCACGTATATTTTCAACAAGAAGCTGGATTTGAACGGGGATAATGCCGAATATTATGTATTGGCAACCTCTATTGCCGGCGGGCATGGCTATTCGGATATTACGAACGAAGCCCATAATCCGTCTAATATATTTCCTCCGGGATATCCTTTGTTGATGTCTGTGGTACGAATATTCACGGATAGTATTGTCCCGCAGAAGGTTTTAAACGGACTCTTTTTATTGGCGTCTGCCTTTCTGTTCTTTTTCTTTATCAGGAAAAATAAATTGCCTGACGCCATGGCTTTCGTGGCGTCTGCCGTTATCTTATTGAATTATCAGGTATTACATTTTTCCACCATGATGATGAGCGAGATGTCTTTCTTGTTTTTCACCGTGCTATCCCTATGGCTTTTGTCTAAAATGGAAGAAGAAAAGCCCTTTTGGAAAGACCCTTATTTCTATTTGGTTATCGTAACGGTTGCTTATGCCTACCATATTCGTACGCAGGGTATAGCGCTGGCTGCCGCTGTTATCGGATACTTCTTATTTACAAAGCGTTGGAAACAGTTACTTGCTTTTGCCGGAGGCTTTGTTGTTTGCTTACTCCCATGGGCGCTTAGAAATAAGATAGCGGATGTAGGGCAAAGCCGTTATGTGAGCATGATTGCCATGTCTAATCCCTGGCGCCCGGAAGAAGGGACATTAGGGGCAGGAGAGGTACTCGCCCGGTTTCTTGAGACATTCAAAATGCTGGTTACAAAAGCGGTTCCTGATTCTATCCTGCCCTACGCCTCTGTAGACTACAACGCCGCAACAACCACAGGAGAGTGGGGGATGGCTATTCTCTTATTTGCTTTGATAGGGATTGGCATATGGAGGTTCGGCAGGCTCGGGTATTTATTTTTGTTTTATATCCTTGCAACGTTTGGCGTTATCTCCCTGTTCAGTACGCCAAGTGAAAACCGTTACCTCACCCCGCTGCTGCCCTTTCTCGAAGCCGGCTTGCTGACAGGTTTGTATACGGCGTTATCGGCAGGAATGAAGAAAATGAATATAGCCAAACAATTCTCTCCCTGGCTATTGCTTGTTGTGCTATTCTTCTCTTATCCAAAGTTGGAACGGTTACATACGGAAAATAATACGCCCTATCCACCCAATTACCGGAATTATTTTGCGATAGCAGAAGAAGTACATAAACAACTACCGGCAAATACGGTAGTCTGTTCCAGAAAACCAATGCTTTTTTATATGTTCGGCAAGACAGCCGTTTCTTCCTATTTATGGACAGAAGACGATAAGGCGCTCATTAAAGGGTTGATAGACTCAAAAACAGATTATGTGGTATTTGAGCGATTAGGCTACAGTTCTACCGACAGATACTTATATCCGGCCATACAAAACAATCTTGAATTATTCCCGGTAGTAATGCGCCTGCCTGATCCTGATACCTATCTGTTAAAGTTTGAGAGGGAGAAAGCGATAGAGAAATTCAAATAAAATTATTATATGGTAAAAGATAAAGTTGTAACAGTTGTTTTGCCGGCATATAATGCAGAGAAAACATTAAAACAAACATACGGTGAAATACCATTTGATATTGTTGATAATGTCATTCTTGTAGATGACCATAGCCGGGATAATACGCTTGATGTGGCTAAACAATTAGGTATCGAATATATTATCAGGCATGATGAAAACAAAGGCTATGGAGGAAACCAGAAAACCTGTTATAATAAGGCGCTCGAGATAGGATCGGATATTGTAGTGATGCTCCATCCCGATTATCAATATACCCCGTTGCTTCTACATTCAATGATCTACTTAATAGCAAATGAGGTATACGAGGTAGTGTTTGGCTCCCGTATACTGGGAAAAGGAGCTTTACGGGGAGGGATGCCTGTTTATAAATACATCGCGAACAGAGGACTTACCTTTATTCAGAATCTATTGATGGGTAATAAATTAGCAGAGTATCATACAGGCTACAGAGCCTTCTCTGGCAATGTATTGAAAAGCATACCTTTTAATAAATGCTCGGACAATTTTGTTTTTGATAATGAGATTATCGCGCAGATAACAGACAAAGGGTATGAAATAGCGGAAATTACATGTCCCACGAAATATTTCAAGGAAGCGTCTTCCATTAATCTGAAAAACAGTACCATCTATGGATTGGGCGTTTTAAAAGTATCTTTTTGCTACTTTCTGAACAAAATCGGATTAATTAACTATTCAATACTTAAGAAATAAATAAGCATGCTATACAGAAGTAAAGCCCCTTTCAGATTGGGTATTGCAGGAGGCGGGACGGATGTCTCCCCTTATTCCGATATCTATGGCGGAGCGATTTTAAATGTAACGATTAACTTATACGCGCATGCTACCATCCGACCTCTTACGACGGGGAAAGCGCGTTTTGTACATGTGAACGAAAATATTGTGGAAGAGTTTGATGCGGTCAGTCAATTACCGCTCGACGGGCATTTGCTTCTTCAACGGGGTATTTATAATTCGATTGTCTCGAAATACAATAACGGACAACCTCTCTCTTTGGAGTTGACAACTTCGATGGACGTACCTTCCGGATCGGGGCTTGGCACATCGTCTACCCTGGCGGTAGCTATTTTAGGGGCTTATACGGAATGGCTAAGACTCCCTCTCGGAAAATATGATATCGCCCATTATGCCTATGAGATAGAACGGATTGACTTACAAATGGCAGGCGGTAAGCAAGACCAGTATGCCGCTACATTCGGGGGTGTGAATTTTATGGAGTTCCTGGAGGATGATAAGGTGATTGTCAACCCGCTCAGGATTAGTTATGATATTTTGCAGGAGTGGGCGATGAATACCGTTCTTTTTTACACAAAGCAACAACGTATTTCCGGACATATTATCGCAGAGCAGGTAGAAAATGTAAAAAGGAAAAACGAATCGCTGGAAGCCATGCACAAGGTAAAAGAAGAAGCTTTCCGTATGAAGAATTGTCTTTTACGCGAGGAGCTTTGGGAACTGGGTAAGGCGCTTAACGTAAGCTGGGCGAATAAAAAGAAAATGGCCAGACATATCTCCAATGAGTTTATTGACCATATCTATGAAACGGCTATGTCTAATGGAGCGTTGGGGGGTAAGATATCCGGCGCGGGCGGAGGCGGATTTATGTTCTTCTATTGCCCGGGGAATACATGTTACAAAGTGGCGGAAGCATTAATAAAAATGAAAATAGGAGACGTGCAACAATTTGAATTTTCAAAAAAAGGATTAACGACATGGACGGTAAAGCAACAATAAAACAACCTGTGGAAGCTATCATCTTAGCCGGAGGGATGGGAACCCGTTTGCGGAGCGTTGTGTCCGATGTTCCCAAATGTATGGCTCCTGTGGCAGGAAAGCCCTTTCTTTATTATTTACTTGCTACGTTAGAAAAAGCCGGTTTCAGCCATATCATTTTATCGTTGGGATACAAACATGAAGCCATAGAGGAATGGCTGGATACGCTTTCATTCTCCATGCGGATATCCTTTGTAATAGAAAAAGAACCGCTTAAGACAGGAGGGGCCGTCAGGCATGCCTTGCCCCAAGTCGAAGAACCGGATGTCTTTATCCTTAACGGAGATACTTTTTTAGAGGTAGATTATGCCGGCATGCTGGATTTGCATCAACAGACAAAAGCGACAGCAACCCTGGCGCTCAAACGAATGGAAAAGTTCAGCCGGTATGGCATAGTAGAAGTAGATGATATATCGCGCCGAATTATTCGTTTTCTTGAGAAACAATATTGCGAGTCGGGTTTGATTAACGGGGGGACTTATTTGATAAAAAAAGAAGCGCTGGACTTGTTTCCTGAAAAATTTTCGTTGGAAAAAGCCTTCTTTGAAGTAAAGGTATCAGACGGCGTCCTCTCAGGTTTCTTATCGGATGGCTATTTTATCGATATAGGGATTCCCGAAGATTACGCCCGGGCTCAGAAAGATTTCAGGGATGGAAAATATAAAACCGTATAATACGTTATTTTTAGACAGAGACGGCGTAATCAATATTCAACGGAAAGGAGATTATGTAAAGTCTGTTGATGAGTTTGTTTTTATGGAAGGCTCGCTGGAAGCGCTGAAAATCCTCTCCTCTTTATTTACTTATCTGATTATCGTAACGAATCAGCGGGGGGTGGGAAGAGGCTTGATGACTTTAAAGCAATTAGACGAAATTCATACCTTTATGCTTCGCATGATTACATCGGAAGGCGGCAGGATTGATAAGATTTATTACTGCCCGGATACCAACGCAGACAGTATGAACCGAAAGCCGAATATAGGGATGGCCTTGCAGGCGAAACAGGATTTCCCCGGAATAGATTTTTCAAAAAGCCTGCTGGCAGGGGATAGTATCACGGATATGCAATTTGCCGGAAAGGCCGGCATCCCGGCGATTCTGATTGGAAACAAATACAAACCGGAAGAAATTGCCCGTCTCAACATACAGGGATATTATCCCGATATACTTACTTTTGCAAAACATTTAGATAAAGATTGATCTATGAAAATAGCGATGCTATCTGCCTTCTATCCCTTTCGCGGTGGAATTGCCCAGTTTAACGCCAACTTATATGAGGCATTAAAAAAGGAGAATGACGTATGCCCATATACCTTCAGAAGGCAATACCCGGATTTTCTCTTCCCGGGCAAGACACAGTATATAACTGCCGGCGACAATGCGCTTCCTGTTAAAAGTATACCGGTTCTTGACACGGCAAATCCTTTTACTTATCTGAGTGCAGCCGGACAAATAAAAAAAGAAAAACCCGATATCTTACTTATGAAATATTGGATGTCGTACTTCGCTCCGTCTTTGGGCGTTGTTGCCGGTAGCGTCAGAAAAAACGGGACAAAAACGATTACGATATTAGATAATGTAATACCTCACGAACAAAAGTTCTTTGATAAAGCGTTGACTACCTGGTTTCTTAAACAAAACGATGGCTTTATAGCCATGAGCGGGGCCGTACGGGATGATTTATTATTATTACACCCAAAAGCCAGATCGATTCTTAAACCCCACCCGTTATACAACCATTTCGGAGACAAAGTAGAAACCGCAAAAGCCAGAGAAGCCTTAGGGACAGACGTCAATAAAAAGACAATCCTGTTTTTTGGTTTAATACGTGATTACAAAGGATTGGATTTATTGATTGATGCGGTAAGCCTGTTAGACGATAGCTATCAACTTATCATAGCAGGAGAAGCCTATGGCAGTTTTGACAAATACGATGAACGGATAAAAAAGGCAAACCACCCTGAACGGATAAAGGTATTTAACAGGTATATCAGCGATAATGAAGTGCCCTTATTCTTTTCGGCCGCAGACGTTTGTGTCTTACCCTATCGTTCGGCCACACAAAGCGGCATAACATCGATAGCTTATCATTTTGAACTCCCTTTAATAGCAACAAATACCGGAGGCTTGAAAGAAAGCATCGAGAAACCCGGAGCAGGATTAATAATCCCGGAAATAAGCGCAACATCTATCGCCGAAACCATCCAGCAATTCTTCCATAAGGATAAAAATATATTTATCTCAAACATCCGAAAAGAAAAATCCCTCCTCACTTGGGAACACTTTGCCGAAACGCTTTTGTCCTTTGCAAAAGAGTTGTAATCCTGAAAGCCCCGTAATGTCCGCTCAATTTGCGATAGCGCAAAGATAAGACGGCATAACTGCCGTTATTAAGGTTGTATGACGGTTCGCCAACAGAGAAAAATCTGTAATTGTTCATACTTCTACTTTAACAGATTAAAAAACGCGCGAAAAAAGAAGTTAAACCTGATACCGGCCCGGGAACTGCTTTTTCAACAGGAAAACTCCCCTGCTAAACGATACTTTTTCACTTCTCCTTTCAGCTTTCAGATTTGTTGCA